>JANMLD010000422.1:0-39825 GCA_031372345.1 Pirellula sp.
CCCCCCCCCCCCCACCCCGGGCCCGCCCCCCCCCCCACGACAATAACTGCCGCGTTGATCCTTACGCATCAGGTTGTGAATTACGCCGCCTCGAATTCCATCCGCTGTTGATTCATTCCGAGTTTCAAATCAGAGTGACTCACGTTGCCCAAAAGTGCGTCCGCCAGGGTGTGGCCATACCATTTGCGATACCCGAGATAACTCGTCGTCAATCGCGGATTGACTTCAATAGCGATTAGGTCCTTCGATCCAGCCGATTCATCCGGAACAAGAAAATCGATCCCAATCCAGCCCGTGGCTCCCGGCGGAAGTGCTTCGCGAACTTGGCTGGCCAGATTCTCCAGTTGTTCTACGGACACACCCGATACAGGCCCCGTTCCACCCAAATACGAAACCTCAGAAACCCCACGTTGATCTAAGGAATTGGCCAATTCGATGCGTTGATGGACGGCACCCAGAAGCGTCCAATCATCACCTGCAATGAGCGCCATACTCGCACTTTTGCCTGAGAGCCATTCTTGAACGATCCATTCATCACCGAATACCTTTTGGGATTCTTGGTCCTCTAGCCACTCGGTCAGTCTCCGTTGGTTGGCGAAAACTTTCATGTCGACACAACCTGCTCCGTCGCGACGTTTGAGTGTTACGGCGGATGCGGGCTTGCTATCGTCAAGCTTGTCTATTGACGTTAGGTATCTCGAAAGCGAAAGCGTCGCTGGATGCGGAACTTGAGACTTCTTGAAGAAATTCGCCGTCGCCAGTTTGCAGCTCGCGGCTTTAAGAAAAGCTCCTGACGAAGCGACTACGGTGGCGCCTGATAGTCGGAGCTTAGCCACAATGTCTTCCAGTTGCTGATGAATCTCAGGCGCGATCACAATGGTTCGATCGCACTGCAACGCAACCTCGATCCATCGATCCATCCATGAGTATTTGTCGTTGTCGGGATCGATTGGGTGGACGGTTAATGTCGCCTTTCGCTCCGCCAAAGCAGCGGCTTGCGCGAAAGCAGCGGGCTGCGCGAAAGCAGCGGCCTGCGCCTCTTTCGCGGAGCGAAAGGCGACACTAGCGCAAGTATGCACCTCGTGTCCGCACTGCGACAAGTCGGTGGCTAATGCAGTGAGCATCGCCAGTCCTTCATTGAATAGAGACGACGAGTTGACGTCGTTTTGCAGTCCGCCGCCGCTTAGATACTCAAGAACTGCAACCTTCACTCGTCCCGTCGCAGATCCAGGTTGGACTTGGAAAAGGTATTGGCGTACCAGAGTCGCCATTGAACTTGGTCATACTGGAAGTTCGCCCCGTCGGCCAAACCAACAAGTGCACTTAGGACTGTCTGATGTTTGTACAGGGCCTCTTCTTTGTTGACTTTGGGGCCGCCCATCGAGATACCACCATCCGAAGTTTGGGTGGTGGGAGTTGGCGTAACTGTTGTCCGAGTGACCTTGGTCAGCAGCCTGTCGATTAACGTTGGGATGGCTCGTTGATCGGCGAAAGCTTGTATGTTACTACCGGCCCGATCCACCGCTGGGGGCTTGGACTTATCGTTTCTAATCACGTTTAAAAATTGTTGGAACGCGAACTCTCGGCTCAACTCGTTTCCTGCCAACAACTCTAAGGCTTGACTGACCAGATCGGAGTTCTGTGAGTTCATGGCGATGTCAACGAAGACCGGGCTGGCTGAGTTGCCTGGCATTGCGGCCAAGATCGCCATGAACATGTCGGTTCGGCCGGGGGCTGTGTCCTTTTTTAGCAAATCAGAAAGATGCTTGATCGCGAATTTATGGTCCAATTTGTGGGCTTCGTAAAATGCCGGCCCGTTGCTTAGCAGGTTAAAGAACTCAGCTGCTTTGACCCTCTTTGGACTTGGATCGCTTAGGCTTTTTAGATTTAGGTCGATCAGACTTCTGACCTTGGCTGCATCCTTTTCCTGTTTCGAATCACTATCCGTTATAGCTTTGGATTGTGGCGTGACCCACCCTTTGGAGCCCAAGGACACCATACCCTTTCTCTTAAACAAAACATCTCGCGGCTCCCATTCTCCGGTCAATTTATTTTGGGCATGTTCGCCGAGCGCTTTCCAGTTTTCATCGCTCGGGTCGAGTTCAACGACCCGTTCTCGGTGTGCATAAGAAAGTGCTTTCTGATCACGATTGAAGTCCATGCTGATGGCTCGATGAAGCTCAACGGTGTCTGCTTTGCCGGCAACTGTTTTGTACACTTGCTCAACGTCGGCAGGTATCAACGCGATGGACTTGATTTTGCCGCTTGCGATCTCAATTTCCACGCCATCGTTGGTAAGGATCTTGAGAATGGGGCTGGACGGCTCGTTCAGGAGCTTGCCGCTGATAAAACCTCCGCCCCGGATTTCAAATTGATCTGCCCTCAAAATGCAAGGGTTCGCGACGCTGCACAGCGAAACGAGAAAAACGAGTAAGAGTACCTTGCATTTCATGACTTGCATTCCTGCTGGTTATTCGGCTTGCGTGGTGGGGGGCCACTGGACACATTTGCGACACTTCGCTCATCGCTTTGCTCTGAGCGTGCCACACAGCATACTGCCGCGTGTCGCTAATTGTCGCCTTTCGCTCCGCGAAAGTGTGCCTAGTTAACGCACTTTTGCGGAGCAAAAGGCGACAAACTCGGCAGAGTCCCTCTTGATTTTATCGCTTGATCAGGGCGAATGCGAACCTATTTCATTATTTTCATGGCGGCTTGAACGATTGGTAAGAAGGATTCCGCCTTTAGCGATGCGCCTCCGACCAAAGCACCATCGATGTTCGGCTGGCTCAGGAGTTCGTTGGCGTTGTCAGCTTTGACACTACCGCCGTATTGAATCACAACCGAATTTGCGACCGATGCGTCAAACAGGTTCAGAAGCAACTGCCGGATATCCGCATGGACTTCTTCGGCTTGACCAGGGGTGGCTGTTTTGCCGGTTCCAATGGCCCAAACAGGTTCGTATGCAAGAACTGTCTTAGCCATCTGCTCGCCCGTCAAGCCAGCCAGGGATTGAGTGCATTGGCCACGAACGATGGATTGGGTCGCTCCCGCCTCGCGTTGCGCTAGCGTTTCGCCTACACAGACTATTGGCGTTAGGCCGGATTTCAAAACTGCATGCAACTTGGTATTCACGTCCAAGTCCGATTCACCGAAAATCGCACGTCGCTCGCTGTGCCCAAGAATAATATAGTTGCACCCCAAATCCTTGAGCATCGCACAGCTGACTTCACCGGTAAAAGCACCTTCGCCAGCATGGTAAACGTTTTGCGCACCGAGATGGATTCGGCTGCCTCGCAAGGCCGCTCCGACGTCATGCAAATAAACATTGGGCGGACAAACGGCGACTTCCACATTCCCAGTGCTGTGCAGCTGATCCATAAGTTGGTGAACTAAGGCAACCGAAGAGTCACGCAACAGGTTCATCTTCCAATTGCCAGCAAGTAAGAACTTTCTCACAAGATACGACTTTCCAAGGGGAACGAATTTTGGGTGGATCAGGACAAAAGGATGTTCGAATTGCTGGAATTGTCAACCGGCGGGCTGCATTGCCCTGGATTTGTGCCCCGGCCATTTGCTAATGTCCGGAAGAATCTGCCACACAGACTGTTCCTCAGGGATTCCCGTTCCTCTTGGTTTATTAAGGCAGACGTCAAGACTCAACCCGCAAAAGAGACCATTTGACGATGCGAAAAATTGCTGTTCTCAATCAAAAAGGTGGTGTCGGTAAGACAACCACCGCCGTCAACCTAGCTGCGGGCCTTGCACAATGCGGCCAAAAGGTCTGCGTCCTGGACTTAGATCCGCAAGCGCACGCGTCACTGCATTTCGGGCTAACGCTCGACGACAATGAAATCAGTATTTACGATCTCCTGTGTGGTGATGCCCTGCTGGAACACGTGCGACGATGGGTTTTGCCGAATCTAGCCATCGTGCCAGCCAGCCTGGATCTAGCTGCTGCCGAAATGGAACTGGCGGGCGAAGTTGGACGCGAGGTCATCTTGAAAGACAAAATCGAGATGGATCACTCGGATTTTGATTTCATGATTTTGGATTGCCCACCATCGCTGGGGGTGCTCACACTCAACGCATTGACAGCCGTTGACGAAGTATTTTTGCCGCTGCAACCGCACTTTTTAGCGTTGCATGGTTTAAGCAAGTTGCTCAAGACGATCGAGCTAGTGGCCAAACGGCTGAATCCAACTCTTAAGCTGGAGGGGATCGTCCTTTGCATGTACGAATCAGGCACGCGATTGGCCGCTGAGGTAAGTCGCGACGTCGAAGAATTCTTACAAGTGAGCGCCGCCCAAAGCCCTGTCTGGGCACAAGCCAAATTCTTTCAGACCAAAATTCGACGCAATATCCGATTGGCCGAAGCACCAAGTTTCGGACAATCCATTTTTGCGTACGCCCCGAATAGTCATGGTTCCGAGGACTACATGTCATTAGCCTACGAAGTGCTTGCGGTAGACCCAAAAGCCAGTTCCAACGTCGAAGTTCATTCAGTTGCATCGTAACTCCGGGTAGATTATTCCATGACGTCGAACGAGCGAATCCAAATCCGTCTAGAGAACCATTTTCTTGGCCGTCTCCTTAGCGGGGCACTTGACAAGCAAGGGCTGCTAAAAGTTGCGATCGCCTCGCTTTTCGTCTGCACGGTTTGCTTTGCCGGTTGCCAACAGATGGGGTTCCGCGCTCGCGATGAAGAGCTTACCAGAATGATGGCGGAGCAAGATGATTGGGCTTTGCCACAATCGCCCACAAGCCGTGTACCGCGACCCAACATCAGCGATTTCAAAACACCAGCCCGCCGGGAAAAAACGATCAGCCCGCTCGGTGACCTGAGTTCAAGCTTTAGAGATCGCAATTCGGCTAGGAAGCAGACTGCCGTTGTGGATTATGGAACGTCAAGTGACAGCCCGAATTCAAACGACGGCCCGAATTCAAACGACGGCTATCCGTCCTCAGTCCTTAGCTCAGCCCATCAAGAAATCGACATCGAGGGCGCACTTGCGCCTTTGCCTGCGGCTTATCGCGACCGCTTGTTAAACCAATTGCAAGCCGTTCTGCGAGAAGCTCGATCGGCCGGCCGAGAGACACGCACAATGTCGGATGAAAATAGCCAGAGAACAGATATTGGCAAGGTTGAACCTCAAGAAACATTTGCAAAAGACCAAGGCAAGAGCAAATTTTCGATTCGGGTGACCGACTCAGTTGGCTCGGATTCCGAGAGCGTAACAACTGCGCTGGCCACACATTCTGTTTCGAATGGAGCAACTGCAACCAAGGCTGTCGCCATGACGCCGCCTGCGGTCGATCGATCTGAATTAATCGCGAAAAACACGAACAACATCGTTCCGGCTTCGGCTGTCCTTCCGGTAGTTTCGAGTTCGGTTGCGGCTTCGAATCCATCGATGCCGATTCCATCGGGAACCTCGCTTCCATCAACAAGTCCAACTTCGTGGCGAGTGTCACTGAATCAAGCCGTTGAGCAACTAGAAAAGCAAATCAAAGAGGCACCCGCCAGCGATGACAGTCTTCGAATCAGTCAGGAGGTCACTTTAAGAATGCTTTATGTCAGCCAACGAAGGCTGGACGATGCAATGCGACCGATCGACAAGTTGTCCAACAGCGAAAAGGACTATTTCCATTACCAAATGCTCGCGCTGTACGAAGCCAGCAATCCGGATGCCATGCCCGTACGATCTCGGCATTGGTCGTTAGTGATGAACAGCCAGCGCGAAGCCACCAGTCATTTGGCGGCGGTCAGCAACCTCGAAGTCAAGTCAGTAGCTTTTTGCACGGAAGTGGAACGGTACGGTGTTATCACCAAGTTCCCTAAATATCAATTTCAAGCGGACCAGGAATTGCTGCTTTATTGCGAAATTGAAAATGTAGCGGCAAACAAGGTCAAAGAGGGTTACGAATCGCAACTGCAGGGGAGCTATGAAATCATCGACTCGCAAGGGCGGAAAGTGGCAGACCAATTGCTCCCCATGGAGCCTGAGATTTGCCAAAACCATCGTCGAGACTACTTCATCGTCTACAAAATCTACATGCCGCAGCAGATTGTGCCAGGGAACTATCAATTGCGGCTCACGGTGGAAGACATGAAAGCTCGCAAATTTGGTCAAAACCAACTCGACTTCCAAGTCAAGAAATAGAGTTCGATATCAATTTGCTGTTCGCCTTAGCGTAGCTGAGCGAGGCCCTCGCTCAGGTTTGGTAAGAACAAAACGAGCGATGGGCCTCGCTCGTCCACAAAACGCGACCGAGACAATCGGCTGCTTTTCTAAAAATATTTTCAACTTTTTGAAAATTTCTTTGCGTTGGCGAAACGTACACGATTAAAGCGTGTTACAAGGAGAATTGGCCAAGGCTCTGGGTGCCAGGTCCGTCTCTCTTCACGTTTATCTCTCCTGAGGTTAACCAAAATGCGAATCAGTCGTGCGTTGTCAAATTTCTTACTCGTCGGCTGCCTCGTAGCGGTTGCTGTTCCCTGCACATTTGGCCAAGGAGGGGGTGATCGTCCAGCTCGTGGGACCGGTGGCGGTGGCCCTGGCGGCGGTGGCGGCCCCGGCGGTGGTGGGGGTCGAGGTTTCGGCGGTGGCGGCATGGGAGGCTTCGGCGGCGGCGGGGGTATGGCTGCACTGGTTGCACTCAAAGAAGTCCGTGAAGAGCTCAAGGTAGATGAAACCCAAGCGAAAGAGTTAGACGAAGCCGCAAAGGAAATGGCTGAAGAAATGCGAACTCAGATGACTTCGATGTTTGGTGGTGCTGGCGGCCGAGGTGCAGGAGGGCCTGGAGGTGGTGCTGGTGGGCCTGGCGGTGCAGGTGGACCTGGCGGAGGTGCTGGTGGTCCCGCCGGACGTGGAGCGGGGGGACGTGGCGCAGGAGGCCCAGGCGGATTTGACATGGAAAAGATGCGAGAAGCCATGACTGAGCTGCGCAACAAATCCGAGGATAAGCTGAGTGATATTTTGGATCCAATCCAAATGGATCGGCTGGTAGGATTGCATATTCAAAAAGACGGAGTTGGGTCGTTTAGCAGCAAGACCGTTGCGGCACGCCTAAAAATCACGGCAGATCAAAAAGCCAAAGTTTCCGCACTACAAACTAGTGCCGGTGAAGAAATGCGAGCAGCCATGACTCCGGGTGCCGATTTCCGCGAGGTAAGGGATAAATTACAGAAGGAAAGCGAAGAAAAAACCATGGCTATCTTGACTGCGGGTCAAAAAGCAGAGATGGAGAAAATGAAGGGTGAGAAGTTCGAATTCCCAGCTCAACCAGCTCGAGGTGGCGGGCGTGGAAATCCAGCTCCCTAAGGCAACTAAGCCACAAACCGTTTGATTATTTTGTAAGAGGCTGGGAGAATCTCCCGGCCTCTTTTCATTCCGAGCTCTCAAGTGGGAGGGCGAGGCCACCCCTCTAGACATGTTACCAGCGACTTTGTCGTACTAATTCATGACTCGGGAGGGTGAGGCTCCCGCCGAACCATGGCGAGGCCAAGCTCGGCAGGAGCCTAGCCCTCCCGTTGATTTCAAACGCACATGCAACGAAACGATCCCCACACGATGTACCAGTCCTTTGTGCTTGTCGCTTTTTTAGCCACTCAGTCGCTTGTTAATTGCCATTGCGTTCTTGGAGACGAGCCCCCCGTTGAAATCTCAGAAAGAGCCCTCCAGATTCACGCCAGTGGATACGTTTGGGATGGGCACAACGATTTGCCCTGGGCTGCGCGCGAGCGAAACGACATTCGTTTCGAAAAAATAGATCTTTGGAACGAGCCAAAACTGCACACGGACATCCCAAGACTTCGGACAGGAAACGTAGGTGCTCAGTTTTGGTCCGTTTTCGTCCCGTCCAAGACACGCCAAGCTGGAACCGCTTTCCAAACCACCATGGAACAAATCGATTGCGTCTACGCGATGGTCAAGAAGTATCCCGATGTCTTTGAAATCGCCTTGACCTCGAGCGATGTAGAGCGAATTCGCAAGGCGGGTAAGATCGCATCGCTAATGGGGGTCGAAGGGGGCCACTCCATCGAAAATTCACTCGGCAAGCTTAAGGAGCTGTTTTCGCGAGGTGCACGCTACATGACGCTCACGCACGGAGACACGCTCGATTGGGCCGACGCCGCCACCGATCAGTCGAAGAGCGACGGGCTCTCTCCGTTTGGTGAAGAGGTCGTTCGAGAAATGAATCGGATGGGAATGCTTGTGGACCTTTCCCACGTGTCGCCTGCCACCATGTCCGATGCGTTGAATATCACCAAGGCTCCCATTGTCTTCTCGCATTCCTCGGCAATGGCGATTGCCGACCATCCGAGAAACGTCCCTGACGATATTTTGGTCCGAGTAGGAGACAACGGCGGACTTGTCATGATCAATTTCTTTTCCGGCTTTGTGGTGCCTGAATCCGCCAAGAATCTTAAAGACATGTTTGGTGCCCGACGAGCCATTGATAAGGAGTTTGGCAGCGATACCGATGCTGGCAAGAACGCGATGCTGAAATGGAAAGCCGCTCACCCAAGCACGGCAGGCGATATTGCAATCGTCATTGAACACATCGATCACGTTGCCAAGACTGCAGGCATTGATCACGTGGGTTTGGGAGGTGACTTTGACGGCGTTGATATGCTTCCCAAAGGACTCGAGGACGTTTCCAAATACCCAGCCATCACGGAGCTGCTCTTGAGAAAGGGATATTCAGAAACCGACATTCACAAAATCATGTCAGGCAACATGATGCGAGTACTCAAGGCATGCGAAGCGGTAAGCGGTAAGGAGTAAGCAATGGCCAGTGTCGCCTTTTGCTCCGCAAAAGTGCGTTGGCTTAGAGCACTTTCGCGGAAAGGCTGTGAATTAATGTGGTTGAGCGAGGCCCTCGCTCAGGATTTTGAATCCAACGAGCGAAGGGCCTCGCTCGTCCACAAGAGTCGCAGCAGCGCACTTTCGCGGAGCGAAAGGCGACAATGTGGCACGGCGGTACCCGCCGCGATTTAAAGCCAAGAGGCGAACTCATACCCTACTCTTCCGGCATCAGCTTCCGACGTGCATCGTAGGCGTACCAATCCTCGACACGCTTGCGAGCCCATGGCGTTTTTCGCAGAAAAACCAGACTCGACTTCACGCTTGGATCGATTTGAAAACAACGAATAGGTATTTGTCTGCCTAATTCCTGCCAGCCGTGCCGGTCCACCAACCGTGTGACCATCATCTCAAGCGTGATTCCATGCAATGGATCACGAGACTGCTTTCGCACTGGGAGATCATCGGCTGGTGGCTCAGCTCCTTGGCTCATTCTCAGTGAACTCGCTGTCCTGGCACCGCCCCGGAGTCGATGCCGAGCAAGAAGACTTCGGTTCCACCTGGGCCAGCCGCCGTTACCATGCCTTCGCTCAATCCAAACTTCATCTGTCGCGGTTGCAGATTGGCTACAATGACAACAAGTCGGCCTTGGAGTTGTTCCAAGGTGTAGGCTGCTTTGATTCCAGCAAATAACGTTCGGGTGTTATCACCGCCCAGACTCACCGTTAGCTTGACCAGTTTCTTTGCCTCCGGTACTTCTTCTGCTTTGAGAATTCGAGCTACTCTCAAATCAACCTTGGTGAAATCGTCGATGGTGCAGGTTGGAGCGAGGGGCTCATGCAACAATGCATCGCCCGAATCGGCGGGTGGAACTGATGGCGTTGTGGCCGCAGTTTCTGTTGTGGCTGGCACGGCTTCTTTGCTCTCTTCAATCATGGCTTGGACTTTCTCTGGCGCGATACGTTGTAACAGGTGTTCGAATTTGGAAATACTAGTCCCGACGAGGTGTTCTTGACTATCGTCCCAACGCCGAATCTCAGCTTGCAATAGCTGACCGCATTGTTGAGCAAGCCGTGGCAAAACGGGAGAAAGATAAACGCAAAGCTGGCGAAAGAGATTCAAGACAATCGTGCAGACCTCTTGAAGTCGCACTTGTTGGGTTGGATCTTTCTTGAGCGTCCACGGAGCTGAGTTTTCGACGAACGCATTGGCTTGGTCGGCTAATTCCATGATCAGCCTCATGGCCCG
The DNA here is from genome assembly GCA_031372345.1 of Pirellula sp. Classification (GTDB taxonomy): domain Bacteria; phylum Planctomycetota; class Planctomycetia; order Pirellulales; family Pirellulaceae; genus JBKCUI01. The sequence continues at coordinate 10,056 of JANMLD010000422.1, forward strand.
AGAGTAGTCGAGTTGGTCGTAAGCTTGTGCGATTCGCTCTCCGGCAGCAGCACCCGAAGCAAACAAACCACCATCGTGCGGATACTCAATCGAAAGCCCCAACGGTTCCGCAAATCGTGCCGTTCGACTGGCCAAGTTAATGACTTTGCCCACCAAGTCCGAATCGATCTTGTTGATGAACTCAGTCAGATTCATGTCGATATCATCGAGCTTCGGACCGAGTTTCGATGCGTAGTAATATCGGAGGTAGGCGGGGTCGAGATGCTTGAGATACGTGCTCGCTTGAATTTGCGTCCCCTTGCTCTTGGACATCTTCTCACCATTGACGGTGAGGAATCCGTGAATGTGGACGAATTTAGGGAGTGTGTAGCCTGCTGCCTTTAGGACCCCGGGCCAAAACAGAGTGTGGAAGTACGTGATGTCCTTACCGATGAAGTGATGTATTTCGGTCTTGTCGCTTCGCCACCAGTCTGCAAGCGATTCGTTGTTCCGTTTGCACCATTGCCATGTCGAGGCGATGTAGCCGATGGGTGCATCGAACCAGACGTACCAGAAATTGTCCGGGCTATCCGGGATTTCAAAACCAAAGTAAGGAGCCGGTCGTGAAACGTCCCAATCGCGAAGTGGGTTGCCTAGAAAATGCCCTTTCAGGTAGTTAGTGACCTCGGATTGCAGATGCTCTCCAGATTGCGTCCATTGCTCTAGAAATGCGTGCTGCTTTTCCAGCTGAACAAACAAATGGCTGGCAGATTTGGTTATCGGTGTAGCTCCGCTGAGCGTGCTGACTGGATTGATCAAATCGGTCGGCGAATAGGTTGCACTGCATTTGCTGCAATTGTCGCCGTACTGATCTTCGGCTTTGCAATTTGGGCAAGTCCCTTTGACAAATCGGTCGGCCAGAAACGTACCTGCAACGGGGTCAAAGAGTTGCTCGACGTCTCGTTCCGCGATGAGGTCCGCAGTCCGCAAAGAATTCCAAATTTCTTTGCAGAGTTCGTAATTTTCGGGCGAGTTCGTGCTGCCGTAGTGATCAAATGAGACTCCAAATCCGGCGAAGTCGCGTTCGTGGGCCGCTTGCATATCTGCGATCAATTCGACTTCGGGCCTCGCCTCCTGGCGAGCACGAATCATGATGGCGGTCCCATGCGTATCATCGGCGCACACGAATAAGCAATGGTTGCCACGCAATCTTTGAAATCGCACCCAAATGTCGGTCTGGATGTACTCGACCAAGTGCCCCAAATGGATGTGCCCGTTCGCGTAAGGTAGCGCAGCGGTCACCAAGAGTTTTCTATCGGTCATTTATTTGCGTAAGCGAATCAAAGTAGTGGCAAGTGGCATTGAGAGCATAAAGCGTTCGCTCTCGAAAAACTGTCCGGGGATTGTACACAAAATAGGTTGGGTTAGGACACTCCTCACTAATCGCCACCATACAAGCGGCGTGTCACAAAGAATCCCGCAGGTTTACCCTGCGGAAGTTTCGGCTTTTAACTACGAAAACATTCTCAGCGCTCCGTGGCTGGGCGGTCGGTATTTATTGAAAAGCCGAACGAACCTCAGGACGAGCCAGCGGGATTACTTCGACCAATCCAGAATGACTTTTCCAGACAGGCCCTGTTGCATCGCTTCGAAACCCTTTTCAAACTCGGAATAGTGAAACCGATGAGTAATCACGGGCGAAATATCTAAGCCACTGTCCAACAAAACCGACATTTTGTACCAAGTTTCGTACATCTCGCGACCGTAGATTCCTCGGATGGTCAGCATATTAAATACAACCAAATTCCAATCGATCGCGATCTGTTCGGACGGAATTCCCAGCATTGCGATCTTCCCTCCATGACACATATTGGCAAGCATGGTTCGCAAGGCCGAGGCCGCCCCGGACATTTCCAACCCAACGTCAAATCCCTCTCGCATGCCGAGTTCTTGCTGCACGTCTGCCATAGTTCGGTGCCGTGCGTCAACTGCCAACGTAGCCCCCATTCGCTTGGCTAGCTCCAACCGGAAAGGGTTGACATCCGAAACCACAATATGCCGAGCCCCAGCATGCCTGACCACAGCCGTGGCCATCAAGCCAATCGGGCCAGCGCCCGTAATCAGAACATCTTCTCCCAAACAATCGAAGCTGAGTGCGGTGTGCACAGCGTTTCCAAGGGGATCGAAAATAGAGGCGATCTCTCGATCGATGGCTGGATTGTGATGCCAGACGTTGGTCATGGGCAACGCGATGTATTCGGCGAATGCACCGGTACGATTCACCCCGACTCCTTGCGTGTCCTTACAAAGATGCCTCCGGCCAGCCAAGCAATTGCGGCAGCGCCCGCAAACCACATGCCCCTCGCCTGATACGATTTCGCCTGGAAAGAAATCGGTCACATTCGACCCAACCTCCACGATCTCGCCAACGAATTCGTGGCCAACAACCATGGGGACCGGGATGGTTTTCTGAGCCCACGCGTCCCAATTATAAATATGCAGATCGGTGCCGCAAATTCCCGTTTTTTCAACGCGAATCAAGCAATCGTTAATTCCAATGGTCGGAAACGGAACGTCTTGTAGTTCGAGTCCAATATCTCTTTTTGATTTTACTAAGGCTTTCATTTTTGCTCATCAATTGGGTGTCGTCGAGGTTTGAGCAATAGCCTAACGTTTCAAAAGAGTCAAAGACAGAGCACTAACACGGGCCGCACTAACACGGGCCACACAGAGTTCCACTATTCATTGCGGTCGAATGATTCATTGCATTCGAATGATTTCTTGGGCTCGGGTGGTTCATTAGGCTGGGATGAATGGGATCTGATTCCGGGGGCAAACCACGCTTGGTAGCGGCTCGTATTCGCCTAAATTGAACCCAGACTTGCACGAGCTCAGAGATGGTTTTGGTTTTGAGTTTGGCCATTGCTCTAGAACGACGCGATTCAATGGTTCGAACCGCAACGTTGAGGATCGCCGCCATTTCCTTGTTCATTCGTCCGTCTACCACCATGTCGATGACATTCAGCTCGACTTCGGTCAACATGCCAACTTTGGCCATAAGCTCCTCTTGCTCCTTTGTTCCAAGGCTTTCACCGTCGTTCGAATCGTCGTTCAACCGCCGAATAATGCCTGATTGACCAATAATCATTCCATCATGGACTATAGGTACCTGCCAGTATTTCAGCTTCAAGCGATTGCCTTCCGAATCAAATATTTCGCAAATGCGCCCCATGACGGAGGTCGATTCGGTAGTTGCTTTCTGCGATCGAATGGAATCGTTGCAAGGATCGTCAGTAAGAAAATCCCAAAATGGATGCTCCAAGCGCCGGTCCGAACTGTGGTTGAGTACCTGAACTGAGGATTTACTGAGATACGTCGTTTTTCCATTGATATCATGGCTATAAAATGCCAATTCATCTTGAATTGCCTCGACGAGTGTGGGCATGAACTGACTCGGTTGAGTCAAGGCGGGATATACGCTCTTTCGACAATGGTCATTCAAGGGAAAGTCAGAACTCGACACGTTGGACACTCCGAATTTGGAACAAGAAAAAAGATAACATCGTCATAATCAGCGAAAACCGCAGGATTATGAAAGAACGCGTTCGGTGATGGTATTTACCGCAATCATTTCCAAAAAAATCTCGCCATCCTGCAACAGCTGCTAAAACAAAGTTGCGAAAATGGTTTGGGAGAAATAGGCAATCGCATGAATTGCGAGCTGACCGCGGCACCCTTGTACTTTTTTGCAAAAAACATTAGGTTCCACGTTTTCGACAGGACGTCTTATTTACACAGCTGAGCCGTAGCGCCTAAGCACTCCATGAGCCAGTTTCTATTCCATTATGTCAGGCTAGAACCCCCAACTTGGGTCTTCTTGTCGACACTTTTGGTGATCGGCTTGTTCTTGATGTTTCACAGGTTTTGGTCGCTCCGAAACCTGGACATTTTGCTAGTTCTGGCTTTTACCCCGGGGATGATGCTGGTTTACGAAGGCCGGCAAAAAGCATTTCGAAATGCAATACCAGAGGTCGCCACACTTCAAAACGGCCAGGAATCCGGCCCTCCAATCGGCGAATTAGCAACGGAAGTGGCAAAGGTCGATTTGTCTTGGCCCGCGGAAAAATTCCTGTATTGGGGGTTTGTGTGGCTACTTATCTGCGCCGGCTTGACCGTAACTCGGATGCTTCTGGACACAACCATTGTTCGCAGACCGCTGCTAGACCCAAACTTGAGCAGCGGCGGGATGCTTTTTTTGGGCACTTCACTGCTCATTTATTTAATGGTCAACGTCGCGACCAGCAGTCCGGTCGAACAGCGGCGAAGCAGCCCGGAGATCGGACCAGGATACGTGCTATTGAGCGCATTGCCTCAGATTTCAACCACACCGCAAATGCCTGCGTCAGTGGGGGATTCTTCCGATGCACCTCGCCGCAACCTGCCGCTTAGCTTGGCCAGGGTATTGGCCATCGGTGCCAATTTGACCTTGGTCTTTTGCGTCTTGGCAATCGGTTATTGGCATTTCGGTAATTTCAAGACCGGGGTGGGAGCAGTGACGTTCTACCTACTCCTTCCATGCACCGCGCACATGACGGGTCGGGTTGACCATGTGGTCCCGAGCGCTCTGCTGCTTCTGGCTATTCTGATGTATCGACAACCCTTCGTGGCAGGTCTTTTCCTAGGCTGTGCGGCGGGAGTGGTCTACTACCCCTTCTCGCTATTGCCGCTTTGGTGCAGCTTTTATTGGCAGCGCGGAATCCGCCGATTTGCAGGTGGGTTTGCGGTTTCGATTTTCGCATTGGTGCTAGCCATGATTTTTTTGCACCCCAACAACCTGTTGCAGGACCTCAGCTATATGTTTGGGTTAAAACAGGTTGCAATGAATGGCATGGACGGAATCTGGGGCTTGGGCTGGTACCCGATCATGCGGATTCCCATCATCGTTCTATTTGTACTGCTGAGCCTCTCGTTTGTGGTTTGGCCAGCACAAAAGAATCTTGCCACCTTGCTGAGTTGTTCCTCGGCAATCATGGCCGCCACCCAGTTTTGGCATGGATTTGGTGGAGGTCTCTATATGGCTTGGTTTATTCCACTGGCGCTTCTAACCATTTTTCGGCCCAACTTGGATTACTGCATTGCACTTGAGGTTGTGCGTCCTACCCGAAGAAAAAACGGACGCAAATCCGTTTCGCCTCAGACTTCAGAACCCGAAAGTCCACCTACGGCAGCTTAGCTCCATTGTCGCCTTTCGCTCTGCGAAAGTGCGCTTCGCAACTTCGCAAACGCACTTTTGCGGAGCAAAAGGCGACACTTGCATATTATTTCTTGACTGCGAATCGTGAGTTCTTGGAAACGTAGAATTTGGGGTCGTCGATGATCCAGTCCGTTGTCCAATCGCGTCCGTTGTCTCCGTTAACCACATTGTAGAAGAAGGAACGGACCTCTTCGCATCGATAGCCGTACGGCATAGCCGAGGCCAGATAGTCTTCGCGGGTCAATTCATCGACACCTGGCTTGGCGAAGTAGTGAGTGAGCCCATCTGGCGTAAAGGAGATGCCGAGCGTCCACCATCCCATCGTTTTGATTTCAGGCCCCATAAAATCCCCACCCCGTTTATCGGCTCGAATCCTAAAGTGCGCATACGAAACCGCTTTGCCATTTTCGTTGCGTGTGGCTCTGAGGATGAACAAGCCCGGCCAATAGATCTCTTCCTTTTCCTGCTTCGAAGCAAACAAAAACTTCGATTTCGTTTCTTGTATGGTGGTTTCCACGGCCGCGCGGAAAGCAAAATGGGGGCCAATTCTGTTCTCCCACTTCTCCATGGGGGGCAAATAGACCCGAGTTGTCATGCTAGGCGATTGATCCACTCGAACGGTACCGCCTAGGCGATATTGGACATTGCAGATGAAGTCATCTTGGTGCATTGTAAAACTGGGTGTTTTCGGAACCCCAGTCTGAAGTGACTTGAGTAGCAATGAGCCTTCGCTTCCTTCAAGGCCACCCTGCGGCGTCGGTACGCGTTTTACGATGTCGGGATGCCCCCTTTTGGCCCCCTCATACCATCGTCCATTGGTGGACTTTCCCATCGGCATTCGCTGTTTTTCGTCAATATCCTCGGAGCTCTTTGGGTTGTTGGGGATGAAATCCCAACCTTCGTCCTCGAAATCGTCCCCAACTTGCGTCAATTGAACTCCCGTTCCTGGAACGACGATGTCGGTTGCGTTCTGGCCAAAAGCCATACTTGCCAAAAGGCCAAATCCAAATCCGACCGATAGAGTCGATAGAGTATGGTGACGTAGCTTCATCGCAGAGCGGTTCCCATTGAGACGTTAGTTTCACCGAAATGACGGCGTCCACTGCGTATCGGCAGGAAAAACCGTTAGAATCGTTGTTTTCGCGTAGGGCTACCAAACTGAACGCAAATTGCGTAGCTTACCGTTGTAAACTTCATTGCTCGACAATTCATCATCCGGGAGGGTGAGGCTCCTGCCGAACCATTTCGACGCCAGCTCGGCAGGAGCCTCGCTCTCCCAAATTTCATTTTCAATACACCGTTCAATAGGCAAAGTACTTGAACCCAATTCAGCCCCATTTCCCGCCCGACGACCTAGAAAAGAAGTCTTCAGCCATCGAGAGTGCGCCGTCCAACCCAGGCTCGCAAATTGTTAGCCGACTCGGTGAATCTGCCAAAATCACTGCGATCATCGCGATTATGTTGGTTGCTTTCTGGCTAGTAAAATGGAAGCTTCAGAAAGCGGACGTCACGTTCGCAAAAGTGCAGGAGGGCATTTCCAACGTCTCCTATTTTCAGATCGGTTTTGCACTTGTTTTGACCGTGCTCAACTATCTGATCTTGACCGGCTATGATTGGATCGCAGTTCGTCACCTCGGAAAAACGTTGCCGATGTCGAAGATCATGACCGGAGCCATCGTGGGATACTCTTACGGCAATGTCCTTGGTTGGCTGCTAGGTGGGAACGCGGTTCGCTATCGACTCTACTCCACGTGGGGGTTTTCACTCTTGGAAATCGTTGCGTTTGTAACGATCCTTGCGACAACGTTTTGGCTCGGATTGTTTCTTTTGGCTGGCGTTGCATTCGTTTGGTTGCCGGTCAAGCTGACCGAAGATGTCCGTGAAAAACTCATCTTAGACCACCATGTATGGGGTTGGCTATTCTTGGCTTGCATTCTGTCCTACCTTCTCGCTTGTACTTTTTATCGAAAACCCATTCGCATCCGCGATTTTGCAGTGACATTGCCTCCCTTTCGGCTTTCGGCCATGCAGCTCATGGTCTCTGCCGGGGATTTTCTGCTGGCTTCGCTCGTTCTTTATTGGCTACTCCCATCCGGAAACCCTAACATCAACTTCTCGACTGTTTTGGTCGCCTATTTGACGGGGCAAATCATCACGGTTCTAACGCATGTTCCTGGCGGATACGGGATTTTAGAAACGGTGCTGCTTTCATTCTTTCCTGATGAAACGTCGGCTTCTGTTGTTGCCGCGATTGTCTTGTTTCGAGTCATCTACTATTTCCTTCCGTTTATTCCAGCGACCGGCTTGGTCTTGTACAACGAGTATCGAGTGAAACATCGCCCGCTCGAAATGAACCAACGAACCTAGGGGGTATTGCCATTGGCAACCGTATTGACCCAAGCCTCACAGTCGCAGTCATGGCAAATGGCTATGAAACGCGCGATCCGCAATTCTAAAGAATTGTGCGAAGCCTTGAGTCTCAGTCTTGATTCCGTGCAAACGTCCATCGACGGAGAATCGCAATTCCCCGTTTTTGTACCATTGGAGTTTTTGCATCGAATGCGCACGGGCGATCCCTATGACCCGCTCTTGCTACAAGTCTTGCCTAGATCCCAAGAGTCATTGGTGGATCCTGACTTTGATCATGACCCTGTTGGCGATGGGCAAGTGGAACGAGCACCAGGCTTGCTCCATAAATACCATGGCCGCGTTCTGCTAATGGTCTCGGGCGCCTGCGGTGTGCACTGTCGATACTGCTTTCGACGTCATTACCCGTACGCAACTGCACCCAAAAGCATCGAGCGTTGGTTGCCAGCCCTCGACTATATCCGAAACGATTCGAGCATCCATGAAGTGATCTTGTCCGGCGGCGATCCTTTGACGGTCGTCGATGAGCAATTGGCGGCCTTAGTCGAACTCTGCGATGCGATCCCACATCTTACCCGTTTGAGAATCCATACACGGCTGCCCGTTGTCATTCCTCAAAGAGTGGACCAGAACCTATGTCGTTGGCTTGAGAAAACGCGATTGTCGAAGTGGGTTGTGCTGCACATTAACCATCCCAGAGAAATCGACGACCATCTCACCAAGGCGATATCGAGGCTCCAGCGGACGGGATCGACGGTACTCAACCAAGCCGTGCTGCTTCGAGGCATCAATGACTCGGTGGAAATTCTAGAATCCCTGTGCGAACGCCTTGTCGATTGCGGTGTGGTGCCATATTACCTGCATCAACTGGATCGGGTCTCTGGAGCGACGCACTTTGAAACGGACAGGGCGAAAGGGCTCGCGATCATGGATGAATTGGCCAGACGCTTGCCCGGCTACGCCGTGCCCAAGTACGTGGTTGAGGTTGCGGGCGAGCGGAGTAAATCCAAAATCTTGCCATCTGCGGATCATTTTCCCAACGACAAAATATCTTAGACCTCCACGAGAATCCAAGCCTTATAAAAGGGACAGCCATGTTGCGAACGGATAGCTCCATCGTTAGAAACGTCGCTTCGATTTCCTTACTGGTCTGTTCGACCCTAATCGCGCAGGTCGGATGCAAACAGGCCACGGATACTCCAAAAATTGTTGAAGGAGAGAAAGCTGCAGGCAACCCCAAAGGCGTTGATTCCATTCTTGAGCATGTGTTGGTAATGGAAAACACGAATAGTCCGACGTCGACGCAAATTGCGAAATATTATATGGAAAAGCGGGGCGTTCAAAAAGTTTTGCAAGTTCACTGCCAGGATTCCTCACTCGATGCTGGTAGCGAGACCCTCGAGTTTGCAATTTTTCAATCGGCCATCGAAAAGCCCCTTCGCGAGTACTTGTCAAAGGACCCCAAGATCGATTACATCGTTCTTACAAAAGGGATACCCATACGTCTGGCAGGTGCTCCGGTTGGTCTTGGCAACAATCGCCCTTCGCTAGATTCGTATCTGGCTGCACTCGACTATTTCGACAAGAGTGACTCGTTGAAAGTTGTGATTGACGAAGGTGGGTACACCGGCAAGTGTTTCGTGAACCGTTTTTGGAATTCCGCAGAACGATTTTCCCATGCCAAACATGGCGGCTATTTGGTGACGCGGCTGGATGGATACACCACCGCATCTGCGTTGGCTTTGGTCGATAGTTCGCTTGCCGGAGAGAAAACAAAACCGACCGGAGCGATCTTTTTGGACTGCATGCCGCTGTCCGATCCCATCGATATTTCCAAAGTCCCATTGTCGCCTGTCAAGAACGGGGCGACCGACATGGAAATGATCAGCGGGATGGAGTTTGCAGCATGGAATGTGGACTTGTTTGCAGCCTCGGAGAGTCTTGCAAGGGCAGGTGCCCCCGTCGAGCTCGACCGCACGGTAAACTTTGTCGGCAATAAACAGGGCCTGATGGGATACGCGTCTTGGGGCAGTAATGACGGCCAGTTTAATGCGGCGAACTACCAGTCCATTCGATTTGCGCCAGGTGCGATTGCCGAAACCGCTGTTTCGACGAGCGGTCGCACCTTTTTGCCCTCGCCTGGCGGCCAGTCGCTGATCGCTGAGTTGATCGAAGCCCGCGTGACGGGTGCGAAGGGGTATTGTGAAGAACCGTTCTTGCCAGCCATTGCGTCGCCAACGATTCTTTTCGACCGCTACACTCGGGGCTGGAATCTCGCCGAAAGTTTCTACGCAGCCTCTCGCTTCGTCGGTTGGGAAGACATTGTCATCGGCGATCCCTTGTGCGCACCGTACGCGAAGTAAGCGTCGCACGAAAAGGTGTCACGTCGCACGAAAAGGTGTCAGGAATCATTTTTTTGGTGGATTACGTCGAACACGTTCCGGACACGTTTCTGTGACGGCACGGATGCTGCCAGCATCCACGCCGACGCAAGCAGCGTCGGCCAAGACGCGCGTCGTGTGCTTACACCGAACGTTAACGTAACTCTTTGCGAATTACAAGTTTCAACCCTGACCAGATTTCGCTTACGGCGCAAACTTTGACATCGACGAAACCGAGTGGCAATGCTATTTCGCGGATCGTGTCTTCAGTAATATCCGTCGGCACTTTCGAAGCTTTCTTTGGCCAACTGATCCACACGAAGCCATCAGGCATTAGTTGTGTCCTCATGGTGTTGAGTCTCTCGATTAATTCAGCCTTTCGATCGATAAAAAAATGTGCTGCATGGATCGACTTACTCATGCGCGTAGTGAACTCGACGTCCTTAGGCAATTCTCCTAACCAGTCGAAATACTCCGGCGGAGCGTTGGAAACGACTATTCGCATCGGAGGTTTATCAAACCCAAGCTTTCGAATCAACGGTGTTCCTGAGTAACCTGGCATTCTGCCCTCACTGTTAGCCATAAATCGCAAACGAACATTGACCCTATTGCAGCCCTGAAACGAGGTTCCTTACCACCCTTTCCAAATCAATTCCACTCTTTAATTGGATCTTCATGTTGTTGTTTGAGTTGGAAGCAATCACTTGCCGACTTTAGAAACGTTGACGGTGTGGACTTGGAGGTCTTGGAAGAGATCGTTTGCATTGAATGTGCCAGCTCGCGTGTCTTTGCCAGAGGTCCAAATCGGCCGATGACGAAGCGTTTCATGGTTGCGGCTGTCCGACGGACTGCAGTTGAGCTAAAAGTTCCTTCACCGTTTCAGGATGCTCGCTGGCGACATCATGAAGTTCTTCCGGGTCCCGGTCTTGGTCGTAGAGTTCGGTTTGATCGTCGCTCCATCTAGTAAGTCTCCAGCGGGCGGTGCGGATACTTTGGCCATAGAGTTTCGGACCTCGTGTTACAAGCGTGAAGGCTGCATCCTTGACTCTTGCTTCTGGCGACTTCAGGATAGATCGCAGGCTAACTCCTGGTAAGTCATGAGGGATTTTGAGCCCGCAGACATCAGCGACTGTCGGATAGAGATCGATGAATTCGACCAGTGATCGACTGGTCTGGCCCCCCGGCATGCCGGGGGCTGCGATCACCAGTGGTGCCCTGCATGAACGCTCGAAGAGTGTGTTCTTGTTCCACCAATGGCGCTCGCCGGTGTGGTAACCGTGATCACCGACGAAAATGACGAGCGAATTGTCCCATAGTTTGTTCTCGTCCAGTGCATCAAGAACACGACCGAGTTGCGCATCCATGAAGCTTGTGCCCGCGCAGTACGCTCGGAACAGCTCTCGCCATTCGTCGTCGGTGAATTTGGCGAAAGCCTCACCGTATGCCCCGAATCCGACAGCTTCTTTGCGTGAGGGTGTGGTGGTTGCGGGCTCGCGCCAAGGATTCAGAGACTCTGGTGGATACAGATCGAAATATTTTTTTGGTGCGATAAAGGGATCATGTGGCTTCATGAATCCGCAACCGATGAACCAAGGTGCGTTGCCGAGTTCGTTCATCTTCGCCACAGTCGCTGCGGCGATTTGGCCGTCGGGTTGATCGTCATCTGTGCCATCTGCGGCACCCCATTGGCACCAATTGAGTGCTCCACCGGTGACGTTGCGGCCCGCGAGCATTTTGCGACCCAATGGAGTCGCCTCAAACGCTTGTGCCGTCTGCCATGATCGGCCTGTGTCCATCCACAAAGCCTTTTGATTCACATCCTTGCCGCCACCCAGGTGATAGAGTTTTCCGAAGGCATGGGATTGCCAGCCCGCTTCCTTACACAGTTGCGGCATCGTGATTACGTTGGGCATGTTGATGCGCAGGCGCGTGTCGTTGCCAACGATGCCTGTCTGCTCAGCTCTTAGGCCGCTCATCATGCTGCTGCGGCTGGGATTGCAAACCGGGTATTGCACATAGGCTCGTTCGAAAGTCGTTCCGCGAGCACGCAGCCGATCGAGGTTCGGTGTCTTTACCACTTCGCGAGTGAAAGCGCCACCATAGTCACGTAGGTCATCCACCATGATGAGCAAGACGTTTGGGCGATCCGCTCGCAGTGTTCCCTCGCATAACCCCATGCAAAAAAGGGAGAAGAGTAGAAGTCGAACAGTAAGAGTTCTCTGGTTCATGGCTTACTTGTCCTTGTCGTCCGTCTTGATATATTCCTTGGGCAAAGTGGCGACCCAGGCTTCGACTTTGGCCGAGAGTTTCTTGACAATGTCGGGGTGCTTCGAAACGAGGTTTTGTTTCTCGCTCGGATCGTTGACGATGTCGTAGAGCGCGAGTTCAGCTCCGTTTTTGCGTGTCGGGTGGATTAGCTTCCACTGGCTTTCGCGGATGCCTGCGTCGCTGTTTGCGGAACTGGTTTTCCACAGCAGTGGTTTGATGCGAACATGCACGCCTTTCCCGAGCCAGGCAGCAGAGGCATCTTCACCATCGAAGTTGTTCTCGCTGAACTTTATTCCGGCGATGGCACAAAGGGTTGGCAGGAAGTCGGCGCCGCTGATGATTGATTTGTCGTCCACGTGATTCGCGGGCACATGGCCCGGCCAACGCACGATCCAAGGCACTCGGACGCCCCCTTCGAACATGCCGTGCTTGCCACCGCGATAGATGCCACTGTAACCCATCGCGTTGAGTCGAACATTCTCAGAATCTTCCTTTTTGACACCGGTTTTTTTATCATCGGTTCGGATCGGTGCCGCACCTTGATCGCTGGAAAAGATGACGATCGTAGTCTCGCGAAGGCCGAGTTCATCGAGTCGCTGCAAGAGTCGCCCGATATCTTCGTCTAGTGAATAAATGTCGGCTAAATAGGCTCGCATGTGCTCGCTCACCTCGCCACCCAGCACCTTGCATGCAGCAAACTTCTCCTGCATCGGCTCTGCAAACTTCGACTCGTCGACCGTTAGGTCCTTGAACAGGTCGATATAGCTCTGCGGCGGATCGACTTTGTGATGTGAGACGTGGCCCCAGACATTCATGTAGAACGGCCCTTCCTTGTGCTGCTCGATGAACTTAATGGCCTCGTCATAAATGGGCGCATCTCGACCCGCGGTGTTTTTCTTCTTTGCTCCACCTGCTCCCGAACTGATGACGTCGATCCCATACGTACCAGGCTTCGATTGATCATCGGGTCCGATGTGCCACTTGCCGAAGTGTCCCGTTGCGTAACCGTTCTTGTGCAGCAATTCGGTGATCGTCACGCGATCCGCAAAGCCGCCGTTCGCAGGGTAAGTGGGATACGAAGCGGGCCACTTGCTGGTCATCAAGCCGGTTCGCGTCGGGCAACAGGTGACTCCCGTTGCATAGAACTGCGTAAAACGAGTGCCATCCGCAGCTAATTTGTCGATATTTGGCGTCCTCGCATAGGGATGCCCATAGCAACCGAAGTCCGCGAAGCCAGAGTCGTCAACGAGCACGAAGATGATGTTGGGTTTGGCAGACTTTGCATCCGCAGCATGCAGTGCGGACAGTGGTGCCAGTGGTGCCAGCATTAGAGCGATAAGTAAATAGAGTGCGTGTTTCATGTGCATAATCCTAAGCAAAGGGCTGGTTCTTTAGCATATCAGGATTGCCATCGTGTTGCAGCGTGACAATAGTGCAACAGTAGAGACAGCACACTTTTATTAGCATAAGTAGCACACAGCCGACAAAAGTAGCAGGCACGCTCCGTCGTGCCGTCCGCTGGAGTGAACTTACAATGATTCCTGGTGAACGGCACATGGAATGTGCCTACTACTTTGACTTTGGTCGGCTGTGTCTGGGTTGGGGACACCACACTTTTATAGTTGATTCAATATTTTGAATTCCAATTTGAATCGATTGTCGGCATTGACGGTAAGCAGAATCGGCTTTCTTCATCAACTTCTAGTTTGACTTTTCTAGTCGGGCACAACTGCCACCAACGGCAAGCGACTTGGCTATCGTCCCACGTCGCGACGACGTCTGGCCGTGACCTGAGCCGTAGGTGAAAATGATTCGAAAGGCACGAGAAAGCCAAAAGGTTGATTCCGAAATTGGCGGCAAGTTGCTTAAACTTTTCTTCGATCCAGCGTTTTCGGTGATCGAAATTCTTCCCGGATCGTTCATCGAATCCCATGAGATAACAACTGAGGACCGTTTTTCCGATGAGATGCACGGCAGCAATTTCCGATGGGTCAAATATCTCCGCACGAGCCAATCTCGCCATGATTCACTCCCCTAGCATGACCGGTACAAGTAAAGACACCAAACTTGACGCATAAAACTTCCGGATCCTGTTCGCAACTAGACGCAGCCGACAAAAGTAGCAGGCACGCTCCGTCGTGCCGTCCGCTGAGGTGAATTTACGATGATTTCTGGTGTACGGCACATGGAATGTGCCTACTACTTTGACTCTTGTCGGCTGTGTCCAACTAACTTCCTGAAAAAATGGTGTCCCTAATGAAAATGCGCTCCGTCGTGCCGTCCGCTCGTCAGCATTTACTGCGATTCTAGGTGGACGGCACATGGAATGTGCCTACTACTTTGACTTTGGTCGGCTGTGTCCAACTAACTTTCTGAAAAAAATGGTGTCCCCAATGGACATGCGTTTGAGCTTTCTTATGGAATTCCATGGATTTAGACGCTTGTACCGTTGGTTTTTCGCAATCGATTTGCTAAGCCTGTCCTTTGCTTAAATCGATCTCGACACTCAACCAGGGGCCAGCATGCATGCATTTCGAGTCATTGACTCACATACCGGGGGTGAACCGACACGTACGATCGTCGAGGGAGGCCCGTGCTTAGTCGGCCGCTCCCTGGCCGAGTTACTTGCTGATATGCGAGACAACCATGATGGATACAGGCGAGCTATCGTCAACGAACCGCGTGGCTCGGAGGTTATGGTCGGAGCGTATTTGACGCAAGCCTTCGATCCTGACAGTCATTGTGGCATCCTCTTTTTTAACAATGTCGGCTACCTTGGCATGTGCGGTCACGGAACGATTGGGGTCGTGGCTACCTTGGCCTACCTTGGCAAACTGACCAAGGGTGTGCATCGCTTCGAAACCGTGGCTGGAACTGTGCACGCCACATTGCACGCCGACTCAAGCGTGACCATTGAAAACGTGCCGAGCTATCGATCGTGCAAGGCATTCGAATTGGAGGTCAGCGGGCTTGGAATACTTAAGGCTGACATCGCCTATGCGGGCAATTGGTTTTGTCTGGTTGAGTCAGCGCATCGTGACGATTTGGACCGTCCCGTTTCTGAATTGCTCGAGCTTTCGAGTCGCATCTTAACAGCCTGCCGACTACGTTTTCCGGAAGTCGACCATGTCGAACTTTTTGGCCCGGCCAAAACGCATTCTTCCAATTCACGCAACTTCGTGTTGTGTCCCGGCGGGATGTACGACCGCTCTCCCTGCGGAACCGGCACCAGCGCAAAACTTGCCTGTTTGGCCGCCGATGAAAAGCTGGCTGAAGGGGAGATCTGGATTCAGGAAAGTATTATTGGCAGTACATTTCAAGCGAGTTATCGATGGCTGGATCGGCAGAGTGGGCGTGTTGTTCCAAAGATTACAGGGCGAGCGTTTGTCAACGCAGACGGTCAAGTCATCGTAGACGATCATGATCCGTTTGCGTGGGGACTGTAACTACCTACGGACGTTGCCTACCAGCGTTGGGTCGCTTGTGAATTACGCAGGACCTCACTCGCCTCGTCGCTTAACCCATACTGGTTGGTCGGCTGATTGAGTTCGAGGAAAATAATGTACTTGGAATGATCTGCTCCGGCATAAATAATGGGCGCAGGCGAGATTTGCATGACGCTGGTGATGCGGTTGTTCCATCGCGTCGTGAACAGCTGCCCGCCAAGGCTTTGCTCTGGTTTCAGTTGATAGAATTGAACCATCAAATTGGCCAACTGCGTCGGATCCCCAGTTAAACCGTGAAGATTGATTCGCTTCAACGTTTGACTCGAGTCGAAATAGTAGGTCAACGTGCCTGCGATGTCTTTCGGTTGCGTTCCAGTGATCAACGGAACTCGCAATCCGTCCATTTGAACATTGGAAGTAACGGTGGAAACACGAGCAAAGCGTTGCGGCAACCATCCAGGCACGATGTCAAACCGCAGCACTTCTCGCAAATCGTAAACGACGCCACCGCCAACGGTTGTGTTTGGCTGCTGTTGGATTTGGCTAAGGGTGGGAGTACCTAGCGTGTAGTCCCAAAGCTGATCGGTTTTACCCGGAACGGCGACTGCCGGACCAGATCTCGTTTCAAGATACGGACCTGGAAGCGAGCTGCCATTCGGATAGGAGGGGATGGCTTGCATGCTAGCCTGCTGCTGCGGTGTGGGTGGTCCCATGGGCTGAATGGTGGCTGTTCCGAAAACCGTGGAAATAACTTGTCCATTAGAAGCAATATGGGTTGTTCCAGCCTGAGGGACGCCTGCCGCGTAGTTGTTGCTAGGGCTATTCCCTCCATTGTGGGGCCATGAAGATGTCTGGGACGCTGTAACGTATGGTGAACCGCTAGGGGAATTGGCCGCTAACAAGGAATACGGATCCGATGATGCGTCACTGGATGGGCCGTAATTCGGTTCCTGTGCGTTTGGCGTTTGAGCCATACGGCTAACAAAGGATTGACGCAGTTGCCGGCCGACGTCGGTCTCAAATGCAGCGTAGGGACCACCTACGGCCGCGCCCATGATGGTGACAATACCGAGTGGTTTGCGAAGAAAATTCGAGAGCATTGGATGTTTTGCTGTTCAGCACATCCATGTGCGTCAGGATAAAGGTTTCGGACGGAATCAATTGTCTTGATCGTCCATGAAGCCATTTCCAGTTGAATTTGTTTTGAGAAAAGTTGACAGCCAAGCGACAACGGTTTGGGATATCGCGACTGAAGCGATTGCACCGAGAATTCTAAAACTCAACTCGGCGTTTCTTGCCCTCGATGACAAATTCTGCATGGGTCCAATCGACATGCAGCTTGCATTCTGGGTCCGCGAATTCTCGAATTAAATAGCCCCGTTGGGTCGCGGGCGATGCCACCGGCGGCGTGCGTTTGGAACGCGAAATATCAAACGGATCTAGAATCGGAGCGAGTTCCAACGTTTCACTAAGTCGGCGGTGATACCCGTTAACCGACAACTCGTGGTAGCGCAGATCGATTTTCTTGCGAGCCTGCCAGGTAGCACCTTTGTCGGTTTGGTGAAGCAACCAAAGTTTACTAAGCCAATCAATTCGACCGAGCATCGTGCGCGGTAGGCTGTCGTCGTCGTCCGTTGGATGCAATTGATTGAGCGTAGACTGCCATTGATCGAGAATCTTCCAGGCCTCGATCGGTACATTCGATTTGGATTGCAACATCTGACGTACCGATGCCGTATAAGCATGCTGTATATCCAACGAAGTCCATTGACGTTGTGAGCGGTCTGGCACACTGGACAGCAACATCCAGTCACGAGCAAAGCGACCGATTGCGTCGATTGGATTCTTCAGACGGGGCACTTTTGGATTGGTTCTTTCAACTAAATCCAACACAAGCGCCGTGGCACCTAGCCGAACATATTGCGATTGTTCGCACATTCCTGAATCACCAATGGCAATCTCCACTCGCTGCCTAGCCTGAAAGAGCTTGGTGTAGTTTCCGAGAGTCCACAATGGGCCTACGCATAGTCCCCGCAGCCAAGAATCGCATCGCAACAACGGACAAAGTCGACCGTAACTGCCAAAACCAACGACCGAATTAACGGTCGAAGCACGAGCACTGACCCAGAAACGGTTCTCTTTATCAAGATACCCCGCACCATCAACAATACACCGCGATGCCAAGAAAGCAGTAAGGTGCCTTCGTTGCGACCTGAGTGCAAAGCAATAGATGTTTGCCCACAAAAGAAACGCGAGTGGTAAATGCAGAATACGTAACCCAAACGCGCACAAAGAAACCCAACGTGGGTGAAGCAAGGTCAGCCGCCAACCTTTGGCAGATCGATGGCTTTCTGCGGGGTTGCCCTTTTTTGGAACCGACCTCTGAAACGTACGTCCCGTACGCCATACCCATCCAATCACTTGACTCGCTAGCCAGATCAGGACAAACCAAAATGCGGCGAATAAACGATAGGCAATAACAACAGGTAGCATGAGCAACAGTCCCAGACGCCAGCCAATTAAGTTGGAGCCCTTCGCAATGCACATCTCGTAAGACTCGTGTTGTCCATAGGTATGACCATGGGCGTCCGCACTCCCTTTCAATAGATGCGCGTCTTGATCGACAAACGTGGTGCTAACCATCTCCGACAGAAGCTTTTCCATTGCAATTTGATAACACAGCAATTCGCGAGGACTATGGCATTCTGGCGTAGCGGACTCCAACATCGCATGCTGAAAGCTCGATGAAGCGCCAGTCTCTAAGGAAATGCACCCCCCGTTTGCAAGAAAAAAACGGTGTGGGTTTCGGAAACTAGGAGCAATCGGGGTTTTGATTCCAAGACTCGTGATCAAACGATTGAAATCAAGAACCGACCCCAGGGTTGTGGCACTCTGTTTGCAACGGATCGCGTACTCCGTCTCAACACCCATTAAACGTGACAGAATCGGCCGATCATTCTCCGCTTTGATGCGTATTGCATTCTTCCAGATACTCGTTCGATTTCGACTCGCTATCTTTCCCAATCCAAATCACCGTACTTTCAATGGTTTTTTTCTCGGAACAACCATCGTAACCATTTTCTTGGGGAGGAACACTTCCAACTATCCACTGCTTTTGAGAGTGCGAACTTGGCAGCGTGCCCTTGTTTTGGTTCTGCATTTCGAATTCCCACAATTTGATTCATAACAACCTTATCGGGTAGCAAAGTGGAGTCGACGCCCGTAGTGGAGATCGGAATCCAAATCGATGTTCCGATTATCATGTACCGAGTGCGATCAAATCAAGCATTTTGTCGGTAAGCAAGAACGCTTTTTTCGAAATTCAACTCTTCATGCAACGTTAATCTTTTCATTTTACCCCTTCTGAAATTCGGCGTTTTCGCTATTATCTTTGTTGATTAAAGCTTGGAAAGCAGGGTTCTTACTCTCAACGCTATCTGCGAGCCTTTAGTGGCTCCACCGACAAAGGTTGACTCGAACCAGACTTTCCCGAGTTCCTGTACCGTCCGAGTACCGTGCAGGCTATGGAATTTAGGTTTTCGACCCTTTGTATCTTTGAAGAGGAACACATGAGCTCAAAAGAGCCCAAGCTCGCTATTTCTGCGCACCAGATCGATATCCACGAATCCGATCTTGCAGAGGCGTCACAACTGATCGATTCGCTTCAGATCGAAGATAGTGACGACAGCGATGCAAAGGTTATGCACGCGGAAGTTCGGACGGACACCGTTCCGCCCGCCATCGTCGAACCCAAAGCAATTAGACACAAGAAGAGTCCCAAGACAAAAGCCCTTCCATTGGAAGTTGCGCCGGTATTGGAGGTTGCTGCTCAACTCGCGGATGCGATGGAAAGTCCACAGATAGAGGATTCTATTGCTGGTAATTTGAAACAAAACCACGGCAATCAAGACCACTATCAAGAACCGGGCGATCAAGAACCGGGCGATCAAGAACACGGTGCCGAAGTATCGGGTGACCTCGAATTGGACACTCGCGTCAAGTTCGCGGATTTTAACTTGCCAGCGGAAATCTGCAGCGCACTGCTAACGTCAGGCTACGAACATCCTACAGCAATTCAAGCTGCCACCATTCCAGCCATGCTCGAAGGCCGGGATGTGCTCGGACAAGCACAAACAGGGACCGGCAAAACGGCCGCTTTCGCCTTGCCGCTCCTTAGCCGCATCAATATCCAAAATCCAGCCACGCAAGTTTTGGTGCTCGCGCCTACACGCGAACTCGCAATCCAAGTATCCGAGTTCTTTCAGCGTTACGCTCAACATATGCGTGGTCTGAGAGTTGCCCCTATCTATGGCGGTCAAGCTTACTCCACGCAAATCCATGCGCTGCAGCGAGGTGTGCATGTTGTCGTTGGGACGCCCGGTCGAGTCATGGACCATATGCGAGAAAACCGCTTGCGAGTTGATACCTTGCAGTGCTTGGTTTTGGACGAAGCCGACGAAATGTTGCGTATGGGATTTGTTGACGATGTGAAATGGATCCTGGAACAAACTCCAAAACACCGTCAAATCGCGTTGTTCTCGGCCACCATGCCCTCCGCCATTCGAGAGATCGCCGACCAACATCTAAAGAACCCGCACGTTATTTCGATCGATTCGCAACAGAAGACGGCCGAAACGATCCGACAACGTTTTGTCCTTGTCGAACACAGCCACAAATTCGAAGCCCTGCTCCGTATCCTTGAAGCTGCAGACCACGAGGGCATGATCATCTTTGTCAAGACCAAGCTCGCTACGGTGGAATTGGCTGATAACTTGATCGCGATGGGACATACAGCAGTCGCTCTCAATGGGGACATCGCACAAGCTCAACGCGAACGTACCGTTGAGCAACTCAAGCAAGGGGCATTCAATATCCTGGTTGCTACGGACGTTGCGGCTCGCGGTTTGGATGTTCAACGCGTTACCCACGTCATCAATTACGACTTGCCAGTCGACGCAGAAGCGTACGTGCACCGAATCGGGCGTACAGGCCGAGCAGGACGCAGCGGCGAAGCCATCGTATTCATTGCCCCCCGACAACGTGGGTTCTTGCGAGAAATCGACCGAGCAGCTGGCCAGTTGATCGAGCCAATGGCAGTCCCCACCGCCAAAGAGATCAACGAAATGCGAATCAATCGTTTCAAGAACCAACTGGTGAAAGCATGCGCTGAAAACTCAGTGCCAAACAGCCAATTCACCATGTTCGAAAAACTAATCGAACAGTGCATGACCGAGCACTCGATTCCACCAGCTAAAGTCGCAACGGCCTTGGCCATGATCATTCAGGGCGATAAGCCGTTCCTGACCGAAGATTCCAACAAGGGTACGCGACGTCGAGACGTCTTCGCTGACGACAACGGTCGCGGTGATCCTCGCGACAGCCGTGGACAACGCGATAGCCGTGGTCCTCGCGAGGGGTTCGATCGAGAATCCTCTGGCAGAGATCGAAACCGATCCGCCAAGCCAAGCATCGCTGGCGTTGTTCAGTCCAATGAAATGGAACGCTTCCGAGTCGAAGTTGGCCGTGCACACGGTGTTCGACCGGGCAATTTGGTTGGAGCCATCGCTAACGAAGCGGGCTTAGAGTCGGCCAACATTGGTCAGATCGCGATCTTCGACGAATACAGTACCGTCGATCTACCCGCTGGCATGCCACGAGAAGTTTTCAAGGTGCTCGGTCGCGCTTGGGTTGTGGGCCGACAGCTCCGCATCTCCAAGCTGAGCGAGAACGCTACCGCGAGAACGACCGATCGCAAGCGAAAATCGAAGCAGCTAAACTAAAAAGTTCTGCTTGACGCAGCAGTTCGCAATGACATGAAGCCGACGGCATAACAATGCCCCCGAGTTTAACTCGGGGGATATTTACCATCTCTCTAGAATTGATGGTCAGAATCCCCTGCGACTACTCGTCGTTCAAACCCTCATCACTGCCCCTTCTCTCGCGCGGGAGAAGGGTGCCAAAGGCGGGATGAGGGCCGCCTCTAGCCAATTGACCTCGCTGAGTTCCACGCGACATTTGCGACCATTCTAGCTAGCAAGCATCCAAATCCTTGTCTGAAGTGGCCTTTTTTTCGACTGCCATTTCCAATCAGTTGTATCCCCAACTGAACCATCAATGGCCAGCCCAACCAAAAGGGCACGGAAACACAGCGTGGTCACGGCACGGAGTGCCGTGCTACATTGGCCAGCGTAATCAAGAATCGCGATGGACGAGTGCAGGGCTTGGCTTTGAATCGCGTCGCGAAATCCCCGTACCAACGGCTTGGCTCACGTGCGTAAAACCGTCACGCTTTAACAGCGCCGAGAGTCCTCGGTTGATTTGTTTCACCACACTGGGGCCTTCGTAGATCAGAGCCGAATAGATTTGAACGAGAGAAGCACCCAATTGGATCTTTTGGTATGCATCCTCCGCATTAAAGACCCCTCCGGCTCCGATGATCACATAGCGATCGCGCGGCATTCTGGCGTATAGCTCACGGATACAAGTGTTGATTAGATGCTCTACCGGCTTGCCAGCCACCGCACCAGGCATCGTATTCCAAATTGCCTGTGCCGTTGTCAGGCTGAGCGTTGGAGGCTTACCCATCGGTAGATTGAAATTAAAACCATGCACAAAGTCGTATGGTTCCACTTCCGCAAGCAGTCGCTCCAAGGCTGCAGGATCAGGATTCGGCGCTACCTTCAGGAAGACGGGGCATGTGACTTCATGGGACCGAAGCCGTTCTAACAAACGAGCAGCATTGCCGGGCACGGCAAAGAAATCCGTTCCCCCTTTGGCATTCGGACAACTGAGGTTGAGAGTCAGATAACTCGCGTAAGGCCACAACAACTCGACACTCCGTTCATAATCCGCCAAAATCGCGTCGTGGCTACTGGTCGGTGCGTCGGGACCGTCATTGGTCTTCACGATGTTCACACCCAAGGGGACTTGAGAGCAATAAGATTCAAGGCGACCGGCTACTACCTCCGCACCATCGTTGGGCAGTCCATAATTAACTATGATCGCGCGATCGTTCGGCAAACGAAAAAGGCGTGGTTTTGGATTGCCATAGGAAAGACGGGCAGAGATTGATCCAATCTCCGCAAAACCGAAACCGAGGTGATCCAACATTTGTAACGCCCGACCGCTCTTGTCCCATCCAGCAGCCAAGCCAATCGGATTTACGAAGTCCAATCCACCGACTTCCGTTTTCAGCTCAGGGGCTGAATAGTTAAGACATGCCTTTGCGAATTGCGGAACCAATGGGATTCGTCCTGCAACGCTGCAGGCTTCCACAGTCAAGTGGTGGGCACTCTCCGGATTCATTCGGAATATCAGCGGTCGAAGAATTGCAGTGTAAAAACTCATCGTACTGATGATGACACACGGCAGCGTTGTCTGCAACATCGTCTGTGGGCCGCACGGTTCAACCTCGATATCCGCTTTGGCTGCAACAATGTTTCTTGACCAGGTTTCTCGGCTGCTTTCAAGCCATGCTTACATTTTCGAGGCGGATTCCCCAGCGTCTCGGAGATACGCTGCTACGGTTTGGAACACTGTGCCACTCTTATTCAATCACGTTTTGACCTTGAAGGACACCTTCCGGGATTTTCGTGCCGGCAGACAGTCTGCAGCCTTGCACCAGATTCCCTTGTCCCTTCCAAGAGCCCTTGGATAATTTCCAATGGATGGCGTTCTTCATGAGTTGTGGCTGCCGATTGTCCAAAATCGTGCAGCCTGACATCAGAAGATTGCCACAATCCTCGATAAGAACGCCGTTCGGAGTCCCCTCCAGGATTTGGCAGCCAGTCATGCTGACGCGATGGCAACGGACAAGTTCTAATAAGGCGTCTTTCTTAGAGGCGACGGTGTTTGGCACGGTATTCTGACCAGCCATCGCGTCCTGCAGTATCAATCCGTTGATGTTGACGTCTTCGCAATCCACGAACCGAACTCCTGTGGAAAGTTCTTTATCGCCATAGTCTGGATTGTGTCCGAGGGTATTACTGCCAAGTGCGATACTCCGGGAATGCTCGATCACAATGTTTCGCTCATGGCCACTGTAGATGTAATTGCCCGAAATGGAGAATCCCAAGGCGGATGTCAAGTGAATGTTGATGGCTTGACTTCCAATGAGATTTCCAGAAATTGTCCACATTCCCACGCGGTGGTTGCCTTTTGTCCCACTTCCGATGAAACGGATGTTCGCACCATTCGGACTATAGGTGGCTTGAATGGTATTGCTGCAAATCGTCCCTTCACGAACGCTCCCGTCCTCCGCATCGATGTAGATTTCGGCCGTGGCCTCACCGTCTGCACCGGGGACATTGATCCCTTTGTTATTGTTGTATTCGATATCGTTCCCAGTGATTTGCAAATTGCGAATCTCGCCCCCTTGGATTCGAATGCCACCTAAACGGCAGTAGCTGATGTGGTTACCTGTGATATTCGTTTGGTGCAGATTGCAATGATCTAGGAAAACGCCTATGCCTGTATTTTGATAAAAATGGCACTGGCTGATCATGAGATTGCGGGCTCGTTTCACGACATGGACGGCATGTCGCACTTTGCGGATGAGGACGTTGCTGAGGGTCGGTTGCATGACCCCCTCAATACGGATACCGTCAGCCAGCGGGTGTGTACCGGTGATCTCCAACTCGGAAACCATCGGCATGCGTTCGCGCTCCCAAATGCTTGGTTGGAAGGATGTGGGATCGGCAGACTTGTCATGGGACCCAAGAAAGTGAATTGCTGGGCCTTCGCCAGCCATGATGATTTTGGCTGTTCCCCCATCGCCTCGAAACCCAACCCGTCCGACTTTGTTCAATTCAACCTTGATCGGTTTGGTGATGCGATAGTCACCTCGCGGAAATTCGATAAGTCCTCCGGCCACTTCGATCGCATGCTGAATCGCATCCGAATCATCGAAGATTCCATCCCCCATCGCTCCAAAATCACGCACGCTGCTCATGTTGTATCTCCTCTCAACGCTCCACGATTGTCACTTTTGTCGATTTGCAGCGGCGTTACTCAGCGGCCAAGGTTTCACGCCAACCCGATCGGCCCAGGCTTGCCATTGCTCGGACATCGCTTTCACACGGTCCGGGTTTTTGGAAGCGAGGTTGTCCCCTTCCGTACGATCGGTGGCGATGTTGTACAGCTCCCAGCCTTCGGGATGTTTCGCAACCAGCTTCCAATCACCATCGCGAAGGGCGCGATTCCCCTCGTGCTCCCAAAAAATGGGTTGCGATCGATTGAGCGGTTGACCAGAAAACGCCGGTACTAAGTTCACACCTTCCATCGGTTGAATCGATTCACCTTGATACTCCTTGGGATAGGACGCTTGTGCGAGATTCACACAAGTCGCCATCAAATCGATCAGATGCGCAGGTTGCGGTTCTAATGCATTGTGCCTTGAAACTGGTATCCCGGCGGGCCAATGAGCGACTAACGGCGTGCTGATGCCACCTTCATGAACCCAATGTTTGTACTCGCGAAATGGGGTGTTGCTGACATTCGCCCAAGCTTGGCCATAGCCGTGATAGGTATCCGCGGCACCCGGCAATATTCCCATTCCCTGCCGCACTGGAAAACCGTCCCGTGTCTGCTTCGGAACCATATCGGGTTGCAAATAATCAGCAGCTAAGGTCGGTAGCGACGGCTCCGAAGCCCGCTGACGGGTGCCCTTCGATTCGGCTCCGCGTCCCATGCCTTCTGCACAGCCGCCGTTGTCCTGAAAAAACAGAATCAGCGTATTGTCGAGTTGCTTGGTGCGTTCCAATTCCGCTACAAGCCGACCGACTCCTTGGTCTAGCGAATCGATCATTGCCGCAAACACTTCCATGCACCGAAGTTCAAACTCGCGATCCACTACTTTATCCCATGCACCGCCGCGTTGTGGCGAAAGCTCGCTTTTCGGAGCCACCATTCCCATCGACTTCAATCGCTCGAGCCTTTCCGCCCGAATGCTGTCGTAGCCAGCATCGTACTTGCCTTTGTACTTTGCCGTATCAGCTTCCTTGGCATGCATGGGCCAGTGTGGGGCGGTGTAAGCCACATACATGAAGAACGGCTCGAGTCTGTGGTCGCGAGCATGTTCGTTGACGAATCGCGTTGCGTGGTCCGCAATGGCATCGGTGTAGTAAAACTCCTTTGGCTTGTATTCCGAGTCGGCGAACGGTGAAATCAGCGTATTGTCGCGAACCAAGGAATTCGGATCGAAGAAGCTGCCAGCGCCATGAATCGTCCCGTAAAACCGGTCAAAGCCGCGTTGCAATGGCCAATTGCTTCGCGCCGCGTCGTTTTTAGGGTTTGTTTCCTTGGTGACATGCCACTTGCCAGTCATGTAAGTGCGATAGCCACTGGACTTCAAAACCTCGGCAATCGTGACGCAGCGGCGATTGAGGTCACCTCGATAAGCATCGGAACCACGATCTTCCATCATATGTCCGATCCCAGCTTGATGGGCATAGAGCCCGGTCAGCAAGGAGGCACGGGTGGGACAGCAACGAGCGGTGTTGTAAAACTGAGTAAATCGAACGCCACGTTTCGCCAACGCATCAATGTTAGGGGTCGAAATCTCACTTCCATAGCATCCCAAATCGGACCATCCCATGTCATCGGACATGATGAGAATGATATTCGGCTTTGCCGGCTTGGACGTAAAATCGGTCTGGCAGACCCCAACGATTTGTAGCGAGAACAGCATAAAAACCGTTCGAAGTGGCGTTGCAAATCTATTCATAATCTCCAACTCTTTCGTAATTCGTGACATCGTTCGACATTGTCGTCTTTCGCTCTGCGAAAGTGCGCTTCGCTAGCGCACTTTTGCGGAGCAAAAGGCAACAAAAACTCAGCTTATCATTTCTTTTCCTTACGGGCCGCGGCCGACTCGAACGCAAGGTCGAGTTCGACAGGACGTGCATTGGTAAATTGATCGAGCACCGCTTGCAATTCGACAGCCGCCCTTTTGGCCTCGCCAGTCAATGAATCGCGGGGCAGCAAGTGCTGTTCGAATGGGTCGACCGTCAAATCGAAGAACTGGCCAGTGCGATACAATTTGTAGTTTTGATTTTGAGCGTACTCTTTGACGGTCAAATCGGCTTGCTGTCGCGGTGAGTACCATGAGTACAGCCACTTGCGTGGAGCACCTGGTTCTCCACGAAGCTGCTTTTCAAAGCTGACTCCATCAATGTTTTGTGGAACGACTACCCCCGCAGCTTCGCAAATCGTGGGAAGGATATCGACACTGCTGATGAGGTCTCGATTAACTCCTCCAGCTTTTGTCATCGCAGGCCAACTTACAATGAGCGGGACATGCGTCCCACGCTGCGTCGTGGTTCCCTTGCCTCCGCGGAAGTCCGAACCTTGAAAGCGGCTGGTCACTTTGCCGAGTGTTCCGTTGTCGCCAATGAAAATCAACAATGTGTTGTCTCGGATTCCTAGATCACGTAGCTTTGCATCGAGTTGTCCGACCATCTTGTCCATGTAAGCTGTCATGTCGGCAAAATGCTTGACATTGTTCTTTACGGTTTCGCCGATGGATGTGGGGTCCCAAGCTTCGCTATCGGGAGTCGGCTGAAATGGATCGTGCGTAAGCGTCATCGGGTAGTAAAGAAAGAATGGCTTATCGCGATGTCGCGCGACAAAGTCGATCGCAAAGTCGTTCAGCAGCTTAGGGCCGTATTCGCCCTCGGTAAAGTCTTTTTCGATACCATTGTATTCCAAACCCGGATTGGCATAACGCGGCGGACGACGCGTGTGCTGCCAAAGACAGGACTCGTCGAAGCCGAAGTGCTTGGGCGAATCCAGTTCGCGGCCGAGTTGCCATTTCCCACAGATGGCCGTAGCGTAACCTGCTCGATTCAGAAGGTGCGCAAAAGTCGTTTCGGTGCGGGGAAGCGTGCCGAAGTTGATGTAGTTGCGGACATTGTAACGACCAGTCATCAATTGAAGGCGTGTTGGCGTACAGAGCGGTTGAACATTACATTGCTCAAATCGTAATCCATTGGCGGCGAGTCGATCCAGATTTGGGGTCTGATACGATTGGCCACCATTAGCGGTTAAGCATTCGTAACCGAAATCATCTGCCATGATGACGATAATGTTCGGCTTGGCCGCTTGAAGGAATGGGCTGAGCACGAAAAGAAAAAGGACAATGCAGATGCATCCATTGCGGTTGCGTTTCATTTGACAACTCCCGGAAGGGCGTTTTCGCTTGCCGACGCTATGGCTTCCGCGACGGTCTTAGATCCGATCGATTGAAAGTCGTCGAAGGGGCCGTCGGCGCTGGTTTTCGGCCATGTGGCTGGGTCGGCAAATTGACCTTCGTCGCGGTATTGTTTTTGCAGTCGAGCGATCTCGGTTTTCAATTCCACGAATTTGGCAGCGACCTCCGGTTTCCTTGCGCTCTCCGGTGAATAAAGCAAATTGAACTGCTCGGTAGGATCCTTGATGATATCAAACATTTCGTAAGCGTCTTGTTTCCAGTAATGGATCAGCTTGTGTGTCGTGGTGCGTACGCCGTAGTGTGCGACCGTATTGTGATGACCAGGGTCGTGATAGTATCGATAGTACACCGAATTTCGCCAGTCCGCGGGCGACTCACCGCGCAGCAACGGCGCGATCGAACGGCCCTGCATCGAACTGGGAATTCGCAATCCAGCTAAATCAAGAAATGTCGGTGCGAGGTCGATGTTGGAAACGAATTGTGTGGGGACACTGCCTGCTTTGATACCAGGGCCGCGTGCGAGCAATGGAACTTTAAGGCCGGGTTCATACATAAAACGTTTGTCGTAGAGGCCTAAGTCACCAAGGTACCAGCCGTTGTCCGCCGAATAGATGACAATCGTGTTCTTTGCCAAGTTCGTCTGATCGAGGTAGTCGAGCACCTTGCCAACACCGTCATCCACTCCTTGCACGCAGGCGAGGTAGTCTTGCATGTAACGCTGATACTTCCACTTCACCAGTTCTTTGCCAACCAGCGGCTTGCCATCAACGGATAACTCCATCGGTTTTTCGTTGAACCATTTATTGAGCGCGGGACCCTTCAGGTCGGTCGGCGGTACGAGCTTGAGATCGCGACGAGTCAGATCGCGGGCAACCGTTTGTTCGTTGATCGGCAAAGCAGTTGGGCGAGTGGCATAGTCGTCCCAAAGCGTGTCTGGTTCGGGGATAACTTGATCCTTGAAACGAGCCTTATTCCTTTCGTCAGGTTCCCAAGCCCGGTGGGGGGCTTTTTGATGCAGCATTAGAAAAAAGGGTTTGTCTTTTGGTCGAGTCTTAAGAAACTCGATCCCCAGGTCGGTTGTGATATCCGTGCAGTGGCCTTCCATGGTAAATTTTCGGCCCGCAACCAAAAAGGTCGGATTCCAGTAGTTTCCTTGTCCCGGTAGCACGATCCAACGATCAAAACCGGTGGGGTCTGAGCCCAGGTGCCACTTCCCAATCATGCCGGTATGATAACCGCCAGCCTGCAACTGTTTGGCAACATGGTCTTGAGCGCCGTCAAAACGATTGAAGACCGGCACGCCATTTAGGTGCGAATACTGTCCAGTCAAAAGAGTGGCGCGGCTTGGCGTGCAGATCGAGTTCGTAACGAACGAGTTTGCAAAGCGTGCACCCTCTTTCGCAAGTCGATCGATATTCGGCGTCTGATTCACCTTCGAACCATACGCAGAGATTGCATGCTGTGCGTGATCGTCTGAAAAAACAAACAGGATGTTAGGTTGTTCGGACCGGAGGCGGGACGATGCCAACGTCACGAGCAGACACACGAGGACTGACAGGAAGCGTTTCATGGGAGTTCGATGAGTTTGGAGTTTGTGAATAACGGTTGATGGATAGTTATAGCAATTCTGGGGGTTGAGGATGGGGACTGGAGGGTTGAGGGTGGTGGGTTGAGCATTGGTGGGGTGGGATGAGCCTTGGGGAGGGCGAGGCTCCTGCCGAGCTGGCGCCGCATTGGTTCGGCAGGAGCCTCTCCCTCCCAAAGCATGGATTTACAGAGTAAAATGCTTTGTTAAAGCTCCCTCACACTTTAGGTTCCTTTTTGAAAATGCAATCTGAACCCCAGCCCTTTCCTAAGCTATTCTTGA
>JANMLD010000427.1:0-10187 GCA_031372345.1 Pirellula sp.
ATTTGCAATCCGCTGCCTTAGCCACTTGGCTACGGAGCCATGATCGACTTGCTGACAAATGGGTTTTAGTGGAGTTTCTCTCCTCGGTCAAGATGGTTCTTACTTCGACGCAATCGATCCAATGCTTGAGGAAACCCACAGGAGAACTGTGGCCAAAAGAGTAGCTGGGACCACTGAGCTCAAGGAAGTACCGTATTCATCGACGTATGTTGCATGCCGGGCTGTCTACGCCATAAACGCCAACGTCCTGTCCATTGGCATCAAAAATACGTCCATGGTTGACTGTCCACGGTTTGATTGCTGGGGTCGGCAACTGAGGGCTGCGAAGCGGTAAAAGGAATAACACAACTACCGCAAAAGAAAGCATTTGAAGCCCTTTGGTTTGGGTTACTGAACATTGAGGAAACGACATTATTAAGGCGAGCGGCGATGTAAAAACTACCAATTCTAACCCGAAACGTAAGTGAGGGACTCGCTAAACTGTCCCTCGCTTACACTTCGGGTTGGGATACTCCAATCTGCCGCTCGCCTAAAGGGACCACGGTGGGGACCACCGTGCCACACTTTTCTAACTAAGGCGAACCCAGTCTTTTGCAAAATGAGCTTTAGGGGGGGCGATCTTGGCGACCGCCAAATGAGGTAAACACAACGCTTTATCTACCAAATCGAGGAAAACATTGGGATCGAATGGTTTTGGCAAGCAATACACGCCACCTGCCAAATTCAACGGCTCAATCCAATGCGTCTCAAATGTTTCCGCCAAAAAAAGGACCGGCAGCTCGCGTGTCGTGGCCTCGCCTCGCAAAACGCAAGCGTCGTTGGCAGCCTTGAGCGCGTCCCGCCCAAATGACAACACAATCAGATCGAAAGCCATGGCTTGGGTCGCCTTGACTCCTACGCCCGTTTCTCTAGCCAAAAAACAACGATAGCCCTTTTGGTCCAAAATTGCAGACATTCCGGTCAGCAAAAGCGGGTCGCTTTCGACAATTAGGATCATTGGCGGTTTGACTGCTTGGTTTTCCATCACTTTTTCCTACAATCTGCACCTTCTCAACCATCAATTCACTATCAATTGCTCAAACATGGCCGATTCTCAGGATCAAGACAACACCGGTTTAGGGGTTCATCAAGCTGCGAGGCTCGAAAAGCTCAAGAAAATTGAAGCCCTCGGCTTGGACCCTTGGGGTGCAAGGTTCGACAATCGGATCTTCAACGGCCCCGTCCGGGAAATGGCCAATCAAGTGCAATTCAAAAAAGAAGATGGAACGCTCGTTCCTCTTCCCGATTTGGATGCGTCAAGACTGCCCGGCGCCGAACCCATCGACTACAAAGCTTGGAAAGCTAGCCAAGGTGCGGGGGAAGAAATTGGCCCAATCGTTCGTGTCGCTGGCAGAATCATGCTCCTGCGAACCGCCGGAAAACTTTACTTTTTGAATATTCGCGATTGGACCGGTGACATCCAAATCATGATCGCCAAAGGCCAAGTGCCGGATGCGGACTTCGATCTGGCCAAACTATTAGACTTCGGCGACTTAGTAGGCATCGATGGCCGGCTCGGTCGAACCAATACAGGTGAACTTACGGTCATCGCGACCCGGCTTCACTTTATGACCAAGACGCTTGAGCCACCTCCGGAAAAACACGCGGGCTTGCAAGACGCCGAATTGCGACAGCGTATGCGATACGTCGATTTGACCTACAACCCCGAGTCGCTCCAAACATTCCTCAAACGCACCAAGATCATTCATTCGATACGATCTACCCTGGCCTCGCATCAATTTGTAGAGGTCGAGGGACCAACGCTGCACACGATCGCTGGGGGGGCCGCCGCTAAGCCTTTTGTGACGCACCACAATGCGCTCGACATGCAACTCTTCCTCCGAATTGCGCTGGAGTTGCATCTCAAACGACTGATGGTGGGTGGCATCGAACGCGTTTACGAGATGGGGAGAGTCTATCGCAACGAAGGGATCAGCCCCAAGCACAACCCCGAGTTTACCATGATCGAACTCTACTGGGCCTATGCCAATTACGAGACGATGATGGATTTGACACAGCAGATTATCTGCGATGCAATCCATGCAACGGGCCAAGGGTACCAACTCAAATGGGGTGATCTTGACATCGATTTTACTCCGCCGTTCCAACGTCGCACTTACGGCAGCCTGTTTGAGGAACACACTGGCCTCAAGATCTCCGATACGGAAGGCATCGCGAACTTGGCCAAGAAAATCGGTATCAATCCGACCGGCAAGCACCCCGATGTTGTCGTGAGCGAAGTCTTTGAAGAAAAAGTGGAGGATTCGCTCATCGGTCCGATCTTCGTCATTGACTATCCATCCAGCATCTGCCCGCTTACCAAACGCAAGGATGGACATCCTGAGATTGCAGAACGCTTTGAGCTATTTATCCATGGTATGGAATTGGCAAACGCTTACACCGAACTCAACGATCCGATTCTTCAAGAGAAATTGTTCCGGACGCAACTCGATGGCATGGCCGAAGAGGATTCGATGGCCAAAATGGATCACGACTTCGTTCGTGCCCTTCGATACGGAATGCCGCCCGCTGGCGGACTTGGTATCGGAATCGATCGATTGATCATGTTGCTCACCGACTCGCGCAGTATTCGCGACGTTATTTTGTTCCCACTCTTGCGTCACGAAAACTAGGACGACCGACTAAAAAATGGAAGCTGGAATTGTAGGTCTACCGAACGTAGGCAAAAGTACGTTGTTCAATGCATTGACCGGTTCTCAATCGGCTCAAGCGGCAAACTACCCGTTTTGTACCATTGATCCCAACGAAGGGATCATCAGTGTGCCTGACGATCGATTGAATCGCATTGCGAAGCTCGTCGGCCCGCAAAAAGTTATCCCTGCCATGCTCAAGTTGGTGGACATCGCGGGGATCGTCAAAGGTGCGAGCGAAGGACAAGGGCTTGGCAATAAGTTCCTCAGTCACATTCGCGAGGTTGACGCGATCCTGCAGGTGGTCCGTTGTTTTGCCGACCCAGACGTCATTCACGTCGGCGGAAAAGTGGATCCGCTCTCCGACATCGAAACGATCGAAATGGAGTTGATGTTTTCGGATATCCAAACTTTGGAAAACGCGTTGCCCAAGGCGGAGCGAGCGGCTCGCGGCGGCGACAAGGAAGCCAAGTTGCGAGTTTCGGCCATTCAGCATTGCATGGAGCAATTGAACAAAGAGTTGCCCCTAAGGAAAATGGTCATGGATGAGGTTGAGGCCAAGGCCATTTCCAGCTACGGGTTGATGACCGCCAAGCCGATCCTTTACATTGCCAATGTAGACGATACGGATTTGCATGGGACTAGCGAGTTGGTCGGCAAGATCCGTTCGTTTGCAGAAACGGTCGGGGCTCAAGTCGTTCCGGTTTGCGCCAAATTGGAGGCGGAAATTGCCGAATTGGACGAGCCGGATCGGACGGAGATGCTTACGGCAGTGGGGCTTGAGGAACCCGCCCTGCAGTCCGTTGCACGCAAAGCATATCAAACGTTAGGATTGCAAAGTTACTTCACTGCTGGCGAAAAAGAAGTGCGAGCTTGGACGGTTCCGGTAGGGGCGACGGCACCGCAGGGGGCTGGCGTGATCCACAGCGATTTCGAGCGCGGATTTATACGTTGCGAAGTTTTCTCGCTAGCGGACTTGGAAAAGTACGGATCCGAGAAAGAAATCCGCTTGGCTGGTAAACTCAGGACCGAGGGGAAGACGTACCTTATGCAGGATGGTGATATTTGCCATTTCTTGTTCAACGTGTAATTTTCGTAGGGCAGGCTGCCAGCCTGTCTTTTCACCGATTAGACAGCCTGGCAGCCTGTCCTACGTTTTTATGAAAGTCGACTGTGCTGCATCGTAGGCTACTCTCTGCCTTTGTACTGATCGCGGTCTCGCTTTTTATGATCGGCTTGGATCTTTGGTATCCCATTGCGAATCAGCCGGGAGTTTGGATGATTCCGTTGTATTTATTCATGACGCTTGGGACAGCAGCGGAAGCAAGTCAACTACTGGCCAAGCGGTGGCCAGTCGACGTTCGCAGCGTCCTCGTTCATTGCTGCATTGCGTCGGCAATCATGCTCTTTCCCATTTGGTACAGTGTCGCCTTGAGCAAAACCTATCCAATCGATTGCCCAGTCGGCAGAGCTGGATGGGTACTCATTGGCTTGCTGATTGGAATCGGAACCAGTGGCCTGCAAGCCATGTGGCGGTTTAGCAAGATGTCTTTGTCGTTGGATTCTAAGCAAATTGCCACGGAAACAGAGCGAACTACCTTGAGTTGGTTATTGTCATCCTTCGTGATTGCGTATGTTGTCGGTTGTCTCAGTTTTTGGTTCTTGCTTCGAATGCAAGGGACTTCGCTCAGTGGCATGCTTCACTTAATCGCTTTGCTTGCGATAATTAAGTTCGCAGACGCGGGTGCTTACTTTGCGGGTAAGTCATTCGGACGCCACAAGCTGATACCATCGATCAGTCCAGGCAAGACGATTGAGGGATTGATTGGCGGCATGCTTTTAAGCGTGGCTGTTGCCTACTTTTTCCTTAGGGTGTTGTTGCCGTGGTGTGGAGTACCAGGTGGAACGTTGATTTGGGGACCAGCCCTATTGGGTTGTCTTTTGACGATGGTAGGGCTTGTAGGAGATTTGCTCGAGTCGATGGTAAAGCGTACCGTGGGGGCTAAGGATAGCGGGGCCCTGCTGCCCGGTCTCGGAGGGGTCTGGGATGTTACAGATTCTTTGTTGCCGACAGCAATTGTTGGGTATCTTGGAATAATCGCCAAACTCACATGATCGAAACTCTTCGTCACCTGAGTCAACGATGCCTTTTGTAGAAGTAAAAAACGAAACGTATGTCTGAATCGACATTGACTCTGTCGGACCCCCATTTGGCTCTTCAGCTGTTTGGACCACAGGATACCAATCTGCGATTGGTGCGAAACCAGCTTGGGGTCGCAATCACGCATCGCAGTGGCCAAATCCGCATTTCAGGACCCGCCGACTCGGTTCGCGTTGCGACGGAAATTCTGGAGCGGCTTAAGGACAAAGTCACGCGGGCGGGCACGCTCGGTCCGGACGAAGTCGCAGATGCCCTTACATTGGCAACGGGAAAGGGGAGCACACCTGCTTTCGAACGGCAGGAATTGCAGATCGGCAATGCTGGCCGACGGATTAAGCCGCGAACGGAGGGGCAGGCTGTCTACGTCGAGGCCATACGCAGTCACGACATGACGTTTTGCATTGGGCCGGCAGGTTGTGGTAAAACCTATTTGGCCGTCGCAACTGCCGTTGAAGCGCTGAAAGCCCGCCTTATTCGCAAGATTGTGCTGGTTCGGCCCGCTGTCGAAGCCGGTGAAAGCCTTGGCTATTTGCCGGGCGATTTGCATGAAAAATTGAATCCCTACCTACGGCCGTTGATGGACGCTATCAACGAAATGGTTGACTTGGATCAAGTGAAGTTCCTGATGGAGCAGGATTTGATCGAAGTCATACCTTTGGCGTACATGCGAGGTAGAACACTCAACCAAGCTTTTGTTATATTGGACGAAGCTCAAAACGCGACCGTGGCACAAATGAAGATGTTTTTAACCCGAATGGGCGAGGGATCCAAGATCGTCGTGTCCGGGGACATCACTCAAGTAGATTTGCCATCGGGTGTTTCGAGCGGCTTGCGGGATGCCGTACAGCGTCTGCAAGGTATCGAAGGAATCAGCTTTGTTCGACTTAATGAAGGTGATATTGTGCGGCATCCTTTGGTTCGACGCATTGTTGCAGCTTACGATGGTCCAAGTCATGGACGTTCCACAGGTGGGAATTCGGCAGGCATTCGCCCTTTCCCAACCGATGATCGCTAAGCGCATCCAGGCCCATGTCTAACACTTCTAACGCAAAAACACGCAGCGAACGAGCTGCCAATTTGAAAGTGGACCGCTATCCCTGGCGACGGCTGTTTGAACGCGTCACTTCATTGGATGCGTTTGCGCGGCTGGGGTTGGCGATCGCCGCGGCGGCTATTCTGACCATCTTCGTCCGGGGTTGGGAGCCCCCATTTGCTTATCGCAAAGGCTATATCCCCCAGCGTGCTATCCTCGCACGCATCCCTTTCAAAGTCGTGGATGAAGTCAAGACGGATGCTTTGCGCATTCAAGCGGGTCGGGAAGTTCTGCCAATTTATGAGAACAACAAAGAACCCATCGTTCAATTAAGGGGGGCCGTCAAGGATGCTCTGTTCGCTGTTCGCGAGGCCGTGGACACTACGGCCTTAACCAAGAAGCAGAGCGAAATACTGGGGACTTTCGGCGTATTGGCTGTCAATCCAGACGACAAGTCCCCTTCGCTTGAGCAAGCCCTCGCGGCCATCCAAAAGACGCTCGCAACCGATGCGGATATTTCCAAGTTTGACTCGGGCATGCGAGAAGTGCTCGACCCGATTGAGGAAAAGGGACTGATTCGTTCCTTGGCTCACGATATTGAGCAAGGGAATCAACGTTACATCCGCGTCATCAAAGCTGGGGAAGAAGCCAAGAAGGTCGAAGCTGAAGTGCAACGTATTCGCATCGCGGAAGTTGCGATCACACTCCGCGGGGCATTAGAAAGGGAATTTCGAAATCAATTCGGCACCCCTGAGGCTTTGTTATTAGCGGACATGGTACACAATTATTTGGCTGCTCGACTGCCGGAAACGTTGACACTGCGACAGGACCTGAGCAATCAAGCTAGGCTCGATGCCATTTCCAACGTGAAGCCGTCCACTGTCGCATACGATCCCTCGTTTGGTGCGTTGGTTCCTCTTGGGAAAATCCTTGATCAAAAAGAGCTTTCGCTTTTACGAGCGGAACACGAGGCATACACGCAGAATCTTAGTTTTCGCGAAAAAGTGCAAAGGCTAGCTGCATTTGTTGGATTGATCACCGCCTTGTACACGCTTTGCGGTTTTTTCATTTTTCAATCGCTCGACCGGACATTGGTCATCCAAACTTGGCGACTGTTGCGAGTTCTTTCACTTTGCGTGACTTGCGTACTCTTGGCCGTATTGGCATCACAGGATCCATTTCGCGCCGAAGTCATTCCGGTGACCCTGGCTGCGATCATCGCGACGATTGCTTTCGGCAGACCGACGGCTCTCATGCTGATGGCGGCCCTCGCGTTGTTAGTGGCCTTTAGTACTCGCGTTGATTTGTCCGAGTTCATTACCTTGGCAGCGGCAGCCGCTGGATCGATTTTGCTGTGCGGGCGTATTCGAACTCGAACTCGGCTAATCTATGTCGGGGCGGGCGTGTCCGTCGTGGTTTTCATGACCGTATTGGGCTTAGGGGTCATGACTGGACAAACGGGGGGCGTCGTTACCGATGGACCTGCGGTCAGCAGTTTCCAGTCTTCTACGGCTTCGATTTTTCCGGTGCAACTGATTTCGGAAGCGACTTGGCAAGCCGTTTGCATTTTGCTGTGTGGACCGCTGATGACCGGTCTGTTGCCATTTGCTGAAAAACTATTCGACGTTCAAACCGATTTGAGTTTGTTAGAATTGAGCGACATGAGCCATCCTCTGCTGCGTCAATTGGCTCAGCGAGCTCCAGGAACTTATAACCACAGCATCTCGGTGGCAGCATTGGCGGAGTCCGCAGCGGAAAGTATTGGAGCCAACGGATTGCTTGTTCGAGTGGGTGCGTGCTTTCATGACATCGGCAAAATGTTCAAACCGAATTACTTTGTCGAGAATCAAACGCCAGGCGCAAACCGACATGACACACTTCAGCCAGCCATGAGTACCTTGGTGATCATTGCTCACGTCAAAGACGGCGCCGACTTGGGCCGCCAGCACCGACTGCCGACTCCCGTGGTCGACTTTATCGAGCAACACCACGGCACGACCTTGGTCGAGTACTTTTATCGACTGGCCACGAAAAAGAGTGAGCAGGATCCGCATGGCGAAGAGATATCTGAAACGTCCTTTCGCTATCCAGGGCCAAAGCCACAAACCAAAGAAGCGGCGGTTTTAATGATGGCCGACGCGGTGGAAAGTGCTTCGAGAGCGCTCGTCGAACCGACCGCTTCGCGATTGCAAAACTTGGTCGAACAGATTGCAATGAAGAAACTGTTGGATGGTCAGTTTGACGAATGCGGACTGACTCTTCAGCATCTGGACACGATCAAGCGATCCTTGATTAAGAGTTTAACGGCTATCTATCACGGACGGATCAAATATCCGGATCAGCAAACAGCAGGTTGACTCACCCAAAATGATTTCTTTTGATAGTCGGTTCGTGGATGGCTTACCTGGCGATCGAGATGTGAGCAATCGCTGCAGGCAAGTGCACAGTGCATGCTATTCGCTTGTTAGGCCAACTCAAGTAGCGAATCCCTCCGTTATCGCGTACGCTAGCGAGGTGTCTGAGTTATTGGGATTTGATTCCTGTTGGATGGAATCCAAGGAAGCGGCTGCGGTCTTGGGTGGTAATGCCTTGCTAGCGGGCATGAAACCCTATGCTGCTTGCTATGGTGGCCACCAATTCGGGCATTGGGCGGGTCAATTGGGCGATGGTCGAGCGATTAATTTAGGCGAGGCAATCGCAGCCGATGGTCAACGCTGGACCATGCAGCTAAAGGGGGCCGGACGAACTCCGTACTCCCGTTCAGGCGATGGTCTGGCGGTACTTCGATCCTCCATTCGCGAATTCCTGTGCAGCGAAGCCATGCACCATCTGGGCGTTCCAACAACACGAGCGCTCAGCTTGTCTTTAACAGGCGAACAAGTCAGCCGCGATATGTTTTACGATGGTCGTCCGCGGAAAGAGCCGGGGGCCATCGTTTGCCGAGTCGCTCCGACCTTTACTCGCTTTGGCAATTTTGAAATCCTGGCTGAACGGCAAGAAGTTGACAACCTTCGCAAGTTGGTCGACTTCACGATCGCGACGGATTTTCCGCACTTGGACCAGAACGCTCCAGACGCCATATCGAACTGGTTTTCTGAAGTTTGCATGCTCACGGCTGAGATGGTGGTTGATTGGATGCGTGTTGGATTTGTTCACGGTGTCATGAACACCGACAACATGTCAATCCTAGGTCAGACAATCGATTACGGGCCCTACGGTTGGCTCGAAGGGTACGAGCCAAATTGGACCCCTAATACGACCGATGCTGCTCATCACCGATATGCATTTGGCAAGCAGCCGGAAGTTGCCCACTGGAACCTCTTGCAACTCGCGAACGCACTGTGGCCGCTCATTGAGCAAGAAGCTCCATTGCAAGCAGGCCTGAATCGATTCGTCGACGTTTTCAAGTCGTCGTATCAAGCGATGATGGCTAAGAAACTTGGTTGGAAAAGATTCATGGAGCCAGAAGATTCTCATTTGTTGGAGCAATTGGATCGTGTGTTGCAATTGGTTGAGACGGATATGACGATCTTTTATAGGCAGTTGGCGAAAATCCGAATCGACGGCATCGAATCGGAGAACGTTTGCGATTTAGTGACGAATGATTGGGTTCTCGGCACGTTTGCAGAGGCATACTACGACCTATCGAAAGTGAGTGCCGACGTTCTGACGCAGACCAAAGAGTGGACGCAGGCATATGTGCGTCGATTGATCCAAGACGGACGAAGCGATGAGGAGAGGTCTTCGCAAATGGATGCAGTGAATCCTCTGTATGTACTACGGAATTACTTGGCACAACAAGCCATTGACTTGGCTGAACAAGGCGATTTTGAAGAGATAAAAAGGCTCTTGCAATTGCTGAGAACCCCCTATTGCGTCCAGGTCGGAATGGAGCGATACGCCATGAAGCGTCCAGAATGGGC
Source organism: Pirellula sp. (assembly GCA_031372345.1). Taxonomy (GTDB): domain Bacteria; phylum Planctomycetota; class Planctomycetia; order Pirellulales; family Pirellulaceae; genus JBKCUI01. The sequence continues at coordinate 9,808 of JANMLD010000427.1, forward strand.
TCGGCATAAAGCGGGATGTTCGAAGCTGTCATGTAGTTCTTAGCGTAGGTCAGTCGCTCCGCGACAGACGGTCAGCGTGGTCACTCACCCAAACATCGTCGCCTCCCAATAAACTTCGCTGTGCTCGCGTGTACTATTCTCTCGTGTATTTATACGGATATCCGCCCCCGTGTGTGAAATTCGTGTTTAGATCCATGGCAAATCGGAGAGGGAGGACATCCGTCGGCGGAGCGACGGATCCAGTGCGCCTTCAAAGGCGTTTGAACAGCAGGGTGTAAGTCCCTGCCAGGGTAACGTTACCGCCCTGAATCCGACAATGGTAACTGCGGTTTTCAACAGAAAGCGGTGGAGAGCAACCTGAGGAGAATAACCAGTCCGTA
>JANMLD010000502.1:0-17310 GCA_031372345.1 Pirellula sp.
CCGCGAGCAACTGACGGGGTTCCAAGGACTCGAGCAAATAACGACGAAGCGCCCCGCGTTTTTTCCCGCTGGATGCCTTGGCATTTTTAGGTGTATTGGTATTGATAGCAGAACTCGTGTTGCGAAGCCGGCGGATGGTCATCACCAACCCTCAGTGCAAAAGTAGCCAGGAACCCCTTGCGACGAACAATTCCGCAAGGACGTGAAAATTTGCGTCCCGAACCCATATTCGTTAATGGAAGACAAAGCGACCTTAACGGCGATGAGTTCAATAGAACACTCGTTTTCGAGTATAATTGGGTAGGATATGGATGCAAACTTGTGTAGCCCCCCTTCGCGAATCGGTACTACCAAAACAGGTCGAAACCACCCTAAAGAATGGGTCGAACCACGTCCTTCGCGACTGAAAAAGCCTTTAATTTTACTAAAACCACGCGCCTACTATGGTCATCAACCTCAGAACAGGACGGTTTTGCGGCCTTTGACGTCCATTTGGATACAAAAACCCCCGAAAGGTTCCGAAGTCAATGGAAGGAAATTCAACTCTTGAAGAATTCGGGAAAAATTTAGGTTGTTTCCGTTTTGTCGTCCTTGAACACGAACTTCCCCCGGAATCGGGACGCACCAACCATTGGGACTTGCTGCTCGAACAGCCCCCAGTATGGGGTGGTATGTTGTTGAGTTTTGAAGCTTCCAATCCACCAGCAGAATGGGGGCCACCGACCGCCGTACTAAAATTGCCAGACCACCGGCCCCTTTACTTAAGCTATGAAGGGCCGATTTCCGGCAACCGAGGGAGCGTAAGGCGTGTCCTTGAGGGTCAAATTCGATGGCTAGAGAAAACCGAGGAGCTCTTGTCGCTAAACTTTCAGCCGGCCCGGAATTCGTCGAGCAGCAACGCAGATTTAGTGCCGAAAGGTCTCCTCAGAATTAGGAAAAACCTCGAAGAAGCAAATCATAACCAGTGGGAAATGGAATGGATGCCTGCGGACAAACAAATGGGAGGGTGAGGCGGGTGAGGCTTCTGCCGAGCGAGAGCGAGAGCGATTATAGCCCGACGGGCTTGAACAATTTAGCCCAGGGCAAAGCGCAGCGCCGCCCTGGGTATGCATCAAACCCGACGCCAAATGCCCTGAAGGGGCAAAACAAACAAAACATCGTTGACGAATCTATCTTGTAATGCCCCTTCAGGGCAATGTGGGACGTTTTGCAGTGACCCAGGGCGGCGCTTCGCGACGTTGCGTCGCTACGCTCTGCCCTGGGCTATGATGTTGCTGCCCCATTCGGGGCGTATTCCACATTTCGAGTCGACGCAGAAGCAAAACCCGATGCTTTCGTGCTCGTGCTCAGTCCGCAGGACGGTGCTCGTGCCGCGGCCCTTATGAAAACATTTGGAATTTCCCAACCGCTTCAAAGGCGTTTTCAAAATGCCGGATATTGGGCCGACCAGGTTTTTGGCCGAGAACGATTTCGACCACATCGGCGCGTCCGGCGGACTCTAGCAATCGATGCCGTTTCATGTAAGTCATGGCCGTTTTTGAAATCTTTTCTTGCTTGGCAGCATCCACCGCATCGCTCGGACCTCCGCTATTATCACGACACACCGCCCAGGTCTTTACCTCCACAAATACAACAATCCGGCGCTGCCAGACTGCGATGACATCAATCTCGCCAGACTTTAGACGATAGGATTTTTCAAGAACGATATAACCTTGTCGCTCTAGGAAAATTGCCGCGATTCGCTCTCCGTACGCTCCGACCGACTCCGTCGGATTTCTGAGTGGATAAGAAAGCGACAATCGCCATCGAGTCCATCTGGCCAAGATTGCGTCTGCGGTCCATCCGTGCGAAGTTCTCCATATTTGCCAACCCTTTGCCTGTTGCAACAGTGTCAAAGCGTCAGAAATCGGCCTTCGAATCTTGGTCGCCATCTTCGTCCAAATCCTTGTAGTTCACCGGCGAAATCGCTTTCTTAAGCGTTTTGACCATGACATCCACCGGTGGTTCTAGGCCGGTGAACAAACGGTACTGATAGGCCGCTTGCCTAACGAACATCTGCAAGCCAGAAATCACCGGACAGCCAGTCGCCCTGGCCCCCTTTAGGAACAACGTCTGCTCGGGATTATAGACGGTATCAAAGACCAAAGTGCCCCCCTTCAGCTTATTCGTCTGGAATGGCGTTTCATCCATATCTGGAAACATTCCAACCGGTGTTCCATTGACTAAGATCTTTGGCTCGATCGTATGCCTATCCTCCCAATCAATCCATCGACAGTTCAAGTGTTTCGCCAACGACTCGGAAGCAACGCGATTGCGGCTGGTCACGGTGATGGAAGCTCGACGCTGGGCAAGCCCATAACCTATGGCTCGCGACACGCCACCCGCACCCAATATCAAAACCGATTCTTTTTCAAATGGTTCCTGACTCCCCGTCCATTTGGCCATGGCTTCTGTTAGACAATCCATGGCCGCGCGGTAGTCGGTATTGTATCCGACCAACTCCTTGTCTTCGTTATTGGTAAAAACAACGGTATTGCAAGCGCCAATCCCCTGCGCGGCCGATTCGGCTTGGTTTAGTAAAGGCAAAATGGTCTGCTTGTGCGGAATCGTAACACTCAATCCGCCAATTCCCTCTTCTTTGCACCAAGCCAAAAACAATTCCAACTCCTCAGGAGCGACCCGAAATGGCATATACCGAAAGTTCAAACTGTTAGCAAAAAAAGGAGGCATTATGGATCAATGGACTGTAGGAATGGGCCACCGGATCGGCCACCACACCGTATAGCTTCGTTTCGGAATCGATCGTGTCGGCACGGTAGGTATTCTTCATCTGGTCGAAACTAAGTTGGCCAGGAGCAACTTTTCGTTCGGTATTGAAAACACAAAAAGTGAACGGTGCACCGTGTCGCGTTGCCAATATGCGGCTCGGGGTTCCGTAGTCACCCATGCTGATGCCAATGGTCGGTACCGCTGCCGATTGCATCAATTGCAACATGCGAATCGTATCGCTGAACGAATTTGCCTGGACGGCGATTTTGACAATGTCAGCGTCGAGTTTTGCCAAGCCTGCGTGCAACGACTCTAAGTTCCCTGGCGTTCCTTCAAAATTATGAAGGCTGACAATGCGTTTTGTCTTGCCATACCTAGCGATTTTGTCAGCGACGTCCTCTTCCAAATCCACGTATTCAACGCCCATCGCGATCGCCGATCGCAACAACATCAGACGCTCTTCCTCTGTCCGATCCCAACGCCCGCCATCCTCTTTGCGTCGACATGTTAAGACGACCGGGGTTGGACGATTTTTTAGCAACCTAGCCAAGTCGATGCTGCGACCGATATAGTCCAATCGAAGCTCAACCAGTTTCCCCCCTGCCTCCGCAACCTGAAGATGTTCCGCAATCGCGTGTTTGTGGCGAGTTCTTGCAATCGTGACGCACAGCATATCAAACGGACAAATCTACGAGGAAAGGAATGTTCATGCAATCAGGGATGCCGGAGTGCCAGTCCAACTCAAAAACCTCTCCAGCAATTTTGGCCCAGGTTCCGTTAAGAAACTCTCGGGATGAAATTGCCAGCCCTCAATTGCATACTCTTTATGACGGATCCCCATGATAATCCGATTTCCATGTTGATCGTGAACCCAAGCGGAAACCTGCAAACAATTCGGCAGGCTTTCCGGTGAAATCACTAGGGAATGGTAGCGAGTCGCGACAAATGGGTTTTCCAGCCCCTTAAACATTCCTTGGTTGTCATGAGATACTCGATCGGTCTTGCCGTGCATAAGCTCTTTGGCGCGAACGATCTCTCCGCCAAATGCCTGTCCGATCGATTGATGCCCCAAACAAACCCCCAGAATTGGAAATTCCCCCTGCAATTGCTCGATCAATGGTACACAAATCCCCGCTTCCTTTGGCGTGCAGGGGCCAGGCGACAGGATAATCCGATCTGGTCTCATCTCGCGAATCTCACTTATCGACACTTCGTCATTTCGATAAATCCTTACGTCCAGGGTTGAGTCTATTTCCCCAAGCCTTTGAACCAGGTTGTAAGTGAATGAGTCGTAGTTGTCGATCAAAAGAATCATCGGATGTCGGGCAAGTTACTTTTTGTGGTCATTGGCTCTAGCCGGACGTCGTGCATCGGAAGCCAGCGGTAAGGCGAGCGGCAGATTGGAGTATCCCAACCCGAAGTGTAAGCGAGGGACAATTTCGCAGGTCCCTCACTTATGTTTCGGGTTGTGATTAGTAGCTTTCACATCGCAGCTCGCCAAACATGATACGTTGGACTGGAAATCCTGTCCAATTAGACGTTGGGGTTGAGAATCGCGGAGCTTGTCGATAAGTTGCTTGCCTTTGAATCTGCTACGAATTTGCCAAGATTTCTCTCACCATTCGACAATTTAATGCACGCATACCGTACACATCATTGTGCACAACTCCGCAAAGACGCAGTGGGACAGCAAGTTCGTTTGTCCGGTTGGGTCTATCGAAAGAGAGACTTCGGCAACCTTTTGTTCATCGATTTGAGAGACCATTATGGAGTTTCGCAAATCGTCGTCGAACACGATAGCCCAGCGTTTCCCTTGGCCGAATCCCTCCGTAGCGAGTCCGTCATTCGAGTCGATGGCAAGGTCAACGCGAGGGCTGACGACGCGATCAATCCGAATTTGATCACAGGCGAGATTGAGGTTCGTGCCACTTCGATCGAACTTCTCTCGGAAGCTGCCGATTTACCGTTACCAGTGTTCGGAAACGCCGAATACCCCGAAGAAATCCGGTTGCGAAATCGATTTCTGGACCTTCGCCGTGAAAAACTCCACGCCAACATCGTCTTGCGTAGCAACGTCATTGCAAGCCTGCGCCGCCGAATGATTGATCAAGGTTTCACCGAATTCCAAACGCCAATCCTGACAGCCTCCAGCCCGGAGGGTGCCCGCGATTTCCTAGTACCCTCACGAATTCATCCCGGCAAGTTTTATGCGTTGCCGCAAGCACCGCAAATGTTCAAGCAGTTGCTGATGGTGGCTGGATTCGACCGGTACTTCCAGATCGCGCCCTGCTTCCGCGACGAGGATGCACGTGCGGACCGATCCCCAGGCGAATTCTATCAACTCGATTTTGAAATGAGTTTTGTTACGCAAGACGACGTTTTCGCAGCCATCGAGCCCGTGTTGTACGGTGTTTTTGAGGAATTCTCCCGTGATCGCTCGGTTACTAAACCACCGTTCCCGCGAATTGCCTACAAGGAATCGATGCTGAAATACGGTAACGACAAACCCGACTTGCGCAACCCGATTGAAATCTCTGACGTCACCGAGATTTTCCGCGGTGGCGGATTCGGCGTTTTCGCAAAAGCCATCGAGGATGGCTCCGTCGTGCGAGCGATACCTGCTCCTGGGGCTGGCATTCGAGCCCGAAGCTTCTTTGACGGTACCAATCAATGGGCTAAAGACGAAGGCTTTGCTGGACTTGGATACATCAATTTCAAGGGTGGCGAAGGAGGTGGCGGCATCGCCAAGAACCTCGGACCGGAACGGGTTGGGCAACTCGTCAAACAAATGGGACTTGGCCCGGATGACGGAGTGTTCTTCTCATGTGGAAAGCCGCTGGAAGCCGCGAAACTCGCCGGCTTAGCGAGAACTCGCGTCGGCCAGGAATTGGATCTGATCGAAAAAAACACGTTCAAGTTCTGTTGGATCGTCGACTTCCCGATGTACGAATTCGATGAAGTCGAACAGAAAGTCAACTTCAGCCACAACCCATTCTCGATGCCGCAAGGGGAGATGGATGCGCTCATGAACATGAATCCGCTCGACATTTTGGCTTACCAATACGACATCGTATGCAATGGTATTGAGCTCTCCTCGGGCGCGATCCGAAACCACAAACCGGAGATCATGTACAAAGCCTTTGAACTGGCCGGCTATGATCGAAGTTTGGTCGACGAAAAATTCCGGGGCATGATCAATGCCTTCAAATTTGGCGCCCCACCACACGGCGGCTCGGCACCCGGTGTGGACCGTATCGTGATGCTGCTGGCGGACGAACCCAACATCCGCGAAGTGATCTTGTTCCCAATGAATCAAAAGGCAGAGGACCTAATGATGGGCGCACCCTCGGAAGTATCCGCCAAGCAATTGCGGGAACTCGGTATCAAGTTTATTGGCGATGGCCCGAAAGCATAAAATTTGGAGTGCGGAAATTCATTTCCGCTTTAAGATACTTGCGGCCAGTTTCCCTTGAAATTTTCGAATCGGCCACAATACGTGCGATCCACACTGGGTACCTGCGCGCGGCAACATAGCTTAGAATGGACCACTCGATACAAAATCGTCATCCATCCATTCAAGGTCTTGTCTAATGATAATGCACTGGCTTTCCAATCGGCTCAAGCGGTTACTGATATTGCCAACCCTTCTCTGCCTGAATTCATGTGCTGCATTCACGATTGCCCAGGAGACCTCAAGCAAGCCACTTTCGTCCGGTATCGAGCTGGAAAACTTCGACAAGTCGGTACCGCCAGACGAAGATTTTTTTCGATACGTAAATGGCCAATGGCTGGCGAAAACGAAAATCCCGGACGATCAATCCAACTACGGTGCATTCACTGCCTTGGATATCGAAACCAAAGAAGCCATCAAGAAGATCATCGAAGACGCGAGCACGCAAAAAAGCCCTTCGCCGATCGCAAAGCAAGTTGGAGACTTCTATCGCTCTTACACCGATATCGCAGAACGCAATCAAGCGGGCCTCAAACCCATCCAAGGCATGCTGAGCCAGATCAAAGCCATCGAAAGCAAAGATCAGCTCATCCAACTTGCTGGCAAGCTTTCAAGGCGCGGCATTTCCACTTTTTACGGATTCTACATCGAACCCGATGCAAAACGTTCGGATCAATATGCCATTTACGTTCAACAGGATGGAACGACGTTACCGGATCGCGACTACTACTTGGAAGATGCAGAACGCTACCAAATAATATTAGCGGCTTATACCAAGTTCATCGAGAAAATGCTGACCCAACTCGAGTGGTCGAATCCCGCCGAGTCCGCCAGCAAGATTATAGAACTCGAACGATCCTTCGCGCATTCGCAATGGACGCAGGTGGAACTGCGGGATCCTGTCAAAGGCTACAACAAAACAACCGCTTCAGAATTGGCGTCGAATTTTCCAAATCTGCTTTGGTCGGACTACGCAACCGCCGCGGGCTTGCCAAGTGGGCTCGATGTTATCGTCGGTCAGCCGAGCTTCATGACCGGTGCTTCGAATACGGTCAGCGAAAGCGAACTGGAAACCCTCAAGGCCTATCTGGCCTTTCAGATGATCGACACCTACGCACCTCTTTTGAGTGAGGCGCTCGAAAGGATGCACTTCGATTTTCACAAAACAACTCTGAGTGGAGTTACCGAACAAGAGCCCCTGTGGAGAAGAGGGGTTGACGCCTGCAATGGGATGCTCGGAATGCCAGTCGGGCAGCTCTACGTCGAAAAGTACTTCTCCCCAAAGTCCAAAGAGAAGATGAACATCCTGGTCAAAAACTTGATGGTCGCCTTCGAAAAACGAATCGATCAATTGGAATGGATGGGCAATGGGACAAAGAAGCAAGCCAAGGAAAAACTCGCTCAATTCACCCCCAAAATCGGTTATCCCGACGTTTGGAAAGACTACTCGTCCGTCAAGATTGTGCCGGACAATGTTATTGCAAATATGGGCGAAATATCGGAATTTGAAAACAACTATCAGATCAACAAACTGGGCAAGCCAATCAACCGGGGCGAGTGGTTCATGCCACCGCAAACCGTTAACGCCTACTACAATCCTTTGATGAACGAGATCGTCTTTCCTGCGGCGATTCTCCAACCACCGTTTTTTAATCTCGATGCGGATGACGCAGTTAACTACGGTGGCATCGGCGCTGTCATTGGACACGAAATCAGTCATGGCTTTGACGATAGCGGCCGCAAATACGATGGCAAGGGGAACTTGCGTAACTGGTGGACAACAACCGATCAAGAAGAGTTCGAATCAAGATCGACGAGACTAGTCAAGCAATACGATTCTTACAAACCGTTTCCGACGGATAGCGTCAATGGTAAGTTCACACTCGGTGAGAACATTGGCGATCTAGGAGGCATGAGTGTTGCTTACACTGCGTATCAGCTTTCCTTAAATGGCAAAGATGCTCCAATGATGGACGGCTTTTCTGGCGATCAGCGGTTCTTTATCGGCTGGGCTCAAGTCTGGCGTCGCAAGTACCGGGAGGAAGAACTCAAAAAGCGATTGCTAACCGACCCACATTCGCCTAGCCAATACCGGTGCAACGGGATTGTATCCAACTTAGACCCGTTTTACGCTGCTTTCAAAATCAAGCCGGACTCGAAGATGTTTATCGACCCCGACAAACGCGTCCGAATCTGGTAGCCACCGAAAGTCAAATCATGAAAAATCGTCCGCATCGAATTGCCCTCGTAGCATTTTTCGTTTTGCTAAATCTCACAACGTTTGTCCAAGCAGACGACGTTGCTCGATTGTCCAAACAGCTTGACCCGTGGCTGCAGCTTCTTTCTGGACAGATGGAACAATTCACGCTGGACGGAACTGGCAATCCCATGATCGAAGGGAATCCACGACCGGTTCAATTCAAACTGGTCAAGTTCGACGAGGAGTCATTCGATCTGGAGTTGGAACACGCGGACTACGCAGTTCAACTGCGGCGTCGCCCAGAAGGAATGGCTTTTTGCGTTCCCAAACACAAAATCGTCTACCTTGGGATTGGCAACATCGATGCAGATGATCATCTCAAGCCAACTGGCATCTTATCGCGGCTGGTGAGTGCTGGAACAGCCTTTCGGTTTGGAACACAATTGTTAGCTAGTTCCAACGCCGAAGATTTGGCTGGAACGCTCTTTTCTCTAACAAATCTACAATACTCCAATGACAAACAAGCTTGGCAGGTCGACAACGCACAAATCCGATTTGCACCAGACGGACAACAAATTCATGCTGAGTTCGATGGCACGAACGTAAATGTCCGATTGGTGAAATCAGTCGAAGCCCCTAAGGCCTTCGATGAGTTTTCTGGCATGGCTGTTCATCATCTGCAACGGTCTGAACTTGAAAAACAGTTAGCCCGTGGCGTTCGGCGAACCTTGGAGGTATTGGCCCCTTCGGCATTGCTAACTTCGCCAACCAAGCGTGCCAAGAAATTGGAACATGGCGAGTTGCGATGGGTCGATGGTCAGCGAGTTGCATTGCTAAAAGGGACGCCAGAAGAAATCGGGTACGCTCACGGCAAACTGCTTAAACAGGAGGCCATCCGATGTATTGACTCGGTCATGTACGCGTTTGGCACAGCTCAAACGATCGTCACTGGGCGATGGTTTCGCGAAGACCTTGAGAACGCCTATGCGAAATTGGCTCCCCATATTCCCGAGCGCCACAAAGCCGAAACAAGGGCTCTGGCAGCGAGCCTGGAATTGAATCCTGATTTGATCGAGGCGCTCAATGTTTTCCCTGAAATGTTTCACTGCTCAGGCTTTGCACTGTTCGGTAAAGCGACCGAAGGTGGCAAGCTGTATCACGGCCGAGTCCTCGACTACATGACCACGATTGGATTGCAAGATGCCGCCACTACCTTCATCGTGGCTCCCAACGGGATGATCCCATTCGCGAACGTTGGCTATGCAGGCTTCACCGGCAGCGTAAGTGGCATGAACGCCGAGAAAATATCACTTGGTGAAATGGGTGGCCAAGGAGAAGGTCAATGGGACGGCGTCCCAATGGCGACCCTCATGCGACGTGGACTAGAAGAGTGTTCCTCGCTCGAACAAGTCAAACAACTTTGGCGAAACAACCCGCGAACCTGTGAGTACTATTATGTCTTTGCCGATGGCGAAGACCGTTCGGCGGTGGGCGTTGCCGCTACGCCCGAGTCGTTGCAATTTGTGGCCCCAGGCGAAGCGCATTCTTTACTTGGAGACGGCATTCCAGACGCCGTCGTGATGTCCGCGGGATCGAGATTGGATGAATTGAAAAAACGCATTAAGGCTGGATACGGGGCTTTTAATGCCGAATCGGCCAAATCGCTGATGTCTTGCCCGGTTGCCATGTCGTCCAATTTGCACAACGTACTTTTCGTGCCCGAAGATGGTGTTCTCTTCATTGCGAATGCGGATCACAAGCATCCAGCCGCGGAACGACCCTACGTTAAATTGGATCTGCTGGATTTGCTCAAGCAGATGCCGGGACAAATTGGCACAGCAGATAAGGTAGTGTTATCGACGCATTCCAAATTTGAGGCTGTCGACTCGTTGAACATTGGCCTTGAAACGAGCGCCGATGCGCGGCTCTGTTTGGACGGACTCAAGTGGCTGCCTGGGAAATTTCCGGTGCACTTGCAATCACCTCAAAAGGACTGCGGTGATTGGTTGGTACGATTCCCCAGTTCGAAGCCCAGCGGCAACGCGTTGAACGATGAAGTCGCGATGGAATGGTACCAGGTTAAAGACAAATCCGGCCAGCCCATTGCAGCCCCCGCTGCGGTTATCGTTCACGAATCCGGTAGCGGCATGACGATTGGTAGAGTCATTGCAAAAGCACTTCGAGCCAAAGGAATCCATACGTTTATGATGCAATTGCCGTACTACGGTGTTCGCCGAGGTCCTGGCGGACGCCCCAAAGACATCAACTTGGTTGGAGCTTTGCAACAGGGAATTGCCGACGCACGCCGAGCCAAAGATGCAGTGTCGACCATGCCGATGGTCGACACGACCAGGATCTCTTTGCAGGGCACAAGTCTAGGTGGTTTTGTGACCGCAACCACGGCAGGCTTGGATCAGGGATACCACCGCGTCATCGTATTTTTGGCAGGAGGCGATCTTTACAGTGTGTTGATGGACGGCAAGAAGGAATCCGCACAAGTGCGGGAGGAGTTGATGAAGAGTGGATTGCAGGAAAGCGAAGTGCGAAGCATGCTCAACAGTATTGAGCCCTTGCGAATAGCGCATCGGGTAGATCCAACGCGTTCGTGGCTTTTCTCTGCGCTATACGATGATGTCGTACCGCCGAGAAACGCAAAGCTGTTTGCAGATGCAGCCCACTTGGAACCAACGCATCATATCGAGATGCAAGCCAACCACTATTCGGGTGTGGTTTTCTTGCCCATGGTCACTCAGCAAATGGCCGAGATCATGTCCGAAAGCGGCCGATAGCTGTGTCAGTTGGGGTCAGACCGGTCAGACCCTGTTTGCTGTTTACTGCCATTTTGCAGCATGGTACATCGTTCGGATGGCCAGACCTTTACGAATAGAGTTTTCGAACGCGATTGATCATGTGATGGCACGTGGAAATGGTCGTCAAGCGATTTTTCATGCCGATGCAGACTACCAGCGAATGACCGATGGATTGGCTACGACCTCGCTTGCTCGCTCCACTCAAGCCATTGATGATCCTACGACTTAGGTTTTCTACCGATCGCCCGCTCAATCTCCGAGAGTTTCGGCTCGGTTCCACTTCGAGTTCTTGACATGAACTTCAGGACTCGTGCATGTAATTGTTCCTGATCGATATTACTTAGTCGGTCGCCCATCATTGCCAGGGTCTCGGCTTGAGAAATCGTGGCTGCAAGCGTTGCGTTAATGTAGCTGTTTAGCGAAACCCCCTGTTGGCAGGCTAGCTCTTGTGCCTTTGCTTTCAGGTCATCTCGCATTCGCAATGAAAGTGTTGCCATGATTAATTTCTAAGTAAGATTGTAGAGTTTCGTGAATTCAATTGGCGTCATCGCCTCCCACCCATGCTTCACGAGGTCCGGCCTCGCAAAATCGCGAAGGTTATACGTAGCGCGTGGGGACACTCCAAACGATTGGTTAACGGTCTTTGAACTCTAGCCAGCGCTGAATAAATCGCCAAAGGGATGGATACGATTGGAAAATAGACGGCGGATCCGCCTTTGGGTCGTGATGGTTTCGCAATTCCTTGACCGCGATTTGAGTTCTGCGATCGAACAACTGCTCGATGGTAAATCGTTTGCCATCTTGCAATGCCTTAGTCAGGTCCTCCAGTATCGAGTCCGGTGTTTTCCCTCGGATCAAAGCGCATTCGCCCAGCCGATAGCCGTGCTCGACCAATCGGACCGTCCAACGCCAATCCTCAATCATCGGGGCGGTCACGTCCCTGCCTGAACTCGCATCAGAGGCCTCGGCTCGAGGTAGATGTGCGATGGGGCGGACCGGTTCGTCCATGGAGGACGAGGCAGCTTCCGCTGCCACTGAACGAACCGAAGGAAGCGGCATGCTCACGTTTTTCACGGTCGGCTTTGTTGAAGTCGGCTCTGTTGAAGTTGGCACTGCTGGAGTTGGCTTTGTTGGAGTCGGCTCGGTCCTTTCCGAAGACTTAGGTGGCGTCGTGGCTGTTGGGATAGCAGCTTTCTCCGCAGCTTTAATGCACTGATGAACGAATTGCATCAGCAAAGCAGGGATCTGTTGTGTACCAGCAATGCAACCGCTTCCCGTATCGGATATGGAAATCGTCATTTTCCCGACCCGCAGTTCCGACATGCAAAGCAAGCCAACATACAGCGTCTGATCTAAAAAACCGGATGCATGCGATTTTTTCCATTTTTTGAGGATGCCAAATTCCGGCAGTCGTTGCAATCGAAGACCCTGAACGGCCTTGCTCTCGACTCCAGAAAGATGTTGCGACAACAAAGTCTTGCTCAAATAGCCATGCGTCCGCTCAACCGCTTTGAGAATCGTTATGATCAGGTCATAGGCTGGCTTGGTCTCGCTGGGCAGGAGAGCGATGGAGCTTGGAGCGGTGGAGAGTGGAGTGGTGGAGGGTGGAGTTGCTCTAATAGCAGATGGCAAAATAGCAGATGGCAAAATGGCGGCTGGTAAAATGGCGGTTGGTAAAATGGGGGCTGGTAATGCAACCGTTGAGGATGGAGTCGTGGAGAGCTCGGGGGCAACGGTTGGTTTTTGCTGAACTTCGCACCCAGTTGGAGTCGACGGCTTCTGCTTTGACTTTTTTTCTTTTGCTTGCGTATCCGAGATGCCAACCACCTTGGGCATATTGGGCCAGCCCGTTTTGCCTTGGCATCGATCGCAGATGCCGCAATTCGACGCCGAAGCGTCACCAAAATACTCAAGAATCGTGCGCTGGCGGCAGGATCGGCTTTGCGCGTAAGCGACCATGCGATCGAGTTTTTCGTAGTCGGCCTTTTTGCGAGCAGCCAGAGTTTCGTGATCGATTTTGAGTTCACTGAAGGGGACGTCGCGACGTCGGAAATGAATGGCACGGCCTCGAAACGGCGGGACGTACTCAAAGCACTCCAGTTTGCATAGCTCGCGAAGAGTTCGATTCAACGCATCGCGATCCATTTGCAATTGCTGCATCAACCACCTTGGGTGGATATAGACCGCTTCTTCGCGTCGATCGGCGATGGCTTTTTCCACGGCTCGCAGGACGTTGCGTTGGACATTAGCCCCCCTCGGAAGCAAATCGAGCAAAGTAGGTAGCTTGCTATCAATTCGAAACATGGCCAACCCGCCCGACATCTCCAGCCGTTCCAGGACGGTCGTGCGGCCAAGGATCTGGAGACACGAGTTGATGGCCTCGGTGGTAGCTGGGGCATTGGTAAGTTCGCGAATTTCCTCTGCAGTCAATTCAATCGGGTCTTCGGACCGTTTTACCAGTAAATCGTAGACGGATTCCAAGAGCTCCCGGGGCGGATTGGCGTTCTCAATAAAGAACTCTTGGATGTAGCGATCTTGTGGGCTGTAAAGCAAAACGCATTGGGACGGCAAGCTATCGCGGCCTGCACGGCCTGCTTCTTGATAATACGCTTCGAGGGTGCCGGGTGTATTGTAGTGAACGACATATCGCAGATCCGACTTGTCGATCCCCATGCCAAAAGCATTGGTAGCGATGATGACTCTGAGTTGCCCACCCATGAACTGTTCTTGAATGAGTTTGCGTTGTTCAGGCATTAGGCCCGCATGGTAAGCGCCGACACTAATTTTTAGCTCTTTTCCGATTTGCTCGACCAGGGCTTCGCAGCGTTTTCGTGTCGCGGCATAGATGATGCCTGCTCCTGGTTGGTTCTTAATGAACTCCAAAAGTTGTTTGTCCTTGTCCCGGTCCCCCATGCAGAGCATCGAACCGAGGTAAAGATTATCGCGGGCAAAACCCGTGATGAAGTGCTTGGCCACGCGCAACTTGAGCGAATCGACGATATCTTGCCGGACCTTGGGGGTCGCGGTCGCGGTCAAGGCAACGGTTTGAACGCCACCCAAGGCCTCGCGAAACCGACCGAGTCGTTGGTAGTCTGGACGGAAGTCGTGTCCCCATTCGCTGATGCAATGGGCTTCGTCGACCGCAAGCAGTTGGATCGGGGTCGTTCGAATCGCGTCCAGAAACCGGGAGTTCCGAAGCCGTTCTGGTGCGACATAAACCATCGAGTAATGCCCACCGGCCACATGTTCGAGTCTTTGATTCTGCTCGGCAGCCGACAACGTGCTATTGATCAACGTAGCGGAGATGCCGCGATTCGAGAGCGAGTCCACTTGATCCTTCATCAACGCGATAAGCGGCGATACAACGATCGTCAAACCGGGACGGACCAAACTAGGCAACTGGTAACAAAGGCTTTTTCCGCCCCCTGTGGGCATCACGCACAAGCAATCGTGGCCTGCGATGATGTGGCTGATGACCTCCTCTTGGCCTTTGCGGAAATCCTCAAGGCCAAAGCGATTCAAAGCTGCATGCAAATCAATCTGCCCAAGAGCGGCCATAAAATGTGCAGTCCTCTCGCCTTAGAGCCTATGAGCGGATAGTTGATTGGAAATCTCAAACGCAATCTCCAACGCTTGTTCGTAGTTCAAACGAGGGTCAAGTTGAGTCTGATAGGCTGCCCCCAAGTCCGACTCGGTTAGTCCTCTGGAACCTCCGACGCACTCTGTTACGTTTTCCCCAGTGAGTTCCAAATGAGCGCCACCCAACATGGAGCCACAGGCTCGATGTATCGCGAAGGACAGTCGAAGTTCATCCACAATATCATCGAATCGGCGAGTTTTGCGTCCATGGGCCGTCGAAACGGTATTGCCATGCATCGGATCGCAGACCCAAAGCACCGATCGATTCGCTTGCCGAATCGCTTCGATTAACGGTGGTAGCGCCGTTTCCACCTTGGTTCGTCCCATGCGATGAATAAGCGTCAGTCTGCCAGGTTTATTGTCCGGATTCAATAACTTGGTCATCTCGATCAGTTCGTCCGTTTGCATGGACGGCCCCACCTTGACCGCAACTGGATTGCGAATCCCTCGGAAGTATTCGACGTGGGCGCCGGACAGAGCTCGCGTGCGTTCCCCGATCCAAGGCAAATGCGTCCCTAAATTGTAGTACCCGATCCCGCGTACACTCTGACGTGTCAACGCCGTTTCGTAGTCGAGATGCAACGCTTCATGCGAGGTGAAGAAATCGACCCGTTTGAGATCCGAGGAACGGTCTGGGAGAATGGTTTCTACAAATCGAATGGCATTACCCAGCGATTTTACCAACTCTCGATAGCGCAGGGCCACGTCTCCCTTGGCTTCATCCACGAAGAGCAAGTTCCAGTTTTCTGGATGATGCAAATCCGCGAAACCACCTTCACTCAACGCCCGAACGAAATTAAGGGTTAACGCGGAACGCTCGTAGCCTCTCAACAAAAGCTCTGGATTGGCTCGGCGAGCTTCCTCATTGAATTCAAAGCGATTTACCAAATCGCCTCGGTAACACGGCAGCGATACACCATTTTGTGTTTCGGTGTCGCTGGAACGCGGCTTAGCATATTGTCCGGCCATTCTACCGACCCTCAAAATGCGTTTTCGTGATCCGAAAACAATGGCCAAACTCATCTGCAACAGCAACTTAAGCTTGCTCGCAATGGGTTCCGTTTGGCATTGGTCAAAGGTCTCAGCGCAATCGCCACCTTGCAGCAGCCATGCTTCTCCTCGCTGTGCGGCCGCAATCCCGTCGTGCAAATGATCCACCTCCCAACTGGTCACCAGCGGTGGCATCATGCCAATCTGATTTAGCACAATGGAAAGCGCTTTCGAATCCGAGTATTCCGGTTGCTGTGATACGGGAAACGACTTCCAGGAGGACGGAGACCAAGGTTGAGACATGGACAAATTTGGAGATTTTAAGGGGGTGGGACGATGGACATGGGACGACAATTAGGTGAGCGGCGAGGTGAAACCTACCAATCATAACCCGATACGTACGTGAGGGACCTGCGAACTTGACCCTCGCTTACGCTTCGGGTTGTGATACTCCAGTCTGCCGGTCGCCTTAGCGATGGAACCGCCAATAGAATAGCCCGATCCCTTGAAATTCAGAGGGCAATTTAAGCCATCCGTCGAGAATCCCATCCAAAACACGGGAAACCAGCGTTGTTTCAATGAAAATCTTCTAGGCATTGCTAAGTATCACGTTCAGAATTCCCATTCTGCAACCGCACCGATAGCATTCTAATGGCCGTTTCATCGTCGCCCCGCTGCGACCGACATGGGTGTCAATCTCCAAGGAGTACTATGCGACCTTTTCTAGCTCCACATCGATGCCCCGGCTGCGAGATTCGCAAGCCGCTTTGCTTCTGTTCGTACATTCCCCGGATCGCACTGGAAACGCAAGTGATCATCCTGATGCATACTTGCGAAGAAGTGCTCACGACGAATACAGCTCGGCTTGCCGCAAAGGTTTTGATAAACAGCCAAGTCCGCATTCACGGCCGACGGGACGAGCGGATGTCGACGGATGGCTTAATCGAACCGGGGCGAACATCGCTGCTGCTCTACCCAAGCCCAATCGCCGTCGAACTTACACCTGATTTCGTCTCTCAAATCGAAACCCCGATCAACTTGATCGTTCCAGATGCCAACTGGAGGCAAACAACCAAATTTGTTCGCCACGAACCTTCGCTGGCCGGTATCCCTCATGTTAAGCTTTTGCCAGGACCACCGTCCGAGTACCGCTTGCGCACGCAGCGACATGTACAGCATCTTTGTACTTTGGAAGCTATTGCGAGAGCCATCGGAGTTTTGGAATCTACGGCAGCTCAAGCCAGCATGGAAACACTCTTGCGCGTGCTTGTCGAGCGGACGCTTTGGTCGCGGGGGCAAATCGCCGCAAGCGAATGCCACAACGCTGGTATCCCGCCCGAGGCACTACGGAATTAAGCCATCGCATAAAGGCGAGCTGCAGAGTAAAAACTACCAGCCAAGGGTTTCAATGGGAGGGAGAGGCTCCTGCCGAACTTGGCGTTGGTTCGGCA
>JANMLD010000509.1:0-1598 GCA_031372345.1 Pirellula sp.
ACTCCACCACTCCACCACTCCACCACTCCACCACTCCACCACTCCACCACGCCCGCCTCCAACCTCCCGCCTCCCCGCCTCCCGCCTCCCGCCAACCGCCTCCTCCCTCCCGCCTCCTCCAACTTTAGAAAAACTTTCCGCGATGGGAAAAACGGCAAGACTGCACTATTGCATTCGGTCCAAGTTGGATTTCGCACTTCCTATGTCACAGGATCCGACAAGCGGAACACTCATCGAGTATCTTTCATACGGCTATCGTTGTACTTCAAGTTTGCCCAAACCTAGTTCGCAGTATTCCACATGAGTGCACTTATTTCCAATCCTGTTGTTCGAAGCCTCATTCGGGGCGTTGTCGTTTGGGCACCGCTTTGGGTTTCTACGACGGTTCTCTTTGGCGCAATGGGACTGGTGTATGCTTTTTTTTTCAAACACGATACCTACCTAGCATCGCAGGCCTTGCTTGTACGCGATGAAGCGACCGGAGCCGTCATGCGTCTTGGTCGATTTCAAAGCCAGGCGGAGATGAAAGCCGCTCAAGAGACAATCCTAGAAATGGCGAAAAGCCAACAAGTGGTTCGAGACGCCTTGATCACCGTAGGTCCGCCGAAGGGTTTTTCGAGTTGGTTAAGCTGGGGGGAGTTTCCGTCGAAAGACCTCGTCGAGGAAATTGCAAAGTCTTCCATTTCAGTTCACGCGCCCAAAGGAACCGAGTTTGGGGTGACGGAGGTCATCTACATGGATGTGAAAGCCAATGCCCGCGACGAAGCGTTGGCGATGAGCAAAGCGCTCACGGATGCTTTGGAATCAAGACTACAACAAGTGCGCAAAGCCAGGGCCGACGGCGTTTTAGCCGAGTTAATCTACGCTAGAGACTCAGCAAGACGGGAATTGGCCGATTCGACCAGCCGTCTTCATGAGATCGAAAGCGAAGCCGGTTCCGACCTATCCGACTTGCGAGGAATGACGGATAGCATCGCAGGCGCGGCAACTTCACGAGCAGAATTGGATCAAGCCAAAAATGATCTTCGGCAAGCTGAGATCAATAAGCAATCGCTTTTAGCCGACCGCGACATGCTTGTTCGAGCGACACAAGACCCGACATCCTTCATCGTTGCACCAGGTACCATTCTGAACTCCCAGCCTGGCTTGAAACGACTTCGAGAAGGCTTGGTGGACGCGCAGCTAAGCGGCTCTCAACTGACCGGAAAATTCACAGAAAACCATCCGTCCGTGGTCGCTTCTCAATCCGCCCAATCATCGATTGTCAAGCGATTCACTGAAGAACTGAAGGCCTCCATCGCAGGGGTGGAGTCGGATATTTCCCTCGTCGACGGTCGCATTCAACGACTTGAAGCTCAAAAGAAATCCGCCCAAGTACGGTTGGCGAAGTTGGCCGATAGCCGTGCTCCCTATGCAAATCTACTCTCCGAAGTGAAATCCAAAGTCGGAACGCTCGAGAGTTCCGAACGTGAACTTGCGGAAGTGCAAGCCGCACGGGACTCCTCGGTTTCCACTAGCTTGCTGACGCGTCTCGATACCCCAATGGTTAGTGACCGTCCACTCGGCCCCGGACGGCTCACGATCACCGGATTGTGTAC
>JANMLD010000002.1:0-1136 GCA_031372345.1 Pirellula sp.
ATACTCGAACACGGCGGAATGAAGCTTGTCGACGAAAAGACCGATGCCGTTGACATTGACCTCTCAAACGATTCCCGTCCAATCAGAAATGCATTGGCTGGCAAATCGAAAGCGAATGTTTCAGCGATCAAACGCTTAACTGTACAACTGAACGATCCTCAAGTGAAAGCCACCGAATTGAGGCTGAGCCAAGACTGTCAGATCCACCCAGACAGCATTCAGATTCAAACCTCCTCGGATCAACCAGCAGGCGAACTGAAAGTTTACAACACAACGCTCGGCGCCGTAAAAGCCGGTCATGGGACTGAAGTGAAGATATCAATCGATATGACCGTGGAAGTCTTGATTTCTCGCATTTTTGTTTCCCAAGCCGAAGCTCGCGTCAAACAAGCAGCCGAGAAATCTATCGACGAACAAGAGATTGCAATACGAAGCCTGGTTTCCAGGTTCGATGGTAAGGCGATTATTCTGCCTAGAGTACAACTTTGACACTCGAACCATTAACTTGGTATGCTGGAGCAAACGAAAAAACCCTCAATTCGCTGGAAAGTGAGGGTTCTCGATACTTCGTGATGGTTAGTCTAGTGCCCCCGCAAGGACTCGAACCTTGGACCCGGTGATTAAGAGTCACCTGCTCTACCAACTGAGCTACAAGGGCGGGCTGGGTGCTTGGAGCAATCCATTGCACTCCAGGTTTCGTATGTTATCCACCTTGGCGGGTGTTGCAAGTGCAAGTGCCCTTAGCTAAGCCGTTCGTTCGGAATCCCTTTGCGACGGGGCGTAGTTGGTTATTTTGCTCCGCAGCGGGGCTTCCACGGGAAAAGACTCGATTATTGCGCGTTTGGGATAAGAATTTCGCCAAACATCTGTTGACCGAGTAGGCCGGATTTGCCGATACTTTAACTTAGGTAGTCTGGCAGGTGTCAACCGGTTAGATATTTCGTCCTACATTCGATCTGGCACGTCGGCTGGAGGAGTTCATTCATCAAGTCGAAAGGGTTTCAACAATCGAACGCATTCAAACGAGGATCAATAACCAGATCCGCATTTCTCCAATTCGCGTGATCGGTCCGGATGGCACTCAGTATGGCGTCATCACCACTGACGAAGCACTTAACCGCGCTCGCGATGCTGGC
>JANMLD010000003.1:0-5523 GCA_031372345.1 Pirellula sp.
CCCCCCACCCGGGCCCAATCCGCGCGGAGGCCCCGGCCGCGCTCCCATCGTGCCCAAGCAACCCCCACTTCCCCCCCCCCACCGCCGACATTCTACCTCGGCACGACATAGGTACCGCTAGCCACGTCGTGTGGCCCTCGCAGTGGCCAGCGAATGACGGTGACCAAGTACAGGAGTGGGAGAACGAAGTAGAATCGGCGAAGCTGCTGCGTCCACCAAACCCACTCGATCCCATTTGCATCGACCACCATAATCACTCCAGCGATCGCAAAAATGGGAAGCCAGAACAAGAGCGATCTCCACATGCATTGTAGAATCGTACCCCGGCGACCGTCCCGCCGTACGACCGCAAGCCCTGTCACCATGTGGGTAATCCCGCCACGAAAGAGTCCCCCCCAAACGACAAAAACACACAAGGGTATGATCAGCATATCACGAAGTCGCTTGAACCACCGCTTCGGCGGTGGCGATTTGCGTTCCGCCTCCAGTCGATCGAAAAGTTGGATCATCGAATTCATGGTCTCAGGACCTTCGTTTACTTGGATTGCGTTGCCTGGCTTGCCGATCGTGACGCGTGGGGATGTTGTTGTCGTCTTGACTTGATCGTTTGCTTTTTCCGAATGCGTTCCATCCAGGTTTGAAAAATCCAGCTTTGGTTTGTCATTAAAATCCTCGCGCCCTCGCACTTGGTTCATGAACCCGATGAAACTTCGTTCGAAGAATCCTAAGCTTCGATGGGCGCTGGCAAATCTCGCATGCTGCTCGTCTGCCATGCTCTCCATGATTGCAATCCGGTCAGGATCCAAATAGTGCGAACGTCTCTCGCTTTCGATTTGTTCAATTTGCTTGGAATGGTTTTCGGGGTCTCTTAGAACGGCGGCAAGCGTCGTCATGGATCTCGCGTTTTTTTGCTCTTCGACGACGTCCATGATGATGGATATCATCAATGCAAACGTAAGGATCAGCCACGGAAAAACAACAACCACGGACAAAATCACCGCATGAACGACTCGCATGGTTACGGTAACCACAGGCGGACCCTGTAGGACCTGTTCCATTTCCTTTCGAATCATGTTCGGTTCAACGACTTTGCAGGACTTCATTTTTTGAAGCAACTGAGTCGCTCGCCACGGTGCAACGGAATGTGCGGAACGTTTCAAGCTTGCGCGATCAACAGATTGGGATGATGCTTCACCGTGGGGTCGATCCGGTAGTGCGAGGCAAGCCAACTCAGAAAACAATGGTTTTGATTCGGACGGAATTGGACTAGCCAATTTGGTTGCTTGGACGGGTGCTTCTGCAAGGGTGAGTTTTCCTGTCGATGTCAGCCACCATCGAGCCATTTGCGTTGGCGTCGCATTTTGGCTTGAGTCAATGAACGCTAATTCATCGGTTGTGTCCTGAAGGACTTTTTGCGTCACCGGCCAAGGCATCGGGTTCCTGTAGTCAAACCACAGAGCCATAGGAGCTCCGTCCGGTGCAACATAAGCATCCCATCGCCAGTCCCCTTGAATGCCGCTCTCCAAGAATCGCATGCGAGTCCTTCGAACACACTTTTCTCGAGACTCATTTGGGGGTGGAAAGGCAGCTGGACTCAGCTGAATCCATACGTCTCGTTCGATAGTGCTGTCATGCGCCGAAAGCCACTTTGAACTGTCCTCGGTTGCGATTCTACCTCGGATTTCAAACCGGCCAAGGCGAGCAGGAATACCCCAACTTGGCTCTAACGGCTGTGTCGGGATAGACCATCGGGGCTCAGTTAGCTCAAAGGCATTGACCACGGACCGTTGGACTGAAACCCAAGTTTGAGTCTTCGACATCCACTCGTGCAGGAGTTGCTTTTTCTCAGTGCGTTTCCAAATAGACAATATCGCAATGCAGCCTACCGTCAGACTAATCCAGGAGAAAACACCATACAATACAGGTGCAGTTGCTGGCGACATGCCTTGTGCAAATAACAACCCCGCGGTCGCAAATTCAACAGCGTTGATGAGGGTCAAGAACACAACCGTCCGAATCAAACAATGCAAAAACTTGGGGCGGGTTCCGAGTTCCGGATCGACCACCCGCAAATTCATGAGCCGTTTGCCAATGGTCGCGCCAAATAATGCTTCGAAGAAGAGTAGATACGATCCTTGGAAAAGTGTTCCAAACATGCTGAGGTAGTTTCGAAAATCCAATTCTCGATCACCAAAAGTAACCGTTGAGAAAACGATTAAGCCGATCGCGATGGAAACCAAAAAATTATCAATCACGAAGGCAAGAACGCGACGCGGCAACGTCGCAATGCGATCTCGTTGAACCAATGTTTGAACCAACTCATCGCGAAACTCTTGAAAGTGGGAGAACCGTTTCGATCGGTCGCGCGCCAGCCCACGAAGCACAACTTGTTCCAGCTTTTTAGGAACTTGAACTCCCGCCTCGGAAAAGGGTGGCGGGTCGGCGGAAACAATTTTAGCGATGACTTGAGTCGCATGCGGCGACTCAAACGGCGCTTTGCCAGCCAGCAAAAAGTAGATCGTTGCAGCCAACGAATAAATGTCAGACTGCTCATCTACTTTTTCGCCAAGAATTTGTTCCGGCGAAGCGTACAAAGGGGTCCCTAAAAAACTACCGGTTCGCGTTAGTTCGGAATCGCTGACGAGCGACCTTGCCAATCCGAAATCTCCAATCTTGACGTTGCCTTGATCGTCCAAATAGCAATTGGCAGGTTTGACATCCCGATGGATCATGCCTCGCGAATGGGCTTCAATCAAACCGTCGATGCACTGCAACACGAGCGGAATGGCTTCGGTGTATGGCAGTGGCCCTCGTTTTGCAACAATGTCCTTCAGGGTTTGGCCGGTCATCAACTCCATGGCGATGTAGGGCGTTCCGCAGTCTTCATCCGCTCGGTGCACAAAGACGCAGTGTGGGTGACTGATGGCGCTGGCAATGACCCCCTCCAGCTTGAACCGATCCAGAGCTTCGGGTGATCTCGAAAGTTCTGGCGATAGCAGTTTAATAGCCACCATCCGCCCCGATTCATCTACGGCTTGGTAAACGCGGCCCATGCCACCTTCCCCGAGCATTTTCATCAGCCGATAGCCGCCAACGGTTTTTTGGCGTTTTTGAGTCGTTGTCGGGGACGAATCGCTTGCCGTAGCCGACTTCGAACCTGTACCGGTAGGACTCGAGTCTTCCGTGAAATACTGGGTTTTTTCGAGGGAATCGTCAGCGTTAATCCCGTCCGTTTGGTTCGGCGGGGACTCCGTTTTGCGTGGCTGATCTTGTTGATTTGACATGAATGGAAATTTGGGGTGAGTTTCAGAACATTTCGCCCTAGCACATACTTTCTTGGTATCTTAGCCAATAAGGCTTTTTCTGTCCCTTCAAATGCCAACGGAAACCACCAAGTTTGCGTAATGTCTCAAACGCCTTCACGTTTATATGAGGAAGTTAAAATGAAATCGTTCGCCGTTTTTGCGAGCCTATGTCTCGCCTTTGGATTGTCAACAATCCAGTCCACCGCGCAGGAGCCGACAACCGCTGTGGCCCCAAAGTTGGATCTCACCGAATTCAACGAATTGGTCAAAAATGCTAAATGGGATGAGGCCGCAACTTGGTTGGACAAGGCATTGGAGGAAAGTCCCGACTCGCCCAGACTGCTGTCACTCAGTTTGACTCTAGCAAATCAAACCATGCGCACTCAGCCAGAGGCTGCTGCCAAACGGTTTTCGCAACTCATTAACAAATGGTGCTCCGCTCCAGAATTGACCGCCGAAAGCGCGCGCAATCTATATTCTGCGACGAGCATGCACAGCATGATGTTGATGCAACAAGATCGAGGCCCAGAGGCGATCGAAGCTGCTCAGCGATCGCTGGCCGCCGTAACGGCGGCAGGTGATTCCATGCGTTCGATGCGACGCGAATTGGAATCCAACTTAGCGAGACTCTTCATGCGAGCAAACAAATCATCCGATGCACTTGGCCTCATGCGAGCTTCTGTCGAGAGTGTTAAGAATGGTGTAAATCAAGGCACGGACGACATGCGAGATTTGGTCAAGGTTACCAACACTTTCTCTGGACTATTCGATGGTTCCAATGCAGACGAAGTCGGCGAACTCAACAAGCATGTCGAGAAACTGCTGACTGAGAAACTTGACTCCAAGTCCAGCCAGTTCGCGGACTTGTCGGCCTACGTTACGCTCAAAACAGCCCAGATTTCTCAATACACTTATTCGGATCCTGCTCGCGGAATTGAGGTGGCCAATGAATTGCAATCACGTCTCGATTCATTTCCTGAACCGACCAACGCCAACGAGGGCAAGCAACTGGAGAGCTATGGCAAGAGTCTGAAGTCGCTGCTCTCGCGGTTAGAATCGTCAATGGTCCGCGAACGCCTAGTGGGGACCGCCGCACCGGAGTACGACGCTCAGTCGTTTGTCGGAATGGAAGAAACATCCTTGGCGGGACTCAAAGGCAAAGTCGTTCTGCTTGATTTTTGGGCTGTGTGGTGCGGACCTTGCATCGCCACCTTCCCGCACTTGCGAGATTGGCACGATGCCTATGCGGACAAAGGCTTCGTCATTCTTGGAATGACATCCGACCAAGGCTACGTATGGGACGAAGCAAAAGAACAAGCGGTCCGTGGCACCGACGTTTCGCACGAAAAGGAATTAGAAATGCTCGCGTCGTTTCGCAAGCATCACAAACTGCGACATGGTTTTGTGTTAACACCCAAGGGGAGTGATTACAACAAAAAACTGGCCGTCTCGGGTATTCCTCAAGCAGTATTGCTGGACAAACAAGGGGTCGTCCGCATGATCAAAGTTGGGTCCGGTCCAAAGAACGCACATGATCTAGAGGAAGCGATTGAGAAACTGCTCGCCGAAGATACGAAGCCCGTTGATGGCGAGAAAAAGAAAGAGACCGCAACCTCGGGTTCGTCAGAGTAAGGTTGTCGCTTAGTGCTACAATCGCATTCCGGGGGGAGGGTTACAAACTGGACTTTCTCTAAGGGAAAGGTAAATATCCCCCGACTTAAACTCGAGTTAAACTCGGGGGCATTCGATGGAAGCGCATAAAGGAACGATCATGTTTGTCAAAAGACTTTTTCAGTTTGGAGCCCTTGTTTTCTCCGTTACATTGGTCGGCACGTATGTGTACGTGTACAGTCGTGGTACAGCAGCCCCACGATCGCAGCTTCAGCAAGTCGAGGGTGTATCAGAAGTAACACCAGCGATTGGAGCCGTCGATCGGCCATCTCTTACTATCAGGCTTAATTCTGAACAGCCTGACAACTTTATCCGTAGCACAAAATCTTTCATTGTTTTCCCCCCCCGTTCCACGACGCCTTTAGAATCGCTCTCGCCTAAGGGAAATGGAATCGATACGGCCCCAAAGACGCCAGTGGATGGACCTAGTTTTTCTAAAGATTTCATAGGCCTCGATCTTTAGCCGGGCCGACATCTGAATGCTAGCTTCTCACTTGTTGGCAAATTCTGGAAATTCGTTTGTTGAGAAGCCCAGCTTAAAGCTCCA
>JANMLD010000048.1:0-10502 GCA_031372345.1 Pirellula sp.
CACTTATTCGCTGGTGACGAAACCATCGAACATGCAAATCGACCAACGCGGAGGTTCGATCACTTGGCAGCCTGGCCTCTCGGATATCGGCTCAAAAACAGTCGTCGTTCGCGCTACGGACGACCGCGGATTGTTCATCGACCAACCCTACAGCCTTGTCATCCGACCGGATACGCTGGCACCACAAGTGTCCATGGAATTGTCCAACACGGTCATCGTTCAAGGAGGCACGGTATCGGTTTTGGTGCGAGCGACCGACAATATCGCGGTCACCAGTGTAAGCTTGATGATCGACGGGCAAAGCGTTGCACTCACGGGCGGTCGGTACACGATCACCAATGCGGTAGCCGGTCTGCGAACGCTTGTCGCGACCGCCACCGACTCGACCGGTAACATCGGGACGAGTACGCAGAAGCTGCGTGTCATCAATCCAGCGGACACCACGCCACCGGTAGTGACGATTACCCCATCGCTCCCAGGTTCGGTCATTAGTTTCTTGACCGACATCGTAGGCTCAGTCATTGCGAGCGATCTGGAATCGTACTACGTCGAGTACGCTTTAGCGGGAACGGACCAATTCAAAACGTTCTTTACATCGACTTCGCCGGTGAGCAACAGCAAGCTAGCGACATTCGACCCAACAACGTTGGCAAACGACATCTACGAGATCCGCGTCGTCGCCCAAGACACCAACGGCAACATCGCCAGCCAACAATTCGAACTGACGCTTGATGGGCAGGCGAAGATCGGGAATTATCATTATGACGCAATGGGTGGCGGCTGTGCGTCTTGCAGTGCTGGCTTCTATGATTTAGAAGTCCCTGTCGCGGGCATTCCTATCCGCATTGCACGATCCTATGACACGCTAGATGCTCCGTACGTCGGCGATTTTGGCAATGGATGGCGAATGGATGTAACTAGCCCTCGCATTCACGAGTCCATTCGAGTTAGCGATTCGGAATTGCAAGGAGGCGGTCCGCTTACCGCCAACCCGTTCCGCTTGGGAACCCGCGTCTACATGAACATTCCCGACGGCAGACGAGTCGGTTTCACCTTCGATCCTATTCCTGCGGCGGGACTTCTCGGGACAGTATGGACTCCCAAGTTTAGATCCGATACGGGTGTCGAATACCGTTTAGAAGTTGAAAAGACTAACCTTTCGCAAGCTTCCGACGGGACTTTTGGGATCTACCTGATTGGGTTGCCGTACAACCCTGACACGTACACGCTTGTATCGAACGACCAGATGCGATACACGTACAAACAGTTCGCCGCACTTCAACTGCAGAGCATTACGGACAGAAATGATGTCCGTCTCTCGTTCACTAAAAACGGGATTTTTTCTAACGTTGGTTCAAAAGTAACTTGGACTCGCGATTCTCAAGAGCGAATCACTGAAATCACGGACCCGGTCGGGCGCAAAATCACTTACAACTACAGCGCTGCAGGAGACCTACTGTCTGTTCAAAGTCCGTCCGGTGAAACGACGCGAATGGCATATTTGACAGATCCAGCTCATTTCCTGCGTTCTGTAATCGATCCGCGTGGCATTGAAACCTTGAAGCTTTCTTACGATGGCAATCAACGAATCATTGGATTGGCCGATGCGTCGGGCAAGTCGATAATAAACAGCTATGATCTGGCGAACAACAAAGAAATTGTTGCGGATAGACTCGGTAGTGAGTCTGTCTTGGAGTTCGACAACCGAGGGAACGTGACCAAAGTAACGGATGCACTTGGCAATGTCATGTCAACCGTCTACGGCGCAAACGATCGGCCAACCTCCATGACGGACCCTCGGGGCTCAACGACCCGAATGGAATATGACTCGCAATTCAATGTTACGAAACTAACGGATGCTTTGGGCTACACATGGCTATCGACTTACAATGATTTGAACGATCCGCTTACATCGACGGACCCGTTGGGCAAAACCATCACCTTCGAATACGACGGGCGAGGAAATCGGATTGCGGTTGTCGATCAGCTTGGGAGGCGAACTTCGGTGATTGTTGATGGTCAAGGACGATCCACCGCCATTACCAATGCCTCAGCCAAGACATGGCAATTCACTTTTGGCTCCTTTGAAACACCGACACGAATTACTCACCCTGATGGAAAATATCGAGATCTACTTTCAGCCGTCGATGGAAAGTCACTTGGGTTTATTAGTGAAAATGGAAATTCAGTTACCTTCACTCGCGATGCAGATGGACGGGACACTGGGGCTGTCAATCCTCTGGGAGCTCACACGGGTCTAGTGTATGCGAATGGTTTTCTGAAGCAATACACGGATGAAATGGATCGCGTTACTAGTTTCGAATACGACGAACAAGGTCGAATGATACGTCAAATAGATGCTCTTGGAGGTATTGCTAGTAACGAATTTGATGCGAATAATCGTGTTACTGCCAGGATTGATGCTCGCGGAAACAAGACGCGATATCAGTACGACATTAATGGGCGATTGACCAACGTCATCCATGCGAATGGCACGAACGCGAAGAATGTCTACGATGCGTCTGGGAATTTGACCCAAGAGATTGATGCAGCCGGTTTCATTACAAAGCACACATATGATCCGTTAGGTCGTATGGTCCAGACTATCCTGCCTGACGGAGCGACGACATCGACCACCTACAATGAATTGGGATTGGTGATCGCTACTGCCGGTCCACGTGGCGAAACGACAACCTATCAGTATGACTCCGCTCGCCAGTTGACCCAAATGACAGATCCGATGCTGGGAGTCTATCGATGGGAATACGATGCTTCAGGCAACGTTGTTGCCATGACGGACCCTCGAGGAAACATCAGCCGCCAGACCTTTGACGCTCGAAACCGCCTAATCCGCTCTACCGATGCCTTGGGATTTGAGAAAAACGTTACGCTTGACGGCGTAGGTCGCGTCCTGACCTACACAGATCAAGTGGGTTCATCGACACAGTTTCAATACGATTCCCTTGGCCGAACGATTCGCCGTACGGGAGCCGATGGTGGCGTCTTCCAATACGGCTACGATGCTGTCGGAAATACTATCGAATCAACCGACTCCCTTGGTCGCGTTTCACGAAACGCTTATGATCCACTCAATCGGTTGGTCACATCGACCGATCCACGCGGCTCGATTACCACTCGCGAGTACGATTCGGTTGATAACGTGATCGCGATGACCGATGCATCGGGAAATACAACGCGTTGGACCTACGATAACTTGAATCGAGTGATACAACGAATCGACCCACTCAATTCGGTTGAGTCTTTTGTGTATGACGATCAAGCACTTGTCTGTGGTTGCGGTGGCATTCCTGGCGGACGGGGTAATTTGTCGGAGTACACGGACAGACTAGGCCGTAAGACGCACTATGAATACGACTCGCGAAATCGGAGCACCAAGGTCACGTGGCGCAATCCGGATGGCTTGATCGCTGATACTCTCCAGTTTGCTTACGATGCCAGCAGCAACTTAACTTCAGCACGTGATGCCGATAGCCAATTGACTTTCACCTACGATCTCAACAGTCGTGAAATCACCTCCGACAATCTCGGAACTCAAGGCGCACGCCGGACCATCTTGAGCAGCACATGGGACTCATCCGGCAACAGAGTGCAAATTCGAGACAATGACGGAGTCAAGGTAAACTCGCAATACAATGCCCGTAATCTGTTACAGAATCGAACGTGGTCGGGTCCTGGAGTTGACGCCGCGCGCGTTGATTTTGCGTACAACGGACGAGGACAAGCGACCTCGATGGACCGTTTTGCCGACGTGGTTGGTTCGAATAAAATCGGTAAATCGATTCGATCGTACGATTCCGTTGGACGCAGCCGACTGATTTCGCATCAATCTGCAATCGATCAGGTAATGGCTCAATTCGAAACGGAATGGGACGTTGCAGATCAATTGACCAAATGGACAGTCGACGGCCAAGCGTCGACCTATCAATACGATCTATCTGGGCAATTGACCTCTGCAAACCACACCCGCCCCAATCTTGCAAACGAAAGCTATGCGCTCGATGCGACAGGAAACCGAACGGGGGCTCAAACGGTAGTCGGTGCTAATAATCGCTTGTTAAGTGATTTGAGATTTGATTACACCTACGATGCCGAGGGGCACGTCGTTTCCAAGACCGAGCGGGCTACTGGGATTCAGAATCGGTATGCATACGATCATGTCAATCAATTGACCCACTCCGAGTCAGTTACTTCTGGAGGGACAGTCACCAGCACGGTCGACTATCGGTACGATGCTTTTGGCAGGCGCATAGCGCGCGTGGTCGATTCGGACGGCCCAAGCGGACCGGCAAGCCCGACCACTGAGCAGTTTGTTTACGACGGAAGCGATGTGTGGATGGATACCGATGGCCAAGGAACGGTCACGGCTCGGTACTTGCACGGCGATGGAGTAGATCAGCCTTTCGCACGCTATCGCCCCAGTCAAGGGACAGCTCCCAGTCAAGGGACGGCGTGGTACCTGACCGATCACTTGGGGAGTGTTCGAACTATTGCCGATTCCGTTGGAGCGGTCGTTGATCGGATCGACTACGACAGTTTCGGAAGAATCGTTCTGGAGACAGCTCCAGCGTATGGTGACCGGATCAAGTTCACGGGGCGAGAATGGGATTCCCAACTTGGATTGTACTACTACCGAGCGAGGATGTACGACCCGAGCATAGGTCGATTCACGACCGAAGACCCGAAAGGTTTTCAGGCTGGAGATGTGAACCTTTCGCGGTACGTAGGCAACATGCCAGGTTCGTACACCGACCCGAGCGGTATGGTTGCGATGACCGAGTATGTTTTTGGTGCCAATTTCGGCAAGCAAGTTGAAAACAGCTTTGCAGGTGGAGCCGTCGGAGCAGCCCTTGGGTATGCCTGCGGTTACGCAGAGGGTTTTCTTAGCTCCGGAGGGAATGCGGCAATAGCAGCATCGACCGGAGTGGAATTTGCCATTCAAGGTGCAGCGTTCGGATCGGCCTTAGGCTTTGTAGGCGCATCACAAACAGGTTGGGTTCGGTTCATAGGCGGCATCGCGGGCTTGGCGGCTGGAGCCATGTTCATAGCCAATTCGCCCGACCTTGGAGTACTGGGAATCAGAACTTTATGTGGAGTGGTTGGGCTTGGTATCGGCAAAGCCGCTGGACGTTCCGGTGGAAATCGACCAACTAATCAAGCTGCGAATTGTGGTTCGTCAAAACCTCGATCCAGCGTTCCTAGTGGCAATGCACCTTCTCCTGCTTCAAAGATTGCCCGGCTTTCGCAGTCTAACTATAATCGTCGTGCCACAGAAGTTGTAGAGGAAGCTGCAACGGCATCCAAAGTGG
The DNA here is from genome assembly GCA_031372345.1 of Pirellula sp. Lineage (GTDB taxonomy): Bacteria > Planctomycetota > Planctomycetia > Pirellulales > Pirellulaceae > JBKCUI01. Next base: position 5,328 of record JANMLD010000048.1, read on the forward strand.
ATCTATGGAACACCGTGGACGAAGTTCGGGCTACATCGGGTAGCTCAAATTTCTGGGTTGATCCAGTTACTGGAAAAAGAACGCTGTCCATAAGCCGGGATGCATTTAGTCGAAGCTTGGAGCATAGGCTTGTTGAATCCGCTCACGAGGTGATACACGCCCAGCGTTATAATAACGTACTTAAGGAACGAGGAGGTGATTTCGCACAAGCACATCGGGACTTTTTTGGAGTGACGGAAGAGCTTTACGCTCTAGACGAAGTTGGAACAGAGTGGCTTGCCGCTCGAAGAATAAAGTGCTACTTGGGTGGACTGTCAAGACACCAAGCAACAGAATCGCGAGCCTATATTAGTGGATGGCGAAGTGAATTCATAGGCAGTTATAATAACCCCTAACATGAGAGTCTTATGGCACGGTTAACACCAATTCAACTATTAGTAGCCAACCTTCGCGGCGAGTTTCTCAAGGGACAACGAGAATATCGTTCTCCGGCTGAAGCGCATTCGAAACTGAAACATTTAACTGGCGAAGATTTTGGATTAAATGCAGATCGATGGAGCAGATGGATTGAAGCCAATCCGGATATCAAGGGATCGACAAGCGATTCAGAAGCGTTCGCGGAACGACTGTTCCCTCCGTCAGAAGATATTGGCGAGGAATCTTGAGAGGGAGGCAGACGGGTCGGTGACACGGTGACACAGCATTTTGACGCGGAATTCTGTTTGGTGTCCGCGTCTGACCGTTGCATGGTTGTTTCTTTGCCGTACGACATTCTCTGATTCAGAAGTGCCGTGTCCCCATGTCGCGACCACCCATGCCGCGCCAATTCCCCATGCCGCGTCAATGCCGCGAAAAACCAAGATGGTGTGTCCCCATTCAGCCTCGCTTTGTTTCCGATTCGAACACACGCCGACTAAATCCAATGGTTGTGGTGTCCGCTTACTAAGGAGCGGATTCGTGACGTTTTGGGTAACTGACCTCGCTGATGCATTCGGCTACTTCGTTTCGTGTGTCAAACAACAGAATTTCGTAACGCTCTTCCGAATAGTCGTTAAATAGACGGACTGTTGTGCGAATTCAAACAGCTTTATGCGGGTTATTCCGATCCTGCCGATGTCGGAAACTGGAACGAAGGCTGGAGGCACTCCTTTTCTCAACACCGCGTTTTGTTGAAAGTAAGGTTTTGAATCCTCAAATCCGTCTAGCCCAGGTCAGGGACGGCAATCCATTCCTTTCCGATAACTGAATCAAAACGTTCATGTTCCGATTCCCAATTCCCTTCTCGCTTCTCATCTTCGTTTGTATTGTTTTGTACCGCCATCACGCTTATTTATCGATGGATGCGGTTTCCGCGGAACACGAACAGCAGCAGCACGATGCCGGCTACGACGATCGACGCGGCATTCCAGCTTCGAAGGATCCATTCTTTCAATCGGAAGTTGCTAGCCACACGGGGCCTGTGCTGGTCTGCTTCGGTGCCAAATGGTGCGAGGTAACGCAGGAATCGCTTGCTGCTTTAGAATCGTTCAGACGATCCGAGGCATGTAAGGTCAAGATTGTTTACATCGACATGGACTTCTCTCCAGACGTAATCGCACATTATCGAATCGAGCGACATTCGATGTTCCTCTTTGTAAACGGGTCTGTGGTGGAACATACGATCTTTTCACGACCCGCCTGGGCATTGCAAGGTTGGATAGATGGAGCACTGATACACATCAAGAACCGCTAACGTCCTCGTGTCCCCATCGTCTGAATGGCAGAAGGGTCGGGGACACAGCATTTTGACGCTGTATTCCGTTTAGTGCAGGCGTGTTGACCGTCGCATGGTTGTTTATTTGCCGTACGACATTGATTGATTCAAAAGTGTTGTGTCCCCATGCCGCGTTACTCGTCTGGCTAATTCGGCGGATTGAGTAGGGTGGGTTGGAAGCGATGCCTACCAATTGCTTCAGGAGGAAGGCTGGTCCTGCTGCTTATCGCAGCCACGCGCCGATCCAGCGCGCGGTGATTGAAATCAATGCAATCGCAACATACGCGATACCGCCGAGCACTAAGGTGAATTTTATCGAAGCGAAGAGGGAAGATAGTTGAGGCCAAGGGGACCCGGTGCGCCCACTCAGCATCACCAACATCGCCATGTTTTCGATTGCGTCAAACAAGCCAGCAAATAGTACTCCAACCGCGATGATAGGGGCCGCAACGGACACCGCATTGCCAGCCTTGGCACCAAGCAGTACGCAGAGCAGTGCGATCGTCAATGGGTAGACAATCAAGAAACCGAAATCCAAGTAGGTCTGCTTGCGTGCCACGCGAACGCCTTCGCCACCCAGTTGTGAAATCAGCGCCTCGGCGCGCGATGGCGTCCAGGGCATTTCGATCTCAATCGCACTTTGAATGCCAAACTCTCGCAGCTTCGCGTTGTAGCCCTCAAGCGCGAAGATAAACAGTCCTGACAGGACGACAAGCACGACACAAAGCGCTATCTGAGTCGGGACTTGGAAATTAGCTACAAATGTCTGCATGTTCGTTACGGGGCGACTTTCGACTTCTAAATCTTTGCAAAAGCGAACTGATGGTGAAATCAGCGAGGACCCATCCTAGTCGATGCTTTCTCATTCTTGAATCCCAAGTCTACCCACTCAAGCCGCCATCGATAACGCTGAATTAGACGGGTCGGGGACACAGCATTTTGATCCTCTAATCTGCGCAGCGTGAGCATTCGTACCGTTGCATGGTTGTTTCTTTGCCGTACGACCTTCGTTCATTTAAAAGTGGTGTGTCCTCATTCGGCTACCCCATAAGCTCGCGACTATTCGAAAACGGCTCAGCGATGTTGCTTGGTGGATGCGTTTGCTCTGCCAAAACATTGGCACGCGCGCAAACCAAGAAGACAACCAGGTCGGGAAATTTTTCCAGGGTCGCTACCGCGCAGTCCGCATTTTGGACGAAGAAACGCTGCTGGCTTGTGCTGCCTACGTGGACTTGAATCCGATCCGTGCAGCAATGGCAGAAACTCTGGAAACTAGCGAATTCACTTCGGTACAACGCAGGATTCAGGCCATGCCGCAAGCTGCTACTTCGATACCAGAGAATGATGCAACCGTCGATTCGTTCCTATCTCCATTAACGATCGACGAGAAAAACGACGCCATTGGTGCTTGTGCGAATCAAACCAGACAACGCTGCAGCGACAAAGGTTTTCTATCGATGTCGACTTTGGACTATTTGAAGTTGCTGGACGCCAGCGCAGGAATGGTCCGACCGGAAAAGACGGGTTACACGCCATCCGAAGTCGCCCCGATCTTTGAACGATTAAAATTGGACCCGGAGTACTGGCGGTTGCAGATCAATAATTTCGGTTGCTTATTCGCCAACGTGGCTGGTAAACCGAAGGATGTGTACGAGATGCGAAGCTTAATCTCAAAGCGTCGGTTCTACCTGAAGCGACTCAAGCCGGAACCGGTCCAAACGAAGTAGCGTTTGGACAAAAATTCGTAGGTTCCCATACGACAACTATTTGAAGGTACGAGCACAGGCTGCCGATACTGCCTGCATGGCAGCATCCAATGCAGGCAACGCTCTCTGACCAGACCAAGATTGATGCGATTTCATTCCCATCAAGTACAAGACCAACTTCTTGCAGCGGTGCGCAACGAAACTAAAGTTGAGTGTCCCCTTCCCTCCTTCATCTTCTCTCCTTCATGCCCGAGCCGTCGGAGATGAAGATGTGACTGTCCGGATAGCTGCGTTAGGTGTGGTGGCCATGAATTGGCCTGACGATTCAAGCTTGATATTGCTCCGAGACCATTCCCGCGATGATTGTGACAAATCCGTTCGTGCTTGCGCGTCGCACAATCTTGTAGAAATGCACATGCACACGAAGCTCGACAGGACGAAAGCAGGAATGAAAATTTCAGTTTTTTTGCGTTCCCAGCTACTTTACGCAGACCATCAAGAAATCGCTCTCGAAGAAAAATACCAGAAGGCCGCTAAGAGGGCTGGCATTGACAGTGGGGATTTGGAGGCTTACATCGACTCACTGAATAAACATTTGGGTTGGGACATTCGGGTTGGCGCCCGCCCCGAAGGGCAATAGCGCGGGCAACAAAACACAATTGTTGGGGTCAAGGTGCTCCTTTTCCACAAAATTCAGGCCGAAAACCGATCTTCTCGATTAGACGCCAACGTGCTATGCTTTGCAGGTCTCATTGAGCATGGAGGTTACGATGGACCAGAGCAAAACCTATTGGATTGATCCCTGTGCGGCACAGGCCTTGGCGGAGTGGAAGGCACTTTTTGCTGAACAGGTCGTGATGCATGCAAAGGAGTTGGCGAAGAAAGAAAAGTCTCCCGGTGCTATTACGCTTGACCATTACCGTAAATCGGTGAGCACGGCAGCACAGTTTTTGGTGAACGCAGTTAAGGACTCCGATTCCTCTGATGGCCGTCAAGAAGCAGCCTGAATCCAATTCCGGCAAACTCCACGAAACTACCAACGACTGGTTTCGTGAATTCCTGAAACATCTCGAACTTTTTATGGTTGAGACAGGACAATCGCTGGCCGCAAATGCTGCCACCTTCGATTTGAGCCTCGCTGCCATGCTGGCTGTCAAACTTACTTTGCTCAAATCTGGAATGAACGATGAACAGATTCGGCATCTGTTTGGAAGGGTCGCATTCGAGGATTTGAGGGTGGATGATCAACTCAAATGGAATGCTGATTTGAAGGAGCGACGATTCCAACTCATCGACAGCGACATTCAGGGAACCCTCAATCAAGCGGAGCAGCTTGAGTTGGCAGGTTTAACGCAACTCATGCGTGCTCAGGTCGATTCCGAGATAAACCTTCCAATGGAGGGAGCGAGAAAACTACACCGGCTATTAACTGATTTCGATTCAGAATAAACGGAAACAGGGCCATGATATTCGACTATCCTGAGTCTCAGCAAGAACGAGTTCATGAACCAGCGGGTTATGTTTCTTACGAATCCTTCCGACCATGGCTACGGGATGAATTCACCTTTCGCTGTGTATGTCGAGTCCGGTTTCGGATTGAGCCATTTTTCCGGTTGGCTGGCGCAAATCGGAAATCCTCGATTTCGGCGTGTGCAAGGTTAAGAAAAAAACTTTTGAAAGTTCACTTGACATCCTTTTCTGATTCTTGATGATATG
>JANMLD010000049.1:0-5541 GCA_031372345.1 Pirellula sp.
CACTTATTCGCTGGTGACGAAACCATCGAACATGCAAATCGACCAACGCGGAGGTTCGATCACTTGGCAGCCTGGCCTCTCGGATATCGGCTCAAAAACAGTCGTCGTTCGCGCTACGGACGACCGCGGATTGTTCATCGAACAACCCTACACGGTGGTCGTTCGACCCGACACGCTGGCACCACAAGTGTCCATGCAACTATCGGACACGGTCATCGATCAAGGAGGCACGGTAACAATTATCGTACGAGCGACCGACAACATCGCCGTCACCAGTGTTAGCTTGACGATCGACGGTCAAAGCGTTGCACTCACAGGCGGCCGGTACACGATCACCAATGCCGTAGCCGGTCTGCGAACGCTTATCGCGACCGCCACCGACTCGAGCGGTAACATCGGGACGAGTACGCAAAAACTCCGAGTCATCAACCCAGCCGACACCACGCCCCCGGTAGTGACCATTGCCCCATCGCTCCCTGGTTCGGTCATCAGTTACTTGACCGACATCGTAGGCTCGGTTACAGCGAGCGACTTAGAATCGTACTACGTCGAGTACGCGCTAGCGGGAACGGACCAATTCAAAACGTTCTTTACATCGACTTCGCAAGTGACCAACAGCAAGCTAGCAACCTTCGACCCAACGATGCTAGCCAACGACATCTACGAGATACGCGTCGTCGCCCAAGACACCAACGGCAACATCGCCAGCCAACAATTCGAACTGACGCTTCAAAACCAAGCCAAGATCGGGAACTACATGGTCTCGTTCACCGACCTTGCGATCCCGTTAGCCGGATTGCCAATCACCATCGGTCGCACGTACGACACGCTCGAAGCACCGTTCAGTAAAGACTTTGGTTATGGATGGCGACTCGATATCGGCACTCCTCGCATTCGAGAGTCGGTTCGAGTAAGCGACTCCGAACGAGCCGGTGCTGGGCCACTTACTGCCAATCCATTCCGAACCGGTACTCGCGTTTATATGACGACACCCGACGGGATGCGGGTCGGTTTTACGTTCGCACCTGAAGTTGCAGGTGGATTGCTGGGAGCGGTTTGGACCCCCAAGTTCATAGCCGATCCAGGTGTCGATTATCGACTAGAAGTTCCATACACGACCCTTTCTCAAGGGAGCGACGGCACCTTTGGAGTCTACCTGATCGGTCTTCCTTACAACCCCGATACTTATACGCTGGTCTCGAAAGCCCAAGTCCGCTATACCTACAACCAATTCTCCGACCTCCAGTTGCAAAAAATCCAAGATCGAAACAATGTAACGCTCACGATTGATGCTACCGGGATTCATTCGTCGGTCGGTCCCGAAATTCGCTGGACCCGTGACTCCCAAGGGCGTATCACGCAGATCATCGACCCGACGTCGAGAGTCATTCAATACGAATACAACCCCGCCGGTGATCTTGTTGCTGTAACCAATCCCGTGGGTGATTCGATGCGAATGGTTTACATGTCCAATCCGTCTCATTTCATCCAGACGATTACGGACGCTCGTGGAATAACGATTCAAAGCGTTTCGTATGATGCCGATAACAGAAACTCGGGAATTCGTGACGCGGGTGGAGTTTCCACGTCGCAAACGAATGACTTAGCCAATCAAGTAGAAACCTTGGGGGATCGGCTAGGCAACGAATCGATTGTTCGGTTCGACAGTCGAGGCAACATCACCAGCATAACCGACCCACTAGGCCATACGGTCTCGACCCTGTACAACGCGGAAAACCGGCCGATTCGTATGACCGATGCCCGCGGCAACTCGACTCTGATGGAGTACGACCGCAACGGCAATGTTACGAAAATGACCGATGCATTGGGGAGCGTTGCGACGGTCGCCTACAACGATCGCAACGACATCACCGCTAAAACGAACGCTCTTGGGAACAGTTCCAATTTCGAATACGACGCATCTGGAAATCGAATTGCCATTGTTGACCAGTTAGGGAAACGCACAACCTTGATCGTGGATCCCTTAGGTCGCACTGAGCAATTCACGGGACCAAACGGGCTGGGTTGGAAGTTTGACTATGGCTCGTTCGATGTGCCAACACGAATTGTTCATCCAGACGGAACCCATCGAGATACGGCCCAGGACTCAGCCGGTCAAATGATTGGGCTAACCGATGAAGCTGGAAGACTCGTAAGGTTCAATCGCGATGCGGCTGGACGTGAGACGGGAACCGTCGATCCAAAAGGCAATCAAGTCCAAGTTATCTACGAGGATGGTTTGGTCAAGGAAACGCGAGACCAACTAAGCCGCCCGACTCGTTATGAATACGACGCCCGAGGTCGAGTGATTCGCCAGACGAATGCGCTTGGGGGGACTGAAACGACACAGTACGACGCCAACGATCGCATCGTTGCCAGGACGGATGAGAACGGAAACACCAGTCGCTGGGAATACGACAAGAACAATCGAATTGTTAAGAAGATAAATGCCCTGGGTTTTGCCACGCGAATGAACTACGACCCGACGGGCAATCTCATCGAAGACATAGACTCGCTAGGTTCGGTCACCAGTTATGCTTACGATGCGCTCAATCGTCAAATCTCGACGACTCTGCCTGATGGTTCTGTGACACAAACCAGTTACGATGCCTTAGGCAACCGAACCAAAGTGATCGGCCCGCGAGGTGAGACTTCGCAGTTTATGTACGATGCGGCCAATCAATTGATTCGAATGACCGATCCGATGTTGGGGGTCTACCAATGGTCCTACGATGCCGCGGGAAATATTACTTCCTCAGTGGACCCGCGAGGGAACACCACAACGCGTCGCTATGACAACCGCAACCGATTGATCGAAGTCGCCGATGCACTCGGGTTCGTAACGCGATACGACTTGGATAGCGTTGGGCGAATCCTCAAAATTACCGATCCGGAACAAACGCAAACTGCGTTCCAGTACGATTCGCTTGGTTTGTTATTGTCTAGTACGGCTGCCGATGGAGGTACCTCTCAGTTTCAATACGATGCCATCGGAAATCGATTGCGCACGCAGGATCCACTTGGACGAGTTTCGCTTACGACCTACGATGCTTTGGACCGACCGGTCTCAACAACCGACCCCAAGGGAGCCGTTACCAACATGCAGTATGATCCGGTCGGCAATCTCACTCGGTTGACCGACGCGTCTGGTAATGCCACTCGGTGGCAGTACGACGCATTGAATCGAGTTTCCCAGCGCACGGATCCGCTCGGTGCTGCCGAGAGCTTTGTCTATGACAACGTCGCCCTGGCTTGTGGATGCGCATCGGCCAACGGTCGAGGCAATCTTTCGGAATACACGGACAAGCTTGGGCGAAAGACCGTTTTCAAATACGACACCCGAAACCGAAACACGGAGATCATTTACCGCAACCCAGATGGCTCCAACGTGGATAATGTCTTCGTTTCTTACGATGCCAGCAGCAACATCACGTCGCTCAGGGACAACGACAGTCAAGTTGCCTTCACGTACGATTTCAACGACCGCCAGTTAACCTCGGACAATGCGGGAACCGCGGGAATTCGCCGAACGGTACTGACCAACGCATGGGATAGCGCTGGCAATCGGACTGCCGTGACCGATAGCGATGGAGTCTCGGTGCAATCGCTCTACGATACGCGAAATCTAGTATCGCGACGAACTTGGTCTGGTCCGACCGGTCCTTTAGGCGTCGATAGCGCGCGCGAAGATTTTACCTACAACGGTCGCGGCCAAACGACTTCGATGCAACGTTACTCTGACCTTCAAGGGAATCAGCTTGTAGGGAAAACCATCCGAACGTACGACTCGGTTGGAAGAACGGATCTCATTTCCCATCGTTCTGCGGTCGATGCGGTGATGGCTCAGTTCGATACCGATTGGAATGTGGCCGATGAACTGGCGGCTTGGACAATCGACGGCCAGCGATCTACCTACGAGTATGACCTAACTGGGCATCTCACGGTAGCAGATCACACAGCGACTGTGCTTCCTGACGAAGCCTACAACTACGACGCGACAGGCAATCGGATTGGTTCGAGCAAAACCATCGGTGTGAACAATCGACTGCTCTCGGACGAGCGATTTGATTATGGTTACGATGCAGAGGGAAACACGGTATCGAAGCTAGAGCGGGCGACTGGCAAAGTGCAATCCTTCCAGTTCGATCATCGGAATCGAATGACGCACACCGAGACCCGTTCCAGCGCCGGTGTGGTTCTTACCAGTATCGACTATCGCTATGATGCGATTGGACGTCGCATATCCCGAACGCTCGATGGGGACGGGAGCGGCCCTGTCGCTCCAACGATACAGACATTCGTGTACGATGGTTCCGATGTCTGGTTGGATGCGGACGCGGCTGGAACAGTAACCGCCCGGTACATGCATGGCGACGCAGTCGATCAACCGCTGGCTCGCTACCGGCCTGGGGAGGGGACCGCGTGGTACTTAACGGATCATCTTGGCAGCGTACGGGCCATAACGGATAGTTCGGGTGCCATCATCGACCGCATTACCTACGACTCATTTGGAGGAATCGTGCTGGAGACATCACCAGCCAAAGGCGATCGGATGAAGTTCACAAGTCGCGAGTGGGATGCCGAGGCTGGGCTGTATTATTACCGATCAAGGATGTACGATCCCTCGTCGGGCAGATTCCTAAGCGAGGACCAGCTCGGCTTCGCGGCTGGAGACGTGAATCTGAATCGATTCGTCGGCAACATGCCAGGAAAGTACACTGACCCGAGTGGCAACATAGCGATGGCCGAGTATGGGGGAGCATTGGGGTTTAGTCGCATTGGGATAGCCTTTGCGTCAGGTTTTGCGGCGTACAGTTTTGGCTACACCTGCGGGTACCTTAGCGCAGTTACGGTGCAAGGCCTCAAAGGAGACGAAGCCGAATTCTATGCGAGGCGGCTAGGTTTGATGGTAGGCACCATAAACTTTTCGGCATCGCTGACATTAAACTTCAAAGGGAACATTGGCGCCGAAATTTTTGGAGTAGCCTTGTTCGGAGCGGGTGCGATGGGCTTATCGATAGCCGAAAAACTGGCCACCGGCGAAAAACCCGCAGAAGGCCCCGCCGTCATAGCCGAAAACATTTGTACTGCAGTATCAGTCGTGGGAGGATTTGGTGTTGGCAAGGCGGTAGGCAGTGTTTGTGGCTCGGCATCGAGAGCCCCAAGTAACGGAATTGCCAGGTTTCGCGGTGCACCATTTGCTTTTGGCAGGGGTTCTCGTTCATCACGTGTAGACGCGCTGGTAAATGAAGCCGCGAATGCGTCAGGAATTGATAATCTGGGGAGGTATGTTGACGAAATCGTTTATGATATTGCTGGATCGTACTTTACTGTCGAGAACGGACGGCGAATTCTCTCGATTGGCTCAAGCGCATTTGCGAGAACGCGTACTGGTCAGCTACTTGAAGCGAGTCACGAATTAGTTCGACCTGTACGATTGGAATCAGGCTGCGTTGTTGAAAGTCATGGAGAATTGGCACTCGGTCAGCCATTCTTTTATACGATTGTTCAACACTACACACGCCACCGCGCTCAGAGCCT
>JANMLD010000053.1:0-16053 GCA_031372345.1 Pirellula sp.
CCCTCCCACTTGAATACTCGGGATGTAGATTTCAATCGGCCGCTCGCCTTAACGCCGTCTGCTCGCTTGTTATCATTCTGTTTGTCGTTTGGCAATGCGCTTTCGTTCAGTCGCAGCAAACGAATCCATCCAACGAGTTGACGTGGCACGTGGGTTGCGAACTCTTCCAAATGCTTTTGGAAGAACGGGGCATGGCGACGATCCAATCGCTGGAGTCGTCGCTCAAATCTCCCGCGGATTCGGTGATCGTCTTGACCGGGGATTTGACGCGTTTACGAAGCGACATTGTGGCTAACCTCGTTCTGTTTGTGAAACGAGGCGGAAACGTACTGATTGCAACCGACCAACCCAATCTCATGCCCGGCCTCGGAGAAATCAAAGCTGGACCGGTAGTCGCATTGCGAGTCGACGACAGGTATTTCGATTTCAAAGACTGCATTCGGATTCAAGATATCGACTCATCGCACGAGTTGATGATGGGGGTCAGTGAGATCGTGGCCAATCGCACGGCATGGCTTTCTCTGCCTACCCATTCCGCCAGAGTCAATTCCCTTCGTTGGCAAGTCATCGCTTCGTTGCCTTCGGATTGCTTACCCTCCAACAGTAGCAACCAGCCATTGATTGCTGTGGGAACGGGAAGCTCGCAGGTTGCTGGTGTCATGGTCCTCATCGCCGATACAAGCGTCGTTACCAACGGCATGATTTGGCATGGTGACAACGCACCGTTTGCCATTCGGCTAACTGCGTTACTCGGTCGCGGAAAGAAGGCTGGCCTAAGCTTTGTGGTTGATGGACGGGTATTGGCGAGTTACCAAAGTAGAATGCAACCTCCGCCACCGAATATCAGTTCGAACCGAACCAATGAACAGCCTGTTCCAAGAATTCAGGATATTCCAAATACCGATCTTGAAACCAAGTTGCGAATGGCCAACCATATTCTAAAGAGTGTGGCGGACTCCAACATCTTGAACGAAGCCATGGCCAAACAACCTAGGCCAGTGGATTCGAAGCTCTATGTTTTCGCAGTCCTCGCATTGGTTGCGGCGGCAGGTGGTTTGCTGTTTTTGGCGTACTTGTTGCGTCGCGTTCCTGCACTGCTGCGACTCCAGCCAACGATACCACACCATTCCGCGTTCGAAATGGATTCGGGTCTAAAGCAACGCAATTCGCAGTACGGACCGGCCGCATTTATTTTGGCGAGAGAGTTCTGCAAAGAGTGTTCCGGGACAATCGACGAAAAGGGTTGGAGAAATAAAGCCACAGGCTTCCACCACTCCGGTGCGATTCCAAATGACAAGACTTTTCGCGATAAACTCGAGTATGTCCGCTCTTTTGAGATCAGCAATCTTGTTCCGCGAGTCTCCGAGAAAGAATTTCTCAAGCTTGGCAAAACAATTCACGAACTGCGACAGGCTTTGCAGTCCCCTAAAATTGACATTGCAACGTAGAATACTCGTTTAACCCCGAGCCGTAGGGCCACTCGCGACGGCTATAGACACAGCCGACAAAAGAAGCAGGCACGCTCCGACGTGCCGTTCGCTCCCTGCCGTTTGCTGGGATTCGAGGTGGACGGCACATGGAATGTGCCTACTACTTTGACTATCGCCATCGATCGCATATTTCCGTACTCCCCCTTCCAGAACCAGAAAACTGATTCGTGCCCACAGCCAATTCCATTGCCGTACGAGTAAACGAGCTGCGAAGTCGAACACAGGAGTTAATGCAGCAAATCGTTGTAGGGCTCGACGATGTAACCGATCAACTTCTGGTGGCTCTGTTTGCGGGTGGGCACGTGCTTCTTGAGGGAGTTCCTGGAACTGCCAAAACAACGCTCTGCCGAACCTTCGCGACCATTCTTGGAATCCAATTCGAACGCATCCAATTCACGCCGGATCTATTACCGTCGGACGTCACGGGCATCCAAGTGTTGGATCGCAATACGAGCAACTTCATTTTGCGGAAAGGACCGGTGTTCTGCCAACTTCTGCTGGCAGACGAATTGAATCGCGCTCCGGCAAGAACACAATCCTCCTTGCTGGAAGCGATGCAAGAACGGCAAGTTACGATTGACGGCATAACTTTACCTTTGCCAGAACCATTTATGGTCCTTGCAACGCAGAACCCCATAGAGCAAGAAGGCGTTTATCGGCTACCTGAAGCTCAGTTGGATCGGTTTTTGTTCCGAATCAAAGTTGGGTACCCCGATCGCAATCATGAAGTAGCGATGTTGGATCTGCATAGCCGTCCGACTCCAAAGCTGACCGCCATTAGTTCTGCGGAAGAGATCATAAGCATTCAGAAACAACTCGATACGGTGTATTGCTCGGACGAGCTTAAGCGGTACATCATTGATGTGGCGCGTGAAAGCCGACAACACTCGGACCTCCTGCTCGGAGCAAGCCCACGCGCCGCTATCAACTTGATGAAAGCCGCCCGTGCTCACGCATTGCTAAAAGGCCGAGAGTTTGTGACGCACGACGACGTGCAATCGATTTGCCGACCAGTCCTTGGGCATCGGCTGATCATGCGTCCGGAAGCAGAGATGGACGGTCGAACGGTTGACGGGGTCATCCAGCAAGTTGTCCAACGCGTCCCAGTTCTGCCGGATAAAAAAGCATGACACGTCGGGCTCAGCTATTTGCCGTCGCCGGGATGATTGGGCTCTGCCTCGGACTGATTCGAGGGCAAACGACCCTCAGCTTGATCTCCCTCGCTTCGTTGCTGTGGATTCTATCAGAGTGGCTGCTGTTTTATTGGCATGTGCGATTTCAGCTTCCTCGTCTCAAGCCGTTGCGATTCGTGAACGGCGACTCGGAAGCAAACCGGTCCCTTTGGGCAGAGCGCATCGTGGAGGTTCGAGTTCAATTAGCCAGGGAGATACGCTTGTTTGGTATGACTCTCGATTTGCAAGATGTGGTTCCCGAGAACTTGGATTTGGTTCCCTCGGAAAGGAAGGAGTCGTCGGCCGGGGGAGGGCAATCCAATAATCCTGCTGTTGACATTAATATTAATGACGTGAAGAACAAAGGGAGTGCGAGAAACAAAGGGAGTGCGAGGCTCCTGCCGAGCTGGCGCCGCATTGGTTCGGCAGGAGCCTCACCCTCCCGGGCGTCCCAATCTTGGCTCATCCGCAATTTCCTAAGCTTCATCAACGACCCCGATGAAAGCGTTCCGAATCAAAAACGACTCGAACTTGGTATTTCGCAAAGCGAATGGTACTATTCCGCCCGCGTGCGTGCTCCAGGCAACGTCGTTTTTCCGGGTTTCAGGATAACCCTACAGAGCACGCACTTTCTCTTCCGAATCGAAAAATTCATTCGGTTTGAGCAATCGTTTCGAGCACTTCCGTCGTTCGTTGATGCGGGTGAATACCGATCCTTGACCAAGAAGTCCAATGTGATTCCGCGGCATGGTGTTCATCGACTGTTGCGTTCCGGCATGGGGTCCGAGTTGCTTGAACTGAGAGAATACGCACCGGGCGATCCGTTCAAGTCGATCGCATGGAAAGTTTCCGCAAAACGGGATCAATGGATGACCCGACAATACGAGTCAGAAGTTCCTGCACGGGTGCAGCTTATTGTTGATGGCTCAAGCACAACTCGCGTAGGCGGCTTTGGTTTCCGACTGTTGGATCAAATGACGTTTGTGGCTGCCAGCATCGGAAGAATGGCCACGAACGCAGGCGACCCGGTCGGCGGCGTCTTGCTCGATGAACGGGGCATGCGACGACTCCCTCCGATGTCGGGTGAAAAGGGATTTCAAATCCTTCTGCGAGCCCTCGGTGATTTTTCGATCAACCCAAATCCGCCGCCAAGCCCGTTGAACCAGCGTATGCTTGATGCTGTTTGGAGTCTCATCAGCCAACGGTACCCTGAACTTCTGGATTTCAAGGTAAACCAGTACCCTTTCACTATTTTTCCAATTTCCCCAAACGGGCGCTCGCGACGCAGACAACGACACTTGATTGCTGGTGCATTGGCGGAGATTAGCCGTTTGACTATCCGCGAGCAGGTGGCGATGATTCATGACGATGTCACAATGGCTCGTCACATTCAAGAGTTGCTTAACCGTTCGGGAATACCTTGGATCGCCCCTGTCATCGCTCTCGCCGAAAGTCGCGATCGCGAACCCATTCGGCGGATGACTCAATTGGGCGACAGCATTTTGTCTGCGGTTGGTCATGCTCGCGACAATGAAGTATTTGTGGTCATGTCAGATCTATTGAATTGTGTGGGCATTTTGGAATTCCTTCTACCCGCCGTCAAATTGGCCATCGCAAAACATCACCGCGTTTCGTTCGTTTGTCCGACCTCCACCTTTCGACGCCCCTCGCGAAGCGTTGCCTCCAATTTTTCGGGAAACTGGTCCACGGACGAGCTGTTGTTCGTGGCCGAACAAGCGAGACTACAAATCCAGGCCGAGCAACTACAACGCGAACTGCATCGATACGGTGCGTCCGTATCGCTCTCCGGTGAGAAGAATGCAATACGCTTGATCATGGCGGAACTCGAAGCGGCAAAAACAGGACGACGCAAGTTTCAAGGGGCCTCGCGATGAGCACCGTAGCCGATTCCAATCGTGCGCCGACCGACTCAAACATGACCGACACTAGTGACTCGCAGCGGAATGCATTTTGGATCATCGGAGGGCTGTTGCAGCTCCTGGCGATGAGCCTACTTGTTGAACTGCTCCTGGGCTTTACGGAAAGCCTTGGCCTCATGCTCAGGCTGTCCTTGCTCGCAATCATCATGACCTGT
This sequence comes from Pirellula sp., assembly GCA_031372345.1. Lineage (GTDB taxonomy): Bacteria > Planctomycetota > Planctomycetia > Pirellulales > Pirellulaceae > JBKCUI01. Next base: position 4,758 of record JANMLD010000053.1, read on the forward strand.
GTGGTGTTGCGATTGGGATGGTTGGTACTGGTGGCGATTCAGGTTAGTCTTTTTTTTCAAGAGCCGTTGAGGCAACCACTCGAACACACACCATCGGGTCTGTTCTTCGTCCTTGCAAGTCTTTTTGCCATCGTCGCAGCCATGAAGATACCTCAAACCCACAAATTGGTTACCGACATTTTCTTAACTTTCTTCCGTATTGGAATCGACCAAGGGAGTTCGACAAGTTCCGGACTGAGCGAATCCAAAGACCGTCTCCCATTAGCACGCGTTGCGTTCTGGGCTCTGCACGGAATGCTTATCGTTATTTTTGCCGTGTTCTTGTTAACAAAAGTGCCGGTTGGTCGACAATACGACAGCTGGCTACAATGGTCACTAGAGAATAGCCAAGCTGTCTGGCCAGGTGCGCTCTTGATGGTTGTGATGATTGCGCTGCTGGTGGTCGTACGCGAAAACGCTTGGCGCCAGTTGGAGCCTTCGCAAGCACGTTTGTATTTGCGTTCGATTCAATTGATCGCAAACTACCGTGATTTATTTGGATTCGAACGGCATCGACTGAAGCAACTAAGTAAAAAACAATCCACGATGAGGTCAAAATGATATTTTTTTGGGTGCGAGAAATCGCAGGTTGGCTTCTGATTCTTGTATCGCTCTACATGCTCCGGACAGGACTGGTGTTTTTGAATAACATTAAGACGCCGCAGATTTTTGAAGCAGGGGTGGTCATGCTTACCGGTCTGGGTGTGATGCGCTGCGGAATTCTCTTGGTGCGAGTGTCAACCGCCGCACGCCTCTGTCGCGAACCGTAGGTCCGTCGCTCCGCCGACGGACGGTCCGCGATAAAGAAAAACGCACTCGATACCGCCAATGAATTACGGTATGGAGTCAAACGAATCTTCGTAAACAATCCTTGACTTTTCATACTCGTACTCGTACTCGACTCACTCCATCGAGTACGATTGGATGCAATCCGTTTTATTGATCCGCGAGACGTGTCTGATTCTTGCCGCCACTATCTTAAAGCGGAAATGAATTTCCGCACTCCAAATTAGAACGTATTGACCACCGTGGAGCGTTGATCGGACATGTTGGTTGAGAGCGTATAGTGATGATAATGCATGGCGCACTTGATCACGTAGACAAACAGGACCGACGGATCGCGATTCACCCGCAGCAATCGCATAATTCTCTTCCGATATTCTTTCCTCAATGAAGCTTGCGGTATCGTCCACATCAGTCGGGCGAGCAAGCCCAACGCGAGTATACCATAACGGGCTTGTTCTTTTAGGCCAACCAGCCTGTGTTCTCGCCAATACCTCGCGCGGGCTTGTCCAAATCGAAAGTTCCCTCGTAAATACAATGACTCGAGCCGTTCGAAGTAACCCTCCGGTTCGTACAGCTTTTGCATGACGGACAAGTATCCGTCACGCAGCGATTCGCGGGTGAGTTGGCGGGGAATCACGTTGGTACCAAACTCGGACGTGTCGTTTTCGTCAAGTCGCCCCTCGGCTCTCAAGCGAGCGTGGAGTGGCGTCTTCGGAATGGCATGCAACATACCAAGCATCGCATGCAAGATACGAGCATCGCGAAGGAACTCGAGCTGGGCATCAAAAATCGTCTCGTCGTCGCTATCGAATCCAACGATCATACCGCACCACACATCCATCCCAGCATTTTGAACGCGATGAATCTTCTCGATGAGGGTGCCCGTGTTGCGAACGTTTTGAATCTTTTTGGTCTCTCTTAGTGACGCTTCGTTTGGACTCTCAATCCCGATGAAAACGGTCTGAATGTTGCAATCGACCATCAGCTGCATCAACTCATCATCGTCCGCCAGATCCAAAGAAGCTTCGGTGAAAAACGTCAATGGAAAACCCTTTGACTTTTGCCAATTGGCCACTTCTTTGAGCACCGTCTTGATTTGAACCTTGTTCCCAATCAAGTTGTCATCGACGATAAACGCGATCCGCAAATTTCTGGCCAGCAGTTGGTCGAGTTCAACCAAAATTTGCTGTGAGGATTTGATGCGAGGACGGCGTCCGAAGGTAACGATGATGTCGCAGAATTCACATTGAAACGGGCAGCCTCGCGAAAACTGAACGCTGCCAAAGAGGTAATGCTCTGTCTTGATCAAATCGTAGCGCGGTGCCGGAACCTTGAGCATGTCCGTCTTGTTGGCTTGTTCGTATCGCTTCTCCCAATTCCCCGCTTGAAAGTTCAACAGAAACTGAGGCCACGTCTCCTCAGCTTCGCCCACAAAGATGACCTCTGCCAAATTGCCAAAGTACTCTTCGCTAACGCTGACCCATGGTCCACCGACCACCGCGAAGATGCCACGCTTTCGCAATTCTTGGAGAATCTCCTGCATGCGGGCCCGTTGAACACTCATGCCGGTCAGGCCAACGATGTCGGCTTTCTCCAATCGGTCGTAATCGATCTCCTCGACATTTTCGTCGACGAGCGTGATTTGGTGTTCGGTTGGTGTCAATGCAGCCAACAGTGGCAAGCAAGCAACGGGAAGATTGGCTTTCTTGCCGAGTAAGGGCAAGGCATGTTCGAGCCCCCAATAGCTAACTTCGAAACGTGGGTTGATCAGCACGATGTCAAGCATAATTCACGTTTCGGTTTGCAAAGGCAACGACGAATGGGAAATTAGTTAGTGAGACGCATTGTATAGGAAACGCGGGTTCCGCGTGTTACATTAAACCGTAGTTGCATATCTCCGAGACGCAAATCGCCCCTGCAAATCGCCAAGGTCGCAAATTACCGACGTCTCACCTTACCGCCGTTCCAAATCACCGACGTCTCGGAGATACGTCGCTACATACAGCCTGCACCGACGTCACGGAGAGACGTCGCTACGAAAGAAAAACGACTTTGATGGGGTCAAATGACAAGCCTACGATGCGATGGCGAGTCTGGCTCGCAATTCTGCTTTTCCATGGTGTCTTGACAGTGAACTATGTTGGACTGGCCTCCCTTTTGGGAACAGGACCTGAAAGCGTGTGGGCACCAGTCTATCTTCTCGGGGTCGGGATGTTCTGTACTCAGTTTCAGTTGCTCGGTTTTTTTGCCGCGTTCCTGCCCTACCGACTTTATTGGCGATTGTTTTTCCCTTTAGCACTCGTCATAGCACTTTGCCTCGAACTCCGGTTGGTCAATGAACGCTTTGGCCTCGATGGAATTGCATTTGCATCATTGATCGGCTTCGTTACAAGTTGGGTGGGCTTCTTGATATTTCGGGCGGTTGGTGGCCTACGCTTGCAAAGCGTTGGTGAAGATATGCGGGACGCCGAGTCCCTGTCCCGTTTTGGCATTCTAGACATCATGACAACGACGTTCCTAGTCGCCATCGTATTTACCTTCATGCGATTGGACGCAGTCGAGTTGGGACCGGTCGTTTTTCTAGGTTCCGCATTTGGGTACAGCAATTTGCTCATTCTCTACGCGCCGATGAATTTCTGGCTTTTTGGTGAAAGACGTCGAATCGTGCTAGGGCTTTCCTTTATGTTTCTGATTGTCGTTTTGGTTCCGTCGCTCGTTGCGATAGTTGCTATGGGCGAATCTAGTATGAGAGTCGAAAACTGGCTTTTTCTGTATTGTCTGACTCTGGGCCCAGAATTGGCGTGGCTGATCGGCCTGGGATGCATGTATGCCCTCGGCTTCCGGCTGGTTTCTGGCAAGAAACCGATCGACGCGGTCGAGGCTGATCGCTCTGCGATGGTTCCAATTGCGATCGCCGAACAATCCTTCACCGAGCCATGATGAAACGGTACAATAGCGGTTCTGCGAGGCAATTGATGTTACTCTGACGCTCAATAAAATGGACAAGACGAAGTTGTGTATGGAAAAAGTATTGCGAGTTTTCGAGTCACATGCGGCTGCCGAGCAAGCTGCTCGGGTAGACGACAATGATTTGACATTTCAGGACCGGTTTGATGCGTTCATGCAACTAATGGCGCCTTTCTATGCAGCTTCCACAGGATTTCAAAGAGTTTATCGAATTGATGATTTCCGCCAACGTACGGTTTGTGATGATTGGGGGATACGCTTACAACCTTTATCGCAATCCGCGAGCGACGGGTGATATTGATTTCCTGGTCGCAACAACGAGTGAAAATGAAAAACGACTGCGCCAAGTACTTGCTGAATTCGGCTTCGGCTCGACACTGCCGGACGATGCGAAACCCTTGCTCGAATCCGGCAAAGTTTTAATGTTGGGACGCGCCCCATTTCGCATCGACATCCTTACGAACATCGACGGCGTTACATTTGAGGAAGTCGAAGCCACTTGCCAAAAAATAACACTTGATCAACTCTCAATTCCAGTCATATCGCCCGAGTTGCTGTTGAAAAACAAAGTAGCAAGTGGTCGCCCAAAAGACCAATTGGACGCGGTTGAGCTGCGAAACTGGCTCGAGGGCTGATTGCAGTGTGACACGCCCTAAGCGAAGCATGGAAAGCAATGTGTGGCACGCCCCAAAGCGAAGCGTGGGTGTGGGAAGTGTGACAAATGTTTCTAGCGCCCCCCCACGCCCTTCGTAAACTCAGGGTAGTGCCTCACGACGATCCCGCTAAACTTTGCCGGTTGCGTAAGAGATGCAACGGCACAAAAATCTTTTGAAGTTTTGCCTCAAGTTTGGTCGATATGACTCGCTCGCACGAAGGCGAACGACTTGGGGGGTCCAAGTCGACTACTACGGATGGCGGTTTCTCAGTTTTGGGGAGGTCGCGACCTATGTCTATCGAGTTTTTGAATACTGTGATTGGTTGTTTGTTCTTTGGAGTATGGCTAATTGTCGGCCATATCATGACGGTGGATTATTTTTAGTAACTGATTGACGGTCGTAACGACTAGCCATCTACTTAGTCTTACTGTTCCTGAACATAATCGCTCTATCGCTTGACTGACCCCATCTCGATGGCCATTGAATTCCGTTTGCCCAAAATCAAGTTCTGTGGCTTGACCAGGACAGCGGACGTAGCTGCGGCCATCGAATGCGGGGCGGACGCCATCGGCTTGAATTTTTACAGGCCTAGCCCACGCTACGTTTCGCCCGAAGTCGCTGGCCGATTGAGCCTAGTTGCCGACAAGCTTGTTATGCGAGTCGGCGTTTTCGTCAACGCGTCACCCCTCGAGGTCGACGCGGTACTGGCCATTTGTCCGCTCGATTGTATTCAGCTGCATGGCGACGAAACTCCAGAGTGGCTCGATCAGGCGTCGGCCATTCCTTCCTTAAACTCGGTAAGCTTTATCAAAGCGGTCGCCTGGCGTGATCAAGACGAGGACAGAAAGTCCGTATTTAAATGGACAGAAAAAAAACACTCGCGATTGCTGGGGCTGTTGGTGGATGCGTATGACCCAGTTCAACGCGGCGGCACAGGCAAGACGGCTCGCTGGGATTTGCTTTTCCCACGCCCCAAAGAATTGCGGAATACAACCATCCTGCTGGCTGGCGGTCTGACCCCGGAGAATATTTCCAAAGCCATGCAAACCGCAAAACCGGACGGGGTTGACATCGCTTCCGGCATCGAATCCGCTCCAGGAATCAAAGATCATTCCAAAATGCGAGCAATCGCCGAGATTGCCAACCAAATATTTCGCGAACTCCCGTAGCACAGGCTGCCAGCCTGTCGTAGCCCAAGCTGCCAGCCTGTCGCAGCGGAATTCCTGAGAATTCACAAATGCACCAAATTTTACGAATTCAGCTACTGTAGGTTGCGATCTGCCGCTCGCTCTACAGGCTGGCAGCCTGTTCTACGGTGCCAATGGGCATTTTGGGGAAACCTTGCTAAACTTACGGCTTGGAAATGGGGACAGGCCGAAAATGGATTGGCTTGAACCCCTGTCGCAGCTACCCTTGAACAATTTGAATCGGTTTGCCCATGAGTTTGGACCAATACAGTTTCTGCCCTTGCGGCAACGGAAAGAAGATCAAGTTCTGCAAGTGCAACGAGCATTTCCCAGAGATGCAAATCATCCATCGCATGATCGTCGGCGAGCAAAATGTCGCGGCCTTGGATCGGATCAACGCAAACCTAAAAACTCTACCGTCCGAACCATGGCTTTTGGCGATGAAATCGGAGTTGCTGTTGCAATTGGGTGAATTGGAATCGCTTGAGGAAACCTCCGCCAAGTTCATTCGGCTACAACCTGACAACCCACTTGCCAAACTCTACCGCTCGCTGGTAGCCGTTGTGCGTGGCAACACCGAAGAGGGGGCAACACTGATGTTGCAAGCCATCGCGGATGCCACCGAAGCGTTGCCTCCCATGACTGCCACGGTCGCCATGAATCTCATGGAATCAATGGGCCAGCGCGGCATGATTTTGCCAGCTTTGCTCCACTGTGAGATGTTGCTCGATATGGGTGGCGACATGGTTCGGGTCGCGTCCGGTGCTTATGACTCGCTCATCTCCCAGACCAACGCCAATACTCTGTCTCGCGAATCGCTCCCATCACCGATCGAAGTGGAGGATGCGCCCTACGCCGAACGCCTAGCCGAAGCCAACGCTTTGGTCGGTGCCTACCGAATAACGACAGCCAAGACCAAACTCGAATCGATGCAACGCGAATTCGGGCCTCAGGCTCCTATTCTGCAAGTTTTGCTCTATTGCCAACTCATGCTGACCGACGTGGAATCGGCTGGAACGACCTGTCGCAAGCTGGCTGATATCGCAACGTTGCCCGAACCGCAGCGGATCTACTACCAAGCCCTCGGCTACGATCTCGCTCCAAAAGTGAACGGAGTTGCGGTCAACGAAGAACTCTGTCAATACGTCATCGAGGACACGGAATTCGAACAAAAACTGCTCGAAAACAAGCGGCTCTTACCGATTGCCGTCGATCAACTCAAAGGCTTGCTCGATGCTCTGCTGAGCGAAGAGGTACCACCTAAACTCGCGTTTGTCTGCGTCGAGCCAGTGCTTCAAGAGCAATTCAGCGAGCTAGACGCCGCCCGCAGCGGGAGCTGGATGGCCTACTACGGAAAGCAAACCGACAAGCCTGCTCGGCTGATTTCGCTCGAACCGCCGATTGGTTCGCGCCGAGCCATCCTTGAAAACGTCAAAAGAGACCTAGGTATCGGTTCGCTCAATCGCGAACTGATTGAAAAGCTGCCATCGTCGTATCTATCCCAAGTCACCGCTTCCATCATGCTACGCAAGCAAGTGGCCCCAGAACGAAGGTTGGCCCTCAACGATGCCACGCGCCAGTTGGTGCTCGACGGTTTCCTAGACTACGCGCAAGAATGCTTGGGGGGCAAAACACCGCGTGAGGCCGCCGGCAACGACGCGTTAAAAATCAAGCTGGCTGCTTTGCTGCTCCATTGGCAAGGTTCCGGTACGTCGTCCATGACGGACAACCAATTCAAGGACCTTCATCAGCAACTGCAGTTGCGAGTGCCAAAGATCTCGGCCTCAGAAGACGTTTTCGACTTGGTAGGAGGTGCAAGCTATTTCTGGACCGACCTAAGCGACATCGATCCGAACAGTCTGATCCAGTTGATGCAGTCCGCTCTGCAGCGAGGGGTCACATCGGTCTACGAAAACCTGGTCCAGCGCAGTGAGCAAATGCAATGGCCGGACGAGTTCAAACTATCGGCCGAATACACTCAGTTCAATCTAAAGACTCGAACGACCAATGACCCCGTCGAAGCAGAATCGTTGCTGAGACGAATCGTGGAAATCGGCAAAGAACTGGGTGTGCCCATCGGGAACGCGGTTTTGGAACGCGTCGAAGTTCTGAACATGCTTGGTCGATCCGGCGAATCGCGACAATTCTTGGAGCAATCGTTACGAGACAATCCGAACGATCCGGTCCTGCTTCAGTTCATTCAGATGGCCATGCAGCGTCAACAACAAGCCCAGCGAGCTCGTGGCGGTCGTCCCGAAGCAGCCATTGCATCGAGTTCTTCACCAGCCTCCGGACTCTGGACGCCAGGCCAATCGGAGCAACCGCCAACCAGCGCGGACAGCGGATCCGGCGGTGGCAGCAAGCTCTGGATTCCCGGCATGGATTAATGTGCTCTCCATCGTGAGCGGCACGCAAACTCGGTGGGAAACCGCCGAGCAGATGGGAGAGCGAGGCTCCTGCCGAGCTTGGCCTTGGATCGGCACGAGACTCTCCCGCCTCTCCCGCCCGGTATAACCAATGTTGGCGCTATCTGGGGAAGAGATGCACGCTATTCTACGATCGTGGGCGTCCTTGCCTGCACTCTTTGGGGATTGGCTCTCGCGGTAACTTTTTCACATCCAGGAACGCTTGCGGAGCTGGTTCACCATCTACAAATCCTCGAATGGCAGATCCTGCGCGGTCCGTTCGGCGAGACCTTCTTTAAAATGCTTGCGGCAGACGGTGACGTACCGCTCATTGCCCCCTATTTGAATTTGCTCGCCGTCTCGAACAGGTTTTCCGTTCGCGTCGATCCTCAGCACCATGGTCGCCTTGCGGCCGCAATGGCAGATCGTCTTAATTTCATGGAGGGTATCAGCCCACGCCATTAGATGGTGGCTTCCCTCGAATAGATTGCCTTGGAAATCGGTTCTTAATCCATAAGTCAGAACGGGAATATCCAGCTCATCGCACACATCGCTAAGTTGTCGCACTTGCTGCTTTGTCAGAAACTGAGCTTCATCGACGAGCACGCAGTGAACGACCTGCTTCGCGTGCTCTTTTTGCACGCAACGGAATAGGTTATCCGATGGTGAAATGGCGATTGAGTCCGATTGCAGTCCAATTCGAGAACTGACTTTGCCGACACCGAACCGATCGTCAATTTGTGGTGAGAACACCAACGTGTGCATGCCGCGTTCACGGTAATTGTAACTGGATTGGAGCAGTATCGTCGACTTGCCCGCATTCATCGTGGAATAGTAAAAGAAGAGTTTAGCCAACGATCAGACTCCGGCGGCGATCTCGATGGGGGTTGGTTTGGCAATCGATAAAAAAATGTCGTGCAACGACGGTTTGACCATCTCAAAATGCTCAACGTCCCCTGCCGACATAAGCGTTTGAAGTATCTCGCGACGATTGGCATCCTTGGACAAAACCAGATCCCTGCACCGTCCGCGATCGATTTGTTCAAACACCCCCGGTATGACCACGGGGATAGGTTCTCGATTGGACAAACGAACGCGAAGTCGCGGTTCACCATATTGAAGAGCAATGTGCTCCATGGAATCATCCAGGACTTTCTTGCCATGAAAGATCATGCAGACCCGGTCGCACAGTTGCTCAGCCATCCCCATATCGTGTGTGCTAAAAATCACCGTCGTGCCAGCCTCCCGCAGACGCAAGACAGCGTCGCGCAGTACTTCCATGTTGACCGGATCGAGGCCGGTAAACGGTTCGTCGAGGATTACCAATTGCGGATTCGTCACCACCGCGCTGATGAATTGAATCTTCTGGGCCATCCCTTTGGATAACTGATCGATCCGTTTCTTTTGCCATTCCTCCGCGCCCAGTTCTTTGAGCCAGCGATCGATACTCGCATCCGGTCGTTGCATCCCTTTGATTTTGGCAAAGTATCGCAAAACACGTTTGACCGTCATGCGTCGATACAAACCTCGCTCTTCTGGGAGATAGCCGACGCGGTCGTCTGCGCAATCGCCATGGTCATTGCCCAACACCGTTACCGATCCCGTATCGGGCTTATAAATGCGCAAAATCATGCGCATGGTGGTCGTTTTGCCGGAACCATTTGGGCCGATAAAACCGTATATTGAGCCGGTTGGTACCGACAAATCCATGGGATGGACTGCTTGATGGCTACCGAACTTTTTGGAAACTCCACGGAGTTCAACAGCCAGCGAATTCATTTAAAAAGGAGTTGGTTGGTAGGTAGTTGGCGATGTAATGACTCAGTATGATAGATTTGAGTCCAACCGAGTATAACAAGTTTTTTGGTCTGCAAATCCTCCCCTCTCCCTCCCCACGGCCTCGCCAAATGTCCTCTTTTTCTCAACTCCGGCATCATGATTCCACAAACACAGACGACAACCTTTTCCTTTCACCGAAGCGTCGTGCCTTCTTAACACGGCTCGGGGGCGCATGCGCCATCGCGGCACTCTGCCCACGATCGTTGTTGGCGGTCGATCGGTTTGTACGACCGATTCCTGGCCAGCTGCGCTTGAGCTTGGCCGCGTATTCGTTGCGAGACCGGCTCACCAAAAAGACAGATGCCATGGATTTGTTCCAATTCGTAGACTTCTGCCACGAACAGGGAATTCCCGGCGCCGAGCTAACGAGCTATTACTTTCCAAAGGAAGTGACGAACGAATACCTCGTTGAGTTAAAGCAGCATTGCCATCGGCGAGGCATTACGATTTCGGGCGGGGCCATCCGTAACGACTTTTGCCAAAGCGATCCTGCCAAGATACAAGAGGATATCGAACAAGCGAAACGCTGGATCGATCACTACGCCGTACTCGGCGCACCCGTCATTCGGATCTTTGCCGGCACGCAACCCAAAGGGGACACTTGGGACGCGACCGTCAAACGCTGCGTGGAAGCCTGCGAAACGTTAGCCAAGCATGCTTACCAAAAGGGCGTTTATCTGGGCCTAGAAAACCATGGCGGCGTAACGGCCAAAGCGGAAGGCATCTTGGAAATCGTGAATAAGATCCAAGCTAAGAGCTTCGGTATCAATTTCGACTCGGGAAACTTCAGATCGTCAGCCGACCCCTATGCGGAGTTAGAAATGATCGCGCCCTATGCAGTCAACGCGCAAATCAAAGTAGAAATCTTCCAAAACAATCAAAATCAAGAAACGGATCTGGCCCGCGTTCTCAACATCCTGCGCAAGGCTGGTTACAGCGGTTGGGTCGCGTTGGAATACGAAGCCAAGGAAGAACCAATGATTGCCATCCCGAGATGGTTGCAAAAGCTCAAAGGCATCATTGGCTAAAGTAGTTACTCATTGCAATCGCAAATCACCGGCCGTCATTTGATCGTGAGGCCGGATGCCACTTCCGTTGCGATCGGTCAGCTTGTCGCCGAGATCTGCTCGCCAAGCTTCGGCAGCTGCCTGAAGTCGCGCAACCACTTCCGGATGATTCTGCGCGACGTTCTTGGTTTCGCTCCGGTCGTTCTTCATGTCGTAAAGCTCGACGCCAACTTTGACCGACTCGTACTTGGCTGGGATGCCACCCGTTCCACCGGGTTTTCCAGCCAGAGTTCGATACTGATGCGGCAAGATCAGCTTCCATCGCGGATCGCGAACGGCTTGAAGTTCGTCGTTTGCATAATAACAAGGCAGCGTTTCATAAGGCGACACGGCTCCAGCGGTTCCGACCA
>JANMLD010000071.1:0-11182 GCA_031372345.1 Pirellula sp.
GGCTGTACCTCTGTGAACGCTTCGATGCGTCGGTTGCCCGAACACATGCATCACTCGAGGCCAAGGTGACTGGCTAGGTCTTTCCTCGTACGACTCTTTCATTCGCTACCTTTCTCCGGCTTACGCCGACGCACCCTGACAACTTTTTGTTGACTGGATCAGCAGCGAAATGGAACCCAAGGAGAAGTCGTTCATCGAGTACGCCTTCGGCTGACTGTTCAACATCAACGATATTTAGCCACCTTCTTCCCAACGCACCGTAATCAATCGTTAAAGATTAGCGGGAATCTAAATGACTGATGAGGATGCTTTCCGGTTCCGCATTGCCCGAATGTCCAAATTGATTCCTCACCTGAATGATTACCTGACTTTTCACGTCCATTTCCGACTGCGTTTGAGTATCCGATTGATAGGCGAGATGTCGAACCAGCTGTTCGGCTCCAGTATGGGTAGCGGTTTTGGAAAACGTAATCTGCATTCCAATACCCACCCACTCTTCGAAGCTGCCGAGCTCAATCCGCGTATTCTTGGTCGGATGATAGTGAAGCTTGCTGCCCTGAATCTCAAACATTCCATCGCTTTGATCGATGAGTAGTCGTTTCGAATTCCCTTCGTCATTGGCAAATTTCACTTCCAGTGTTGCGCCATCAAGGTCCAACGAACCTGGCTGGCAAAGTACTGCCAATGGGTCGATCCGCTTGGGGCCGTCGTTTGGTTCATACGTGATGTTGGGGTTGCTAATTCGGAGCGAAAGTGGGACGCTTTCCGATGGCCAAAGTACTGCCTTTCCGTCGACACTTGCCGTTAAGATCGACCGACCGTCTGGTGAGAACTCGGCAACCGTGGCTTCTCTCGAATGAAATTCTAGCAAAAGCACTTCCCCTAGATCGGCCCCGCTTTCTTCCATAGCCGTATCCGAGGTATTCTCGGCCGTTTGGGCAATGCGATCGACATCCCAAAGCCGCGCCGTCGTATCCTGGCTCGAGGACAAAACTCGCAAACCATCGCTCGAAAATGCGACCGATGTCAACGGAGCAGAATGACCAAGGAGTTTTACGATTTCCTTGCCGGTCGAAACCGACCATATCCGTATCGTTTTGTCGTAGGAACCGGAAACAATCCACCGTCCGTCCTGAGAAAACGACGCGCAAGTTACCGCCGCATTGTGCCCCAAGAGTTTGCGAGTTTGGGCCAATGTGTTCGCATCGTACAAACGAATGGAGTCGTCATCGCAACCCACTACCATGCTTGTACCATCCGGTGAGAATCGAATGGAGTTGCCAACCACCGTCGTCTCGGAAATTCGTCCGGACTGAATGGGGTTGCCGTTCGATACGTCCCATACCACGATTCGTCCATCTGCTCCCGCGGTGATCAGTTTCGTGTCATCCACGGAAAAGGCCAAATCGCGAATCGCACCTGAATGCCGCCCAACCAGCTTTTGCCTGGAGGACCTCTGCTGAACGTCCCATATCATGGCCGTTCCGTCGTCGCTAGCCGATGCAAGCAAGCGACCATTGGCTGCAAACGCTATCGCACCTATCGAGGCCGATGGTCGAAAGCTCTTCAGTTCCACGCCATCTTGCAATCGCCAAAGGCGGGCGCCTCGCCCACCGTACGTCACTAACTTCGAATCCCCGTCGGTCGGGATCGCGCCCCATAGTGACTCGGAACGCATTCCGGACTTGCCCACATCTTTCCAACTTTCCTGAATGCCATCCCATTGCCAAATCCTTTTCCGCGAGTCGTCGATCCCCGATGTTGTCACGAAGACGGAGGGAGTCGAAGTCGAGGAAAAAACGATATCTTGAACGATTTCACCTGTGAGCCCCTTCGTTCCTACTTTCTCACCAGTCATCATATCCCATAACCACAATTGCGTTTTGCGTTGGTCGATGGTGGTACTACTTACTAGGTACGCTCCACTCGGTGACATGGAAGCTAGCTGCACCGATGCAAGGTAACGCAGTCGTTCGCGAGGCAGTTCCTTGTTCGTTTTAAAGTCCCACCAACCGGCGGTGCCGTCCGAGCTTACAGTCATCACAGCCTCAGAGGGATCTTGAATTGCCTCCGGGGCAAGGAAGAAGCAAGCCACGACTGATTCGGAGTGCCCGAAAACCTTGTTGACCAACCTCCCTGGCTCGACTTCCCAAAACTCGACCGCACCGCTTTTGTCTCCGACGACGACGTGTTTTCCATCCTCCGATATCGCGACGCTGGTGGCTTCCGAAATCGTAGGCTTGATTGCATTCTCAGCTGTTTTATTTGGCCATACGCGAATCCGTGTTGGTGTTCCAAGCACATCCAAGCTCCAAATGCTAACACCGAATTCATCTCCTCCTGCAACCAGCCATTGACCGTTTCGGGAAAGCGAAAAAACGCCGTTGCGCCCCGCGTGTTCCATCATGGCCAGCTGTGTTCCTTTGTCCACCTCCCAGATGCGAAGCGTGTTGTCTCCGGCAGCCGTTGCAATAATCTTGCCGTTCGGCGTCATTCTCGCTTTATTGGTTAGGTATTCATGTCCGTCGCTCAAGGTCGCAATTCGCTCACCGAGCGTTGGATTCCAAAGTCCGACGGTTCCGTCCGCATGAGCGGTCGCGATGATGGGATCGGTCGGCGAAAATCGGGCATCCAATATCGGATCATTTCCATCGTTTAGTATTTGCTTTTCGCGGTATTTGGAAAACATCCAGCTTTTCCACGAACGGTCATCGCCTCCCGATACGATTTCCGTTTCATCGGCGGTAAACCGGCACGCTCGCACCCATCCGCCATGACCACGCAGTTTTGTCATGGGAGTTGAAGCTTCGTTGAAGGAAAGTGTTTCGACATTCCAGACGCAGACATTGTTATCGTTGCCAGCCGAAACGAGTTTTCTGCCATCGCGAGAGAAGGATAAATCCTGTATCGTCCCAGTGTGCCCCAAAAAGGTACGGAAACGCTGTGGCTGTGGCGTTTCACCTTGCACTTGCTTGCGCACGTTGTCTATGCGTTCAGCCTTGTCAACGCGTGGATCAACTTCCCAGACCAAAATGCGGCGGTCGGCGCCGCCGGAAGCGATCGAGTTTCCGTCGGGCGAAAAGGCTACCGCAAACGCGGGTGATTGATGTCCAGAGAAACGCTGTACCTCCTTTCCATTTTCCGTTTTCCAAAGACGTACGGTTCCATCGCGACTGGAACTCGCGACAAGCTGATTGTTCGGCGAGAACGCGATGGATGTGATAGGTTCGATATGGCCGAGCAGAGGGCTAAGCTCGCGCTCCTCGCTCCAGTTCCATATTCGTCCAGTCCGCTTGCTGTCTCCTGCCGCGACGTACCGCGCTTGTGCATCATTAGAAAAGGCGACGGTTGTTGCTCCATTGCCCTTCATTTTGAACTTCTTTTCAGGCAGAGGGGCTTGATCGCCTTGAAGTCTCCAAATGCATACGCTCCCGGTGTTGTCATCGTCAGCACCACTCGTGGCGATGAGTGTGCCGGTGGCATCGAAGTCCAGGTGGGACAGAGAACGGCCATGTCGAAAACGAAGCGTTGGTCGTATCTCGCCGCGTTTCCACAAATCGACTTCGCCCGACGCAATGCCGACAGCGATCCATACTCCATCGGAGGAACAATCGATGCACTCCACCGATTCATCGGTCGAAAACGTTTTTACGTTTGGTACCGTATCATCGTTGCTTCCGCCACGAACCAAATAGCGATGGCGCCCCCATTCCCAATGCCGAATCTTGGATTTGGCGGGAGATTTTTCTTGCTGATTCAGAATGTCGGCCGCGATCGCGAATTGGTTTTGTTGGATGCTTGCCCCGACCAAGCCAATTTCTGCAAAATAGGAACTCTCTTCGGCACGTTGCTTTTGTGCGATCGAGTCCAATCTGGCTACCTCTGCAAATCGCCGTGCTGCTTCCGCTTCGGTACGCCGCTTGTCGGCGATCTTGCCCGATTCAATGGCCAATTCCCTTTGAATCTCTTCTGCCTTAAGTGCCGTCTCGGTCTTCTTCAATTCAATTCGCAGGTCTTCCTGGGATGAATCCAACTCTGCATTGAGGTGGGATGCTCGGCTGTACAGCTGCAGGATCACGATCAAAGCGATGGAGCCTGCAATAATGATGAAGCCAGCCAGGGACAAGGCGAGTTTTCGGATCGTTCGAAACCGATTCTGCCGAGCTTCGCGATCCGCAATAGCGGCCCTCAATTTTTTGACTAGGCCTCGATGCTCACTGTCCTCTGGGTTCAGCAGTGACAGTCCAAGATCGTAGTCTCCCTTTTCGTAAGCGGACTGTGCGTAGGCCGTCTTGGCACGCATCAGACCTAACGTGGCTGCTTCGTTTTCATTCCAAAGTGAAAGGGCCTCGTCAAATGCAAACACCGCTCGAGAGAACCCTGAATAGTCATTGGTGGAAATGGCCTTGTTGAGTTCTGTTTCCGCATTGTCGGATAGCGTGATGCTCTCGCTGTGCGATTGATACAATCGAATCGCCGCCTGAAAGGCTTGAACCGAACGGAATCGACGCCGGGGGACTGTCGCCATCGCGCGAATTGCGATCTCCATCAACTCCCCAGTCACCGTGGTTTCACGAATGATATTTTGCGATGCGTTGCGAACGCATTCCATCACATCGTTACCAAAATGCGGTGGAGTTCCAGTAAGAATTTCAAACAGGATGGCGCCCAACAAATAGATGTCTGCAGGCTGCCCGATCGCGTTCACGGGGCCCGTCGCTAACTCTGGCGCCATGTAGGCTGGTGTACCACCCATGGCTTGCGATCGTAAAATACTCGCAGTGCGACGAAAACCTTCCGTCGCTACCGCGATTCCCCAGTCCATCACGAGCACTTCACCAAAGTTGCCAAGCATCACATTTTCAGGCTTCAAATCGCGGTGGACGACACTGCGAGAATGCGCAAAGGCTACCGCATCCGCAACCTTGAGTAGAATCTCGATATTTTCGCGAATCGACTTTTGTTCGATCACGCGATCCCAAGGGGTCCCAATCACATTCTTCATCGAGTAAAAGAGTTCACCGTTATTGTTTCGACCCAGGTCGTAAATCGGAACAATGTTGGGGTGATCCAATTCGCCTGTCAGTATTGCTTCGGCAAGGAATTTTTCCTTGTGCTCATTGCGTGTGCGGTATTCCTCGCGGAGCATTTTGATGGCGACAGTACGGTCTATGGACGCTTGTCTGGCTGTATAGACGACTCCTACTCCGCCCTGCCCAATAATGTCCAAGAGCTCGTAATCCACGGGAGCATCGGTGATGTTCAGTGGCGATCGCACCTCCCGAGGCAGGACCGAAAACAAGGAATCCGAAACCGTGTGCTGCGATTCAACACCTTTGATGGTGAAACGATTGTCAGAAGCACTGCTGATCGAATCTCGCCATAGTTTTTCCAGGTCTGCCGAGGCTGCCGAGGCGGCAGAATGCGGAACGTCGCCCTCCGGGATGGCCGCGCTTGGACTCACGGGCGCTGTTGGTTGAGGTGTCTGGGTACCGAGTATGGCCGTTGCATTTGCATCGACGGCATTCGATTGCATTATTGGGAAGACAACGGTGGCAGTCGTATCGCCCGGTTGCGAAGAATCAGGCTCGTCAGGCCACGCAATAATGCTTCCGCACTGTGGGCATCGTCCCTCTTGCAAAGTTATTTCACCATAATCGAACTCGCAGATAGCGCATTTTTGCATTCAACAATCTCCATTTCAACTGCGAGGTCTGACATTCCGTCTGAGCAAATGCTCAATGCAACTTTCATCAACTAGCTCTAAATCGTCTTGCCGCCTTGCGCCAAGAACGCATGGCTGGTGCTGATGCGCCAATCGCCACCGTCGCGTTGGTCACCAGCGTTTTCTTTTCGTTGTTCTGCGTTTTGCCGTCCTCATTCGCCCTTGCCATCGCAGTATCCGATTCTTCAGTCAAGACAGAAGCCGACTCGTCAAGCACTCGTTCGTCAACCGGCAATGTCTCCGATGCAGGCGCATCGTCGATTTCGATCGGACGATGATTACGGAGATAAAAATCCTTAAGCATCATTTGGCTGCCGTCTTCCCGGATCAAATAAATGCGGTATCGATCATCACCGAGCCGTCGGAATAAACCACCCAAATCGTCAATGTCCGTCTCAGACAGTGGGATATCTTCGCTCGTATCCACTTCGCCTTCTTCGTTGATTGGCGTAATCACTCTTAGCACGTAGGATCGCTGCTGTTCGACCGATGAATTGCTTGAGGACACCTCAATCTCGGCAGACTTGACGGACGGCGTTGGGGTCGTTGAGCTGTCGATCGGCAACGCATTGTTGAATACGAGACGATTTTGGAATACTGGGGTTTGTGGAAGAACGAAATTCAACGAGAACAATCCGGCGGCTGGCACAACCAAACTCTCGTTGACGATTTGGAATAGACTGGAGGCCGCATCTTGAGAGTCGGAAAACTGAATGCGATTGAGTGAATCCACACCTACTTTGACTGAGATCGGGATGTCCGCCACCGGATCAGTAGGGTTCGGGTTGCCCATATACTTGTGCGTGATTTGGTAGTTTATGCCGGACGCATCAAATCTCGCAATTTGCGGGTTAGTCGTTCCCGATGAAATCAATCCATTCGGGAGATGGTCGACTTGATTGTCGCCCCAATCGATAACCACCGAAAAATTGCGATCGACCAGGATAGGATTGGGACCTCCCAATTGAACTAGGATGGAAGCAACCCCTTCCGAATCAACATTGACGCCATCGGAATTAACGACCGGTAGCACCGATAGCAGAGGCGGTATTCGAGTTACCACCGCCTCTGTGGTCGGATTCGAACTGCCGGCGCGAATAGTAGCTCCTGGAATGAATTGAACCCTCCCGCCGGCGTTCCCGCGAATCGTGGCTGCGGCACCTTGAGTTTCAATGATCGCCCCAGACTCCAACACAAGGTTGTTTTGAGCCGTGAAGAGAATGGACCCTCCACCGCCAGCCAAGATGCCGCCAGTTATGGGGCTTGCACGCGACACAGAAATCGATCCATTGTCATTGAATAAACTGATGTTCGAATCAGCATTCAATATCCCAATTCCGGTGGAAACACTCGAAAACGCAACGTCCCCGCCGCCGATTTGGTGAAAGAGTATAGAACCTAGTGCATTAGATCTCAGCTCCGAAACGTTGGCCCGAACGGATGACGCATTGGTGACGTTAATGACGCCCGAACCGGTGATTGCGTTAAGCTGAGTGCTTTGCGTTTGTAGAGGCGCACCGGTCCCAATACCCGTACCAGCATTCAAGCTGATGGAGAGCCCCCGAACCGGGCCATTGCCTACAATTCTCCGCGCAGAGTTGATGGAAACGCCGCCGTTAAGGGCTTGCGTGGTGGCATCTAGTTGTATGTCTCCGGCATTTAACGTCTCCAAAGTCACGCCCCCTAAGCCTCCGGCAATGACCCCTGTTCCCGCAACGACTAGCCCTCCGCCAACATTTCTCAGCCGAATGCTGGCTTCATTCATGGCCGGAGTGGTGTCCGGATTGCTTGTTACTCGCAGGAACTGGACAAGTCCCCCACCGGATTGCCGGAAGTCGATATTCCCGCCTTCATGTGACTCAAGGTTCGATACCAAAACGGGACCACCCAGGTTGTTCGCGATCTGCACAACCCCAGATAAGCGATTGGTAGCATCAATGCTGCTCGCAGAAGTGGCAAGTGCCGAAGTAGTCCCGATGCCAGTGGCTGCCTCCAAACGAATCGCTGATGCGGCTAAGGTGGATACGGTATTGATCGATCCTATAGAGCCACCATGGTCGCCAGCCACAACCCGCAAGTTCGACGTCAACATGCTCGAACTTAAAAGTACATCCCGGTCTGCGCGCAGTTCGATCAGGCTGCTCGCGATGGTCTCCGTCATGGCCGCGATTCTGAGATTTCCATTGGTCGCAGCAATTGTAGTAGTCGTTCCAATGCCACCAATGAAGTTCACCTGATTGAGATTGGTTGCAAGGTCGATTTCCCCATTTAACGATCGGACCACCCGCCCTGTACCCACGTTAAGTCGATTGCTCAGGTTCGTAACCTGAATTGTGTTCGACGCAGTCACATCTCCGTTCCAACTGACGCTACCAAAGGAGTCGATAATAATATTGCCTGTCCGTGCCTCAATGGCGCCGTTGATTTCGGCGAAATCGTCTTTGGCGCCGCTTCCAGTGATGGCTATTTGTCCCGCTCGCAAAGAGTTAGAATCAAGTCTCGATCCAACCGCATTGGTATTGCCATCGACGTTGATCGTCAGAACTCCGTTTTTTGTATCCACACCTAAAAGATGGACTCTGTTCGCCGAACTGATTACAAGGTTCACGTTTTGAAGCGATGACAATTCAGCGAGCTTGAGAACACTCGCATCTCCGTTGGCTTGAATAGTATTCCCGGAACCGTCAGCCCCAGTAAGCTGTATCAGTCGAACATTTCCTTGCAGATCGATCCCACCGGTGGATTCAACGCGAACCGTGCCTGCAATGCGAATCCTATCGCCGATATTGCTAACGACGACATCGCCAACCGATTGCACGTTTGCGTTCACATCAAGAACCGAAAAATTCTGAATCGTGACGCCGTTCGCACCAATTGCAAGTGTGTCACTCAACACTGCCGTGTCATTAAGCTGGGAGGTGCCTGCAACTGACATTCGCCCCGAAGTAACGCGCCGCAATAGCACGGTTGCGTCAGTTCGAGTCGTTGAACGACCAATAACCACATCCAGCGTCCCGCTCTGCATATCGATACTTCGCAAATCCGCACTGAAATCACTTCGCACGTTCAATCGAACGCCGCCATTGGTGGTAGTCACCGGTGCAAGGGATACCAGACTTGTATTGCCTTTCGCTTCAATCATGTTGGTGCTGCCCGTCACGCCCCCAAGCAATACTCCAGAGGAAATAGACGAAAAGTCGAGCGAACCGTTGTTGGCTGTTACGTCTACGTTCGATCCAAGCACCAGTGGGCCAGTGACGTTGGTAAAGGTAACGTTGGTCGCCGCCGTAACGTCCCCTTGAAAGGCAAGGTCGTCCATGTTCGAGAACTGGATCGCACCCGTGGTCGTGGTCGCGGTGGAACCGAGCGTAGCATGGTCATTGACGGTCGTCGAACCGGCAAGGCTGATGGACCCAGCCGACAACGCCCCGGTCGATTGAAACGTGGCTCCTACGTCGTTATCGTTCGAATCGATAGTGGCCGTTAGGCTCCCGCCTAAAAGAGCAATCGAGCCCACCGCGATGTTGGTTTGTGAATCGAGCGTTAGATTGCGAGCCGTCGCGGTACTCGTGGCCACCTCTCCTAACGTCATGATTCCAGTCCCGTAAGTCCGGATCACGCCATCGTCGGTCAGCTTGACTTTGGTCTTGGTCAGAGTCAAGTCTCCATTGACATGCAGTTCCGTCGATGCCCCGGCCCCATCGTCAAGCAAAAGATCGCCTGTGGCGGTCGTGCCACGTGTATCGACGTTGAAGGCAGTTGGCCGCTCGGCTGCAGAGATGCCGACGTCACCGATCAGCACGTTGCCAGCTACCGTCGAGCGGTTTCCACCCGAGGTGTCGAACGTCAGGCCTTGTGTCGTTTTGAAGTCCGCTTTGGTTACATCGATCGAACTCGAGCTTTGCGTCACCCCGCCTGGATTGGTGAGGAACGACAAGGCTCCGCTGAACGCTTTGAGAATCGTCCCGATCAGAGTGATCCCGGTTCCGGAGGTGCCGTCCACAGCCAACGTTGGGTTTGACGTGCCACCAAAGTCGAGATCGCCGTGCGTCTTGGAGCTATTGGCGGCGCTGGTATCGAGCAGCAGCGAATCAAAATAGTTCGAACCGTTATTGGTCACACCACCCAACTTGATCGCTCCGCCATCGCCGCCGGACGTGTTGGTATTGATGGTCTTGATCGCCAACGTACTCGATGAGGTAATCGGTGCGATCTTCGACAAGCCTAAATCTACCGATCCACCGTTGATGCTGGAGTTGCTGCTCAAGTCGATCGTGCCGTTAGCCAGAATGGTGACCCCGTTGGAGTTGACATTCAATGAGGCTGCGGTGGTAGGAGCCTTGGCTACCAGCCGAATGCTGTCAAGCGTCACTTGGCCAGACGTTGCAGCGTCGGTGCGGATATTGAGCCGATGGATCCCGGTCGTGGCTGCGGTCACGGTTCCGATAGCGACGGTGCCCCCATTCGTTGTGCCTCGGGAGTCAACCGTCAAATCGGCTGCACCGTTCTCGCCATCCAGGCTACCTAGTGTAATGCTGCCTCCCACAGCTACTGCTCCTCCTCCAGATGAGATCGAACGAGCGGCACTTCCATCAATAAGCAATGTCCCACCTGTCATGGCAATGTTGCCACCGTTGGAGGTTACATTGGCTACCAAATGCGTTTTGGAACCAACGATACCGGTCGTCGTGATATTGCCTGTCGCTGTTAAGCTGGCGTTGATCTCCAAATCGTTAAAGCCGTCGATCAAAACCCCACCACTACCGATCGTCGCAATGCCATTAAGAAGCACTCGATCATTCACCCTAGAGTTGCCTGAAACCTCGAACTTCCCAGCCATAACGGCTTGGAAGCTAGCGACCGCATCGGTCTTGGTATTCAGGTCGTTGAACGTCGCATCGAGCATTCCGCTCTGGATGTCAATATCATCAGCGGTGAGATTGTAGTCGCTGGTCAGAGTCAGGGAGACATTGGAATTGGTGGCAGTGATCTTGGAAAGAATGAGACTGCTGTTGCTGCCATTGGCCTGGATGCTATTGGTGGTACCATTGGCACCACCAAGCAAAACTCTAGAGGAAATGGACGAGAAATCGAGCGAACCGTTGTTGGCTGTGACATCTGCGTTCGATCCAAGCACCAGTGGTCCAGTGACGTTGGTAAAAGTAATGTTGGTAGCAGCCGTAACGTCCCCTTGGAACGTCAGCTCGTCGATCTTTGTAAACTGAATCGCTCCGGTTGTCGTCGTCACGGTCGAGCCGAGGGTAACATCGTCATTGATGGTGGTCGAACCGGCAATGCTGATAGATCCAGCCGACAAAGCGCCTGTCGATTGAAAAGTGGCGCCGCTATTGTTGTTGTCAGAATCGATTGCAACCGCTAGGGTACCGTTCTGAATATCGATGCTGCCCATCGACGTGCTGGTGGAACTCGACAGAGTCAACGAGACAGTAGGATTGG
>JANMLD010000098.1:0-7655 GCA_031372345.1 Pirellula sp.
CGTCCGCTCGCGAGAGCGGACGCGGATTGAAACTTACGGCCCTTGACGATGCCGGGCTTCGACATTGATCGTCCGCTCGCGAGAGCGGACGCGGATTGAACGCTCTGATCGGTCAGCCACTCTACCCAAGTGGCGACAGGCATCGACTTTTCTGAAAGGTAGTTCGCTCCCGTGTAATTTTCTTGTAGAATGAAAACTGTTTGGTAAACAGTTATTTGCGTTTTTTCACATTGGATGTAACTGCTAAGCTACGATGAGTGCGCATCATGCCAAATGAAGCAGATACCTGTCGCCGATTAGTGGTGCCGAAACTCCAATCTGCAGGATGGGACAACGACCCATTTCGAATCAACGAGCAAGTCAAATTCACGGATGGACCCATCGTTGTTACGGGCCAAAGAGGACGTCGAAGACCAGGCAAACGGGCAGATTACATTCTTCGGTATCGGCCGGATTTCCCAATTGCAGTCGTTGAGGCCAAAGCGAGCGATGCGACGGCAGGCGAGGGTCTTCAACTAGCCAAAGATTATGTTGTCGTTTTGGGATTGAGTTTTGCTTTCTCGACAAACGGACATGAAATAATCGAATTCGACTTTACCACAGGTATTGAGCGACAAATTAGTTCTTTCCATGCGCCAGCCGAACTGTGGGCTCGACTGAATCGAGATCATTATCTCGACCCCGCCAAGACCGACAAGTTGCTAACGCCTGCGTATCACTTAAGTGGCAAATCGCCAGCTGATGCGTTGGTGCATCTACCACTGGAGCAACTTGCGGATGACATTCTTGCAAAGGAGCGTTGAATCA
The DNA here is from genome assembly GCA_031372345.1 of Pirellula sp. GTDB lineage: Bacteria > Planctomycetota > Planctomycetia > Pirellulales > Pirellulaceae > JBKCUI01. Next base: position 808 of record JANMLD010000098.1, read on the forward strand.
TCGAAATCATGGAAGAGATCAAAGCGGAGCTTGCTGCTGGAGGGAGGAAATGCAAAGGAAAGCAACCCAGAAAGAAAATGACATAATTGGATTTAAGGTGTCCCTACAGGAAGTTGCGAACTATGGCAACATCTTGAATGTTGTCGTCGAGCTGCTGGAATCTGCTCGCCGCACTTCTGCTCGCGCCACCATTGCAATCATGACCGCGACCTATTGGGAAGTTGGTCGAAAGATTGTTGAGTGCGAGCAAGGCGGAAAATCACGAGCAGAGTATGGCGATTCTATTATCGAACGTTTGTCTTCAGATTTATCCGATCGAGTTGGACGGGGCTATTCTGCTCGCAATTTGAGGCAAATGCGTGCGTTTTACTTGGGGTGGCAGATTTGGCAGACAGTGTCTGCCAAATCTGTTTCTATGGAAAAAACGCAGTCGTTGTGCGCAATTCTGGGAGACGTTTCGAAAGTCCAGACACCTACGGATCAATCACCTAGGAAGATTCTGAAGACACTGTCTGCAGAATCCGACCAAGCGAAAATAGAACAGACCGTTTCCTCGCAATCGCAAGAGAACCTAACTTTCCAGACAGGATCTGGAAAAGTCGACCTCAGTCAAATCGCGGCCCGTTTTCCGCTACCTTGGTCTCACTATGTTCTGCTTTTAAAAGTGGCCAATCCCGATGCTCGCAAGTTCTACGAGACCGAAGCACTGCGAGGTGGTTGGAGTGTTCGCCAGTTGGATCGACAAATTAGTACCTTGTTCTTTGAACGCACGCTTGCGTCAAAAAACAAAATGGCCATGCTCGAAAAGGGAAGTGTGCCAGAGTCTGGCGACTTGCTGACCGCAGAGCAAGAAATCAAAGACCCACTAATTCTGGAATTTCTGGGACTCAAGGACGAATACTCGGAAAGCGATCTCGAAAACGCATTGATCGAGCATTTGGAGACTTTCCTGTTGGAGCTAGGGGGCGATTTCACGTTTGTCGGACGTCAACGACGCTTGCGAATCGACGACGAATGGTACCGTATTGATTTGCTCTTTTTTCACCGGGTGCTTCGATGCCTGGTCGTGATCGACTTGAAGCTAGGCAAGTTCACGCATGCCGATGCAGGTCAAATGATGTTGTATCTCGGATATGCGGTCGAGCACTGGACCCGTCCCGGTGAGAACCCGCCGGTAGGGCTGGTACTTTGTTCTCAGCACAATCGAGCCCTAGACCCAAACAAACCGAATGCCGAAAAGTACGGAACCACAGAGTCACAGTGGGACGCAGAGATTCGATTCTTGTCTTCAGGGGATACCTTCGCATTCCGGGAGGCAGTGTAGAACAGTTTTCCAAACTGTTTCCGCCCTGCGTCTCCAGCTCCAAAGCGCCAGCCCTGATTTTGAAAACCAGTTCTGATGCAAGCTTCGATTAGAACCAGAGTCGCTGTGCGGATGCTGGCAGCATCCGCCACGTTCTGAGACAATGGGATTGTCTCCCAAGGGCACACGCCACAACGTGTGTAAAATCAATGCAGCTTTTCCGGTATCCAAAACAATTCTATCGCTTTTTGCTAGTCGCCGTTTGTTCGTTGTTTGATCCGACCTCGCATCAAGTTTTCGCCCAATCTGGCAAAGCCCATCCGTGGTTGGCCACCGCCCCCGGAGAGTTCGTGCGATTGGTCGATCGTGGCAATGTTAAAATTGTCGTAGACGATGACCGCATTCGGAAATCTGGCAAGACCGCATTAACCCTCTTTCAATTCAACGTTGACTACGATTTCAAATTCCGCCACCAAATGCTCGGTTATGACCAAGAGTCACACGTTTGGCAGGCCAAGATCATGGCTTGGATCGACCAACCGAAAGTCAGGCTGGATCACACCATATGCATTCAGTCCAACTTCGCCCCGTCTTCGCCTTGGGAATCGAGATTGCTACGACACGAATTCGACCACGTTGCCGTCAGTACTGATCCTCGCATGCTTAAGATCATCAAGCGAGAACTTCAACAACGTCGACAATGGATTGGAAAATGGGAGCAGATCGGCGCTCCAACGGAACAGGATGTTCGAAAAAGTATCTTCGAGGCAATTACCGCAGAAGTGAAATCGCTTGAACAGCTTGTGCAATCGCAATACGACTTCTTGGACCAAGAGTCGAACCAGGGTCTGTCGGACATCAACAGCCGGAAGGATTATTTTAAGCGCCTGTATACCGTCGAGGGACTGGAGCGATGCAAATACCTTTTCAACGATGGAATGCGAGAATTCGTGAAAGAGAAATTGTCCAATGCGGCGAGTCAAAAAGAAGTTGATGGGCACTATTTGTTTCTGACGCCGTAGGTGCGTCCGTCGCCAAAGGTTTTTGAAGTTGCGCTATTGTGATTAGGGCCGAAGGCCATGTAGTGAGCCCAGGCCAACGGGCCAACGCCCGGGGCTACTAGGCAAAAAAGCAATTATTTCAGGGCTGAAGGCCCGTCCGATTTTCAAATTGCCGGGCCTTCAGCCCTAACGAATGGCGTGTTTGCGTGTCACCCAGGCCGTTGGCCTGGGCTAGGCAAATGGTTGGGCCTTTGGCCCGTAATACATCTAAACGTGCAGCTTCAAAACCTGCGTCTCGTGGTTAAACGAGATACGGGCTCAGTTAGGAATTCCTCGAACGATTTATTTGCCGATACAAAAACGGCTGAAGAGCGCGTCGAGAATGTCGTCCGTATAAACGGTGCCTGCCACCAGTCCAATTTCTTCTAGCGACAGTCGTATCTCGCTGGCAATCACTTCGTCTCCTCGCTGAAACTCAGCCGCTTCTTTAGCATGCGACAATGCTTGAACCGCGTTGCTAAGCGAAGCTTTGCATCGAGCCGCCGTGAGTGGAACGACCTGATTGACCGTCTCCATTTTTGCTGCTGCCCACTCTCGTAGTGCGTTCGAAATACGGTCTACGCTTGTACTGTGCAGCGTACTGATCGAAAACTCGCGTTCGTATTTTCGTGTCGGCTTACGACCACAGGATTCGAGGTCGCACTTCGTGTGAACCAGCCAAGTTGAGGCATGGCCCTGTTCCGCCTGCCATTCCTGGGATTGCGAATCCGTCACGGATAAACAGTACAAAACAAGGTCCGCGTTGTCGATTTGCTGACTGGTGAAGCCCTGTGCCAGGTCTCGCGGCGTTTCACCGTCCGCCTCTTCAAGTCCCGCTGTATCCAAAATGTCAACAATGGCATCGCCCAGGTCCAAACGCAACCGAACATAATCACGCGTCGTGCCCGGCTCAGGACTGACGATTGAGATATGGCGTTTGGCCATGGCGTTGATCAGAGAGCTCTTGCCTGCGTTCGGCGGGCCTACAATGGCGACTTGCAATTGAACTGTCTGTGCAGCACGGGCTTCCATCTGAGCGAGTAAGTCATTCACAACACCGATGGCATCCTCGAGTCGAATGATGATTTGCGACTGGCTGATGAATGAGATGTCCTCCTCGACAAAATCCAACCCAGCTTCGATATCGGCGAGCAAATCAACCAGCGACGTTCGCAATCGACTAAGTGGCTCGGAAAGTCCGCCAGCAAGTTGCGACAAGGCTACGTTGAGACCTCGATCGTTGGCGGCATGGATGACTCCCAGCACGGCCTCGCATTGCGTGAGATCCAGTCGTCCTGCCAAAAACGCTCGTAACGTAAACTCGCCTGGTTGTGCCAGGACCGCCCCCTCTTCAATCAGGCGGGACTGTATCGATTGCAAAATGATGGTGTTACCCAAGCAATGCAATTCGACCGACGGCTGGCCAGTATAACTCCGTCCATCTGGCCAAACAAAAACATCCACGTCGATGGAGCCAAGCGTTGGCAATTCGATCGTTTGCTGCAATCGCGTAGCTCGCGACATACGCCAGGGGTGACTGGAACCGTGGCCGCAAACGCTTGCAACCACAGCCAACGAATCGGGACCTGAAACTCGGATCGCACCGCGGAAGGCACCCTCCGCGCCTGTTGCGATGGCGCAGATGGTGGACTCGGTATCGAATCTCATGCGTCGATGAACTTGTATTTGCCAGGCATTCGGATATCGACTTCCGGTGCTGGTCCCCAATCCGGCCTATCCGGCCCCAGCTTCAATTCGCTTGCCAATACATCGTCCCATTTAATGATCTGGCCTGAATAGGCAGCTTCGCGTCCCATGATGGCCATGAGAGTGCTCTTGCACATGTAGTCGCCATTATTGATCGGCTTGCCATCACGAATGGCTTTCATGAGAGCGACGTGCTCGAGTTGATACATGCTCGGCTTCTTGCCTTCGAATTTCCAATTCGTTTCACCCTTGATCTCGTTGGCCAGGACACGTGCAGTCCCCTTGGTTCCGTAGATAAAGTCCTCGGTCTGACTGAAGCATCCAGCCATCTGTCGAGTGGAGGCAAAGCATCGGGTTCCATCGGCCCATTCATACACAACAGAGAAATGGTCATAGATCTCACCGTACTCAGGTTGCGTACGCACTTGGCGTCCGCCCATACCGTAGCAAAGGACTGGTGGGACATCGTTGTGAAGCCACATGGCTTTGTCGAGCGAGTGAATGAACTGCTCGACATAATGATCGCCGCTCAGCCAAGTGTAGTACAACCAATTCAAAACTTGGTTGTGCATGGGGGTCCATTCGGGTTTAGGTGTCCGAATCCAAAGTGTGCCTGTTAAATAGTTCTCTTGGATCGAAATGATGTCGCCGATCGCACCGGACTGAATTTTTTCGATGGTCGCCTTCACTCCATAGTCATAGCGCCAACAAAGCCCGGATACGACACAAAGCCGCTTCGATTCGGCTAGCGCGGATGCGGCCATAACGCGTCGCACTCCGGACGGGTCAACCGCGACTGGTTTCTCGCAAAACACGTGCTTACCCGCTTTGACAGCCGCTTCCATCTGTGCTGGTCGAAAGCCGGGCGGAGTCGCTAACAAAACGACATCGATGTCCGTCTGCAGTATTTTGTCAAGCGCTTCCCATCCCGAGAAACACTGCTCCTCTGGAACCTCGTATTGGCTACCGAGAGACTTTTTCAATTGATCCTTCCCGGCTTCCATGCGATCGTAAAACACTTCTGCGATGGCGGTCAAACGGCAACCTGCGTCGGCTGACATATTGTCCTTGGCGGCGCCCATCCCGCGGCCACCGCAACCCACCAAGCCGACTTTGATGATGTCGCTGCCGGCTGCATGAACACTTCGATTGAGAAAACTCGTCGTGCTGGCGATCGCGGAGGTTGCCGCCGTTGCTTTTAAAAAGGTCCGTCGGCTCGGCTCGCTCGGTGACGTCGCAAGCGTTTGTTCGGACAGTTGGGTTGGGTCGACAGTCATCGCGGGAGACCTTTTTTCAAGTGGGAACTAGTGAAGCTCAGGGTTGGACCAATGCTCGAGTGGGGAATTCAACCAGTTCACTCCCCCAGTAGCCTATCGGTGTCGCGGAATTTGCTTATCCTTGGATTTTGAAAGTCACACAACCAACCGGTTATAACCCAATGAATTTGGTATGCAACACGACCCACTCATCTCTCAGCCGAAAAACCCACCTCTTAGCGAGGAAAGCACTGCGGCGGCACTGTCATTGCCTGAAATTCGACCGTTAACCGCAAATCAATCCACGTGTGAAGCCGAGGTAAAAGGAGCCGAAGACGAAACGGACGAAGAATCGGACGATGCAATGAAGCCGCAGCAGCACTTCATGCGAGGTCGTTACTTTCGCGAAGAGGATCACGCTGTTTTTTTAAACTGGGTAAAAACAGAAATACCAATGGAACTCGAAATTGGTTCCGGGAAGGGGCTTTTCCTAACCAACGCTGCCAATCGAACGCCAAGCCGTCGCTTCGTAGGATTGGAGCTGGCCGCGAAGTATGCACTGGAATGCCAAGCCCGCGTCGAAAAGACCGGTCTTCTGAATGCAAAGTTCTTCGCCTGCGATGCGGTGGCGGTTCTAGACCAAGACGTAGCCGACTGCTCGCTGGATGCAATCCATGTGTACTTCCCAGACCCTTGGTGGAAGTCGAAACACAAAAAGCGACGCGTGCTCAACGAAAAAACACTTTGCAACATTGAACGGACGCTCAAGCCGTCTGGATCGCTTCATTTCTGGACCGACGTGCTGGACTACTACGAATCGACGCTAGAACTGATAGATCAAGTGACGAAGCTCAAAGGTCCGTTTTTCGTTAGCGAACCTCCCTCCGCACACGACATGGACTATCTCACGCACTTTGAGCGGCGTACCCGACGCAATGGCTTGCCGGTCTATCGGGCGCGTTTCACGAAGGTGTAATCGGGGCAGCCCTATGGTTTCCCTTTCAGTGCGTTTCTTCATGCCCCTGGCTTCACGCCAGGGGTTTTGACCATCTATCTAGAGGGATGGTAAATATCCCCCGAGTAAAACTCGGGGGCATTTCACCGCCGGATGGTGATCGGGCATTTCTTGGCTGCGGCACTGCTCAATTGCTCAGTCCCGCATGCTTCAGGCGAACGCGATATAGCGAATCCGAGGCGGTGATAAACAGGGTCTTGCGATCCTTGCCGCCAATGCAAACGTTGGCAGTCCAATTCTCAGGCACGGAGATCACCTGGATCTCTTTTCCATCCTTATTGTAGACCATGACTCCCTTCTTGCCTGTCAGGTACAAGTTTCCTTGATCGTCGATGGTCATACCATCCGACCCGCTTGAGCAAAACAGCTTGCGGTCAACCAGAGTTCCGTCGTTGGCAATCGTGTATTGATAGGTCTTGGAGTCGCCGATGTCCGCGACGAAGAGTAGTCGTCGCTTCGAGTCGCCAACGATCCCGTTGGGCTGAACAAGCGAGTCGTCCATGAGCGTCACATTCGCGCCATCGCGA
>JANMLD010000110.1:0-13639 GCA_031372345.1 Pirellula sp.
GCGCTGACCACGGTCTCTCGCTCGAGCAATTCTTGATCGCGTAATAGCGATTGCGGCAGACCTGTCCAGCGTGAAAACTCCTCGATGGCGTTGTCGGTTGTCAAACAGCTTGCGTCTCCGCGAAGCCCTTTCGAGCCATCCGTTGCCGTCAACGTCTTCAAACGACTGCGCAACTTACCAAGCCATTGTTCCACAAATGCAATCGACGCACTTGGAGCTGGACGGCTGGTCAGGAACTGTCGACACAGACGTTGAATTGCAGTCGACAATTCCATGTCGACGTTGGCAATTGGCACCTCCCAAGTTTGGCTCAACACGTATCGAACCAGGTCCGTTTCCGCCTTCGCTTGAAGTGGTTCGATGCGAACAATTGCCATTTGATCGATCAGGCCAGGCAAGTATCGCTGGCAGTATTCCACTTGACTTGGTGTGGCCTCGCAGGCCATTCGCAGTTGCCCCGTTCGTAGGTAAGGAACGAGAAACGCACCCAACGACTCGGTCGGCGATTGGCCTCCGATCGTAATCAAATCGCGAAGATTCTCCACAATCAAAACACCCTGCACTTCGCTTAGCTCGGCAACCATGCGTTCCAATCTCTCCTGCCACTGCCCCAAGTACCGCATGCCAGCAATCAATCGACTGGCGCTGGTAAGCCAGAACTTGGGACTGGATATTGTCCGCTCTTTGGCTTGCCTTGCTTCCATTCGCAGTCTCTGGAAAACGTCCCGCGTTGCGATATGCATCAGGGTCGTTTTGCCAACGCCCGTTTCTCCTACCAATAGGCAATTGGAATAGAGCAAATTTTCGCGAATTTGACGCAATTCGGATTCGCGAATGTCGGCCAGCAGAAGTGGTCGACGCGTCTTACCTAGCGGTTCGGCCACAGCGGACAGAGTCTCGAAATCAGGACCGCGACTTCCTCTCGATTTCGCTTTGAGCTTCACTCGCAACCAATCGAGTTCCGTCGTATTTGGAGGCCAACACAATACCATCTTCTCGGGGCTAATGGACGCAAGCATCGACCGTACGGTCTCCTGCAACATCGCATCGAAATCCGCCTCAATAGGGCAATAGAAATGGATCCCGAAATCGGGCAAGATGCAGAACAGTTTGTCCCAATTGTCAACGATCTTCACGTAACGTACCGGAACGGTCACGGTCGGCCCCGCTGGATATCTACGACGCCGTTGCATGTGCATCGGCTGAGCGGGGAATGAACGCTTGTCCAATACGACCGACTTGAACTTATCAAGCCTTATGCAACTGCACTCCAGAAGCTTGCGCATTCGCCGCTCAAGCAACTTCTTGGCGTGGGATCGAGTGTGCGCGACCGCTTGAACCGACTCCTCGATGACAGACGTGGCCACAATCAAGCCGTCTTCGCGGCAACTAATCAGAATGGGGGATTGATAGAACATAGTTTTTGGAGTTCTGGTTTTTTTAGGACTGGTCGTTTGCTGGTCCAGTTTGCTTGAAGACAGGCTGGCAGCCTGTGCTACGTTTTTTAGGTAAATTCCTGTGGTAGTGGCAATTGATCTAACAACCAGGCTTGCCATTCGTGACTGAACTTGAGCGGTATTCGCCGACCGGTCCGAAAGTCTTGGATCCAGTCGTCGATCTGCCCCCGAATGATTGTCCAGCCATCGCGTCCGCAATATTCGGAGTTTGGAAAGCCGTCTGCCTGGTTTGTGAATCGTCCTGCTTCTTGATCACAGGCACTCCGATCCTCGAGTTGAATTCCATCGTCGATTGTCTTGGCTTCGATTAGCAACAATCGCTCCATGCCGTAATCCCCAGCGACCTGATAGGTTCCTTGCAATTGCATTAGCAATCCACCGACACTCGCCCCCTCGACTATCGCAACCGCACGACCTTCCTGAAAGTGGACCGAATACTGAAGCCCCTGCAACAGATCACCTAACCATGCAGTCAATTGAACCGGAAAGGCATTCAAGGAAAGCAACATCTGGCTGCGACTCTTCTTTTCAATGCCAGTTATGGAGTGTTCGCCCGGTGGATTGAGGAATCGCACGCGCACGAGCCAGCGTGAGGGCTCATCGATCCGCTTCAACATCATGTCGGCTATGGCCAACAAACGCATCAATTTGCGGTTGGGCGATGTGGGGTCGCTCCGAATAGACGCTCTAGCACCGGATTCCATGATGCCTTCTCGCAAATCGAGATCCGATTTGCGTTCCTCACGCGTGATTTCCTCGGGACTGACGGCTCGGTGATTTCGACTGTGCGAGATTCTACCGGCCGTCGTCTTGATCGATGGCTGCATGGGTGCAATCACGGTCTCTTTGCCGATTTTATGCCGCTCCGTAAGCTCTTTCAGGCAATCGGAAGCTTCCATCAACGCGCTGTGAATCGAATAGTAGTCGACTTGGTTTAAACGATGACGCGCTTCTGGATTCGCAGGGGAGCGTTCAAATAACTGGTGCCGAATGCGTTCGACACAGGCTTTCGCTATGGTTAAGCACGCCTCGGTTTCAGGTTCTGGCGGGAGCATTCGCGTTGGAAGGATGCGCAACTCATGGGTATCGCACTGGATCGATCCGTTCGCGATGCGGAGTCGCGTCCACACAGGATTCTCAATGTGGCACGCGGCAAGCTGATCCGCAAGCGGCTGTGTCACCTCCCGCTCTATAGCTCGTTTGATAGCCCTCGCTCCTAAAGCAGTGTCGTATCCCCGTTCGATGATCCACTGAGTTGCCTCGTCATCCACCTGTAGGAACATGCGCCGACGCGAGAGCCCATCGCGGCGTTTCAGTGCCCCTAAATGATGATCGACGATGTGACGCATGTGGCTGCGTTCCAGTCGGCCAAAGACCACGATTTCATCCAAGCGATTCAGGAATTCCGGTCGGAAGAAACGTTTGGCTGTTCGTTGGTAAATCGTCTCTCGCTGCATCTCCCCGGCGAGCGAATCTTGAGATTCGTATCCAAGCGATTGTGAGCTTTCTACCGAACCAAGGTTGCTCGTCATGATGATGAACGCATTTCGAAAATCGACGGCTCGGCCACATGCGTCGCTTAATCGACCTTCCCCCATGACTTGTAGCAAATAGTCGAGTGCGTCTGGATGCGCTTTTTCAATTTCGTCCAACAAGAGAATGCAATTCGGTTGTCTTCGCAACGCGGACGGAAGCCTTCCATCTGGCTGTTCGAACGTGCCGATCAGCCCTTCGGCGGCACTGGCCGAAGCGATCTCATTCATATCGATCCGCACCATTCGCGACTCGTCAAGAAACAACAATCGCGTCAATGCTTTTGCCGACTCAGTTTTGCCTACGCCCGTTGGCCCCATGAACAGAAACACCCCGAGCGGACGGTCTACCGGTTGGAGCCCCTGCAGCGAGCGCTGTGCATAACGCGACAGTACTTTCACTGCTGGCTCTTGGCCAACGATCATTTTAGAAAGAGCGGTTTCAAGCTGCTTAATGCTGACGGTCCCCTGCCGCAACGACAATCGAAGTCCCGTTCGCTCCTCCACGAATCGATCCAGGTCCTCAGTCGTCATGCTTCGCGAGACAAACCGCTTCGCATCGCTTTCTTCGTCTGGTTCGCCGTTCATCACTACGACCGACTCTGCTTGGATTGCCTGTGATGTAGCTTGATGCGCAAGCCCCCGAGCAAGTGTAATAGCTTTACCTGGCAACGAGAGCTGTGGCGCTAACGTCGCCGAGTAGTCGATCATCGTCGGTAGCAAACTGGGATGAAAGAAACACTGCGTATCCGCTTCGATCTGACTTACCACCTCAATGAGGGTCTCGAGTGTTTGCGATTCGTTCATCGCGTCGATGGAAAGCGGAATCATGGGATCGACCAACGACCTGTCTTTTCGCCGCAAGATAGACAAGGCTTCGTGGGTCATCTCAAAGACGATTCGAATCGGCTGCTCTGCAACGAAGGATTTGAGAACATCGGCCATGCACATTTGGCTATCGCGAGTAATACCCGCGGTGTAGAGACTGATTGGGTCGTCGAAGTAGAGCACATGATCCCTGCGGTACGCTTCCTTGAGAATCGAGAGCCAACGCTCTTCCCATTGCCCCAAATACGACATGCCACTGATGACCCGACTAGGTGAAATCAACCACACTTGTTCGCAGTGGCGCCGCTTATTTTTTCGCTCGAGCGATCTTCTTCGAACGACTTCTTCGAGAATAGCTGTCTTCCCGACGGATGCCTGACCCACCAACGCCACTCCTTGATTACGGCTTGAACCGAGCAGCTGATATAGGCGATCCGTTTCGCTCTCTCGACCGAATACTTTACATCGATCGGATCGAAATGCGTCGAGACAACGACCAACGCGTTGGAGCGATTCGGCACCACCTGGATTGGATTGCCCAAGCAATGCTCCAATGAGCCCTTTCTTTTTCTTTTTCTTGGTCTCCGCCATCGACAATACGATATCGAGCGGCTCAACCCACGCGTCACCCGTAATACTGAGGCTCTTCAGATCTACCGACTCGTCGTCCTTGATCCTTTGCTCGCACCATTTCGTAAGCAACCGTGTAGCCTGAACCGTTAAGGCTTCTTTCGGGTCCCTTTGAAATCGCAAATCATCCAATAATGGGGCAATGACTACAGAACCACCTAGAGCTGGATGTACCATCAAAATGGTCTTAAGGCTTAGGGTGCGGTCGCGAAGAGTGAGCTTTTCTTTAAAAAGCTGGACGTCCGTCTGTGGGTCGTAAAGCCAGGCCGACACTGCGTGAGTTTGACCGCGATCGACCCAGGACTGTAGCCGTTTACGAACTTCGTTGGAAAGTCGTTGCAAAGCTGTTTTGAGCAGTGCATCCGACGCGGTGCAAAGCGGTGGACACACAGTCTGAGCGAAGTAGCGAGGTAAGCCATCGATTCGCTGCATGGTGACTAAGATGGCAATGGTTAGTTGCATGTCTTAACGCACTCCTTGTGAGGGCGAAGCCATCTCTTGGCCGAATGTCGCATTGCCCGGAACCGGCGAATATCCAATCGATTTCCAGAGCATGGTGTCTCCTTCGTGCTGAATCATCTCCACCCAGTCTGCAATCGGATCGTTCGAGGAAACCAGAACCTCATGGCGAACGAGATGGCTTACAAGTCGATTCTCGCTCGCATAAAATGTGCGCCGTGGATCGCGGCTTGGAAGTGAGGGGGGCTCATTCCATCCCGCAAAGGGTTCCCAATGGAACAATCGTCCGGGAACCAGGAGGACCCTGGCGCGATGACGTTTGTTCCCTTCAGGCGAGGCTGAAAGAAAGTGATGAACCCCTTCCTCTGCACCTAACCAAGTCGCAATGTCCCCTTGATCCGCTTGAATTGCAATGCCGCAAAAATGGTCGCCGACAGCATCTAGCCCCTTCCACGAATCGAAGCGGAACACATCGATCTCTTTGGTCTTGGGATGCAAAGGGTCTGCGGCCGACCTCAACAACCGAAATGCTGGCTCGCGTGTTTTTGGAATCTCAACGATTTTGCGACTTTCGGCCTGGCGTTCCAAAAACGCTTTGGACAGCGGATCCCAAAGTGGAGCGTAAGGGGCAAGACCGAACAACACGATTCGCCAACCGTTCAGACGTGCAAGCCGTTCGTATGCTTGCCAAAGCGGTTTCGCAGCGTTGATTGGATTGCACAAAAGGACAAGACTCTGTTGCCCAGGAGGCTGCTGGATATCTTTCCTAATGCCAATCAACTGCGCCTTCAGTTGATTGCTGAGCGTGGTGGCTTGCATCATCGTCGCTCGCGTCTCGAGTAGCCCTTGTGCATGCCATTGGACAATCATCGTTTGGTGGAGCTGTTCGATGCATCGCACCACGTTGTCGACATGTTCGATCGCTTTGGTGGCTACTCCAAATTCTTGACGCAAAACCTGCAATCTATTCATAGCCGTTCTCTTTCGACGCGGGCTTGTAAGCCGACGCATCGTCTTACGCATGCGCTCGATTTGCCGCGAGATACGTTCGACGTTGTTTTCGATCGCATGGAACGACTCAGATCGAATCAACAAGTTCGCTCGGTATCGCAAATCACGGAGAAAATCCAATAGCCGTTTTTGATTTTCATTATCCGATGGATCGACGAAGTTTGCCCTGCCGCCCGCCGTCGATCGAGCGAGAATGCTTGGCTTTGCGGAGTCGATTGTTTCGTCGACAACAAAGGAAACGGTTGGCCTCGAGTCCGTACCGCTTTTGTGCATGCAGTCTGCCAACGGAATAACAATGTTACGTTCAATCACGCGACGCAGTGGACGCGCACCGTAAACCGGATCGTAGCCCAAGCTTGCGAGCGCATCGCGGGCCGACGATTCGACCTCCCAACGAATCTTGTGGTAGCGAACGCCACGCCGCTTGGAAACTTCGACCAATTCGCGGTCCGCAATCTTGCGAACCACCTCGATCGGCAACGGTCGATACGGAATGATCTGATCAAGGCGACCGAGAAACTCAGGTCGAACGTGGCGACGAACTTCTCTCAAGAAGTGATCGTAGGCATTGTTCTCATTCTCTCCGAACCCAAACGGCTGTCCCTGGTATGTGTCGACGCCGAGGTTGCTCGTCATGATAATGACGGCGTTTCGGAAATCGGCAATCCGCCCCAACGAATCGGTCAATCGGCCTTCTCCCAAGACTTGCAAGAGTAGATCCAGCACCGATGGATGGCATTTTTCGAACTCATCGAGCAGAACCACTGAAAAAGGTTGATCGCGGATCGGACTGGTCAAGGCTCCGTCCCCTTCTCTGGTCGAGCCAATCAGTCGAATCGCGGACCATGGCTGTGAGTACTCGCTCATATCGATGCGAATCATTCGGCCTTGGTCTCGGTACAACAGTTTGGCCAAGGCTTTCGCGGTCTCCGTCTTTCCGACCCCGGTTGGCCCAATCAATAAGAGAGAGGCCAACGGTCGATCCGTACGATTCAAGCGTGCTTTGAGCATCGTTATCAACCGAACCAAATACTCGACTGGTTCTGGTTGACCAATGACGTTCGCCGCAAGTTCCGCACGGATCCGCTCGCTTTCCAAAGGAATTAAGTCGTCTAACAGAAAGAGTGGCAAGCCGGTATCGTCTGAAAATCGGCGGGTGATGTCCGTGTCTGTGATGGGTTTGCCCTCGGGCCAAACCTCGATCATACTGCGCATTAGACTGATAGGTTGCCCGGGCATGGCCGAATAAGTACTGAAGCGTTGATGCAAACGAATCAACTCATCGATCGCCGAGGCGTCAAACAAAGTCCCTGCGCTATCGGGCAAATTTACGACCGCCACATTCCGCTCGCTTGGTGCTGTTCGTTTTCGTTTAGGGGGGCCTGCCGTCAACGCTTTTTCCGCTGTCAAATACTGCCCTGTTTTTCGCAGGATGATCGACAAAGACTTTTCATTGGGTGGGTTGATTTCCAGCTTGGTAAAGCATCGCAAGAGAATGGGATCTTCTCGCTGCACGACGGCCAATTGGTCGGGAGTGCATTCCGCAATCGCCAAAAGCTTTCCCTTGTCGATCGCACTTCGCAACAGGGTGGCGACTCCAGGTTGGCCATTGATCTTGCCTGACTCAACAAGCTCGACGAGCGACCCAACGTGCAAGATGATCTTGGCCTCGTGGGCTTCACGAACAACTTGATGACAGCGCTTTTGCCACATTCCCATGCATGTCATCCCGGACACAAGCCGGGAGCCAGTCGTCGCCCATACATCACAGGCCCCGTGCGACGACAGTAGCGACTCGGTCGATTTCTCGGAAGACGATACGGAAACTTCACCGTTTGCCGTAAATTCTAGCCCGGGAAGCGTGCGCGCCCATTCGAAAACAATCGCTGTTTTCCCGACGCCAGCCGGCCCCACGAGCAAGACGCTTTGTGGACTAGGGCACAACAACAATTCATCCAATTGCGAAATCGTCTCTTGTTGTTCGTATGTCGGAGAATGTTTCCAAGTCACGATTCGGGTAGCGACCGATCGCAGAGCATTTAGCTTAATCCTCTTGGCCCCCTTCGAACGGTCCGAATAGGCGTCGGTAATTTCTCGCGTGGTCCAGCGAGCTAGCTCACTTATTCGAAACTTCCGATCGCCGAAGGTCTCCACAACTTGCTCTAGCTCCCACGAGTCGTGGATACGAGCCATCATGCTCTTGACTTGAAGAATCAAAAACGCATCCGTCACTTCTGCCTCGGATGTAACGACGACGGAGTCCAAGGCTGGGCACAACCACTGCCGATTCGAACCTGCGATCGACCACGAAAACAAATCGACATCCACTTCGATCGGGCTTTCCCAAAGGAAGTCGTCTTTGCCAGGATTGAGGGTCACCTTGACAATCCGATGTTCAGGGGAGTGCATAGGACGGCATTGCGCCCAATGCGCAGGCGGAATGCGTCGAATGTGCTTTCGGAGTCCCTTCAGCAAGCGTTGCCGGGCTTGTGGCCAAGAATTCGTCACCACTTGAAGGGAAAGTGGCGGCAAAAGCTTAGCTCGGCACAACTCGGTCTCGATCGTCTCGACGAGTGCGAAAAGTGGGATCGATGTTGGATGACTCATAAGCCCGCATGCGTGCCGAGGTTGGATGGTGGATGCCTAGTCACGACTAGACAGTATACCGTTCGGGATGGTTCGCTTGGGAGTGGGTGGGTGGGGGAGAGTTGGAGTAGGGGAATGGTGGAGTGGTGGAGTGGGGGAGTGGTGGAGGGTTGGAGTGCAATTGGCAAGCACCTGAGTTTACGACCGGCGTGCGAGTTGCTAGAATTTCATGTTATGCATCCAAAGCTATTGCTAGGGTTCTGCGAGTGCCATAGGGCGAGCGGAAGCATTGTTTATAACGGGTGGGAGAGGCCATCCCTGTAAACATTTTCACATGACTTTGACCAACCAATTCATTACTCGGGAGGGTGAGGCTCCTGCCGAACCAATGCGGCGCTAGCTCGGCAGGAGCCTCGCTCTCCCATTCGAACCCTTGGGCGCACTTTCGCGGAGCGAAAGGCGACAATAGGGTCTAACATTTTGTCTTTGGAGCAACGAGTGGAGGAATCTTCGATAGCCGATGCGTGCAGAATCATTTCGCAACGCTGCAATGGCTTTCAACCGCGAATCGGGTTGATACTCGGGAGCGGATTGGGACTGCTTGCAGAACGCATCGAAAAGGCATTTCGCATACCTTATGGTGAGATTCCAGGCTTCCCTCAGTCTCGCGTGCCTGGCCATGCCGGAAATTTCGTCTTGGGCTCCCTTAGTGGAGTTCCTGTCGTAGCCATGCAAGGTCGCGCGCATCTTTACGAAGGCTGGACTGCATCCAAAGCAACTTTCCCACTTCGTTGCATGCATGCTCTGGGCATTGAGTCGGTAATCGTGTCAAACGCTTCTGGAGGTATCAATCCGCGATTTCATAGCGGGCAAGTCGTCTTGATCGATAACCACATTGACTGGATGAATCGCAGTGGCATCAACGCGACCGAAGCACGGGGCGGAGCGGCCGGTCTGGGGATGCCCCATCGAGTTGGCAATCCTTACGATTCCGGCCTGCTATCCATAGCGGAACAGCTTGCAATCCAGCAAGGATTTGCATTGGCACGCGGGACGTATCTAGCAACGCTCGGCCCAAATTACGAAACACGTGCTGAGTACCGAATGTTCGCTAAGCTGGGGGCGGACATGGTTGGAATGAGCACCGTTCCCGAAGTGCTTCTGGCGAATCAGCTCGGACTTAAGGTCTTGGCTTTCTCAATCGTGACCAATGTTGCCACCCCTGATTTGCAATCGGTGACGGACCACGAAGAGGTGCTCGATTGGTCTCGGAAAGCCCAAAGCCAACTCGTTCCTCTCATCGAGAGCATCTTGAAGAAACTTGGCAGCGGCGCTCTGTGACGCCCCGCCGCTGTGAAGCATTTGATCAATGAAATGGCACGCTATTTGACATTACGCCTTCCGTTCGGGCTCGTCCCGACGGAGGCAGCAATTGGCGGCTACAGGCATGATCATTCGGTTCGAGCTCTCCACCGAGTTTACTCGGTGGGAGCCACGTTTTGATGCGAGAAACGCTGCTTCCACAAGTAGCTGCCAATTATCGCCCCACTGGCATGAAGCCAGTGGTAGCGAAACACAAGAAAGAATGCTTCAGGGCTTTTCAACGCCCCCTGGCAATTCATCACTCCAAAACTCCAAAACTCCGTTACTCCTCACCTCCTCCCCTCCATCACTCCATCACTCCTCAACCCTCAACCGCTGCTACTCAGCGTGGCAGCACTTGAATGCTCAGGCTCTTCGTGACCGGTATGGTTTGTCCCAAACTAGTAACAGACGCTATCAACTCGCCCGATGAAACCTCATCGTGACGCAATTGCACCACACACGAAAAAGTATCGTTGGGCCGGAAATATTTGATCGGTTCCATGTCTATCTGGCGATCATTGCTGGAAAGTTTGTACTGCAAGTCCTTGGCCCGAATCGACTTCAATACCATCCCCTTGGGTGTCAAGATGCTCAGAGCCACGCGTTGGTCAGGCTTGTTGATGAGGTTCTCAATCCTGATCTCGTAAGTCCCAACATCCCCCATGCGAATGGAATTGCTGACCGGTTGAATCGTAATGCTCAAACGCTTTTCCGATGGGTCGTTGAGAGATAACGCAGGTTTGTTGAGAGGTCCACCAGGCTGTGCATTCAAGTTGCTTGGCAACACGTCGGAGCCTGACGGAACATTGCCAACGTTGATGGCTATTGTCTGCCTATCGTTGATCCCGTCCGCTGTTTCTACTGCAACGTCAACGCTCGACTGTGCACCTGCCGTTACTCCACGGAATCGACCGGAAAGTTGCACCCGGCTACCGGGTTGCAGATCAGCCAGTCTCCATTGCCCCAACTGACGCTCGATCTGGTAGTTTCCGTCTTGACTTAGCGCGGTCACTTCTAGATTCGGACTATGTTGCATGGAGATGACGGGGGTACGCAAGGCGACTGGCCCTGTGTTGACGACAAACCAGCTCAAGGTTACTTCCGCGCCGACCGGAATGGTGGATTGGCGTGAATCGTTGTTGATTTGCAGACTGAGCGAAGGACGTTTCGGCGTGGCTGGTAGCCCACGAACGGATGTAGTCTGAGTCGCCAGAATTTGGCCGAGCGACTGAGCGGTTGCTTTGACGTTCAATTCCCCTTCGCGATCAACGCGAAAAACTCCTTCGATTTTTTGGTTTTGTTTAGGGTTCAAAAACCCGATGACTTGATCCAACGCATTCGAGTTGGATCGAGCGTGTTGCAGACCAGGATCGCTTTGCAACGCAACGACTATGTCGTTGATCGTTTCGTTTCCATTGTTGGTGACCAAGATGTCAAAGACTGCGTCATTGCCCACTTCAATTTGATTCACGTTCTGTCGTGGAGCAATTTGCAGAGATACTTGTGGCTGTTGTACGAGAGTGCGAACGGCTTTTTGTTGCCTAAGGTTGGGTGCACCGGTCGCTTCAAAGCGAATTTGGGCATCCAATGCCGTCTGTGCGACCAGATTAAAACTGATGTCAAAAGCCTGACGTGGCATGAGCGGTCCCGATTCCCAAAGGAGAGCCCCATTGGCTTGGCTGGTCGGTTTTATGTTGGGAGCTTGTAGAACCATTCCAGGTGGTACGACGACGCTAAGCACTACGTTCTCCGCGTTCAGGTCTCCCGTATTGGCGACGGTAGCGAAGTAATTCAGCGGTTGTCCGGGAACGCCAATTTCGGGGCCACCAATGTTTAGCTGAAGTTCCGCAGCGCTCCATGTCACCGTCGTCGTTCCTCGCCCTAAAGGCAGTTCAGGAATGTTATCGTCAGCCCGCGCGGGACGTATCACCTCAATCTCAACCAAAGCAGTGCCATGTGGCACTTGGGCGCCAGGTTGTTGGCCAATGGCGATATCCACGTTGGCAGTTCCATCTCGATTGACATCAACATCCGCCGTTTCAGCTTGAGAGGGCAGAAACCGAGCAAGCTCGGGGTTAAGAACGCGGTAGCGAACGCGCCAACCTTCGGCTGGAATCGAACCTTCGGCTCGCAATACACGCGTTACGAGCCTAACGGTATCACCGCTCAGAGCAATTTGTGGTTCTGGGAACTGCCAAGAAGCATCGAGCCAATAAATGGTTGCGGTTTGGCGGCGCTGGTCCCAAGCATCGCTATCGGGTGCCAAGACCGTGACCTTCGAGATGCCTTCGCTGGGGCTGGTGAGACTGATCCAGGTTTGTCCTTTTCGAATGGGCAAGTCGTCGTCAATTGTCGACGTACCGCGAGTGATGTTGCCAGCCTCACGACTCGTCCGCCCTCGCGCAAAATCAACTCCCAGCTTTTCGACTTTTGGGCTGGTATCCTTTTTGAAAAAGGAACGACGCTGGCCTTTGGCATCGTCACCGACTTCAACAAACTCGCCGACGCTTTTTGACGAGAGCATAAACTCAACCGGTTCGTTCGTCACCAAATACCCGTCTTTTCCGCACACGCCAGCCAACAAAATCACTTCACCGTTGACCGGAGCCACAATGCGAGTGGGCGTTAGGAGCAATTGCCCGCAACGCCCGCGAATTTCTTCTGCTTCTTTCCGTTTGGCCAAACAACCTTTGCCGGCCAAGCAACCTTTGCATAGCTTCTTCTCAGTACCGTCGTACCCTTGCATGCAAGCCGGCGGGGTCGGTGGAGCTTGGTACGCAGGCTGTTGGGAGGGATAACCGTTGTTGGGATCGTGCGGATTGACGAGGGTGGTTAGACCGTTGGAGAAGATCCTGTTTCCAGTGGGATCGATAGCGGGCAGCGAAAGTGTATTGCAACCGCTTAGTGAGGTGAGCGCGCAGCAAAGCAATGTCACCAAGAGGAGAGTCAAGCCCCCAGTATCGATCTGTCCATTTGATTTTGCTTGATTGCGGAACATCCGTTGTTACCAATCCTGTCCATGCTACCGATTGCGTTACCGCGTTCAGTCTCCGTTAGCTTGTGATGCGTTCACAGCGGTCACGCTTGAGAACTCCCGGCGCAGACCGTTGGAAGGTTAACCTACAAATTGCAACCCATCCGTAGCAACCGTCGAAATCTACCTCGAAAAAAGGGGCTGACCACGCCGACAATTCTGTCCGGATCGATTGAATAGTACATTGCAACGTTTGACGATTGTTTGGCCGAATGAACCCGAGGCGTTTAAAAACAGTTCCACTGGTCGATATCAACAGGAGAGGCGGTCGTGGCTGGATTCGTGAGTGTTCAGGAGTGCACTGAATTCTCGCGAAGTCGAACAGGGAAGGGAATCGACTGCCGCTCGATCAAAACGCGATTGGCAAAGGAGTGCGGAGCGGTGTGCAGAAGAACAAGTCGATTCCTTGTGGCAATGTCCTTATCCGCCTTGTTTTTGGGATGCAGGACAGTTCTTCCGCCGGATCAACCTAGCCGACTCTGGGATGCATTTGAGCAACAGCATGATTGCCGTGGAACGAATGCTCAAGTTCCGCGACCTACTCGAATGGTTCGAGCCGATGTCGAACATTGCGAACAACCCGCGTATATTCCGCCGCTGCGGTGAGAGTGAAGCTCAACAAGTGTCGGCGTTAGCGACCCGAAAGATCGGTAAAGAGGCGCACATTAGCGGGGCGGAAGGCGACAAAAACACAAACGCACAAAGATTACATGTTACAAAGACCAGGTTAGGGTCGC
>JANMLD010000118.1:0-3821 GCA_031372345.1 Pirellula sp.
GTCCTCGCCTCTAGAGAAGCAACTGATTGTAAAACCAAAGGAATGACTTAAACTATCTAATGCACCTATGCGTATCATGGTTATCCCTGGGCTGTAAATCGAACTGAAAGGCGACATTTTCTTTACGGTATCTGCTTCTCAAAAGCATCCAGCTCCTTTTTCAAGCGCCGAAGCTCGTTCTCGAATCGATCCGTGACGGGAAGTGCATCGGATCCGTAGAAACTCTGCTCAAGTGTGTTTGCTCGTTTCCGAATCAATTCTTCAGCGTTGGACCAGACATCGTTCGGCACTGCGTTTGTCGGCTGGCCCTCGATGGACGTTGTTAAAGCACTTACCGTCGAGCCTTTTGACTCGTTAGCGTTCTTGCCGTTTTCTTGTAGAGGCTGGGTGAACACGACGCCGAAAAAGGCGATGGATACAACTGCTGCAACGACACCAACCATCCTTTTCCATCGGA
This sequence comes from Pirellula sp., assembly GCA_031372345.1. GTDB lineage: Bacteria > Planctomycetota > Planctomycetia > Pirellulales > Pirellulaceae > JBKCUI01. Next base: position 458 of record JANMLD010000118.1, read on the forward strand.
TTGCTGTTGGCGTTTCATTTCGGCCATACTCGCTTCTTGCAGGCTGGGGTTGCTGCAACGGGTTTTCACAATGAGCGATCTCTTTCTCAAGAAGCGTCGCAACGGTGATCGAGTCCGGAAATCGATCGCTCGGCGTCTTTGCCAATAGTTTGAAAATGAAGCGTTCTAGCCAGTCAGGTATCGACGGTACTTGTTCGCAAATCGATCGCGGATCTTCGTGAACGATGCGTTGCATTGACCCGTAGATCGACTCGCTTCGGAACGGCGAATGTCCGGTGCACATCGCATACATGACCGTTCCTAAACTAAACAAATCGGATTGGGCCGTGCAAGTTTCGCCGCGCACTTGCTCTGGAGCCATGTATTGAGGCGTGCCAGCTATGAACCCGCTACGCGTATGGCTTGCATCGCTGTTGACACGCGCGAGTCCGAAGTCTGCTACACGCACCCGTTCGACGCCTCGATCTAGTAGGACGTTGGCCGGTTTGATATCGCGGTGGACCAGTCCACACTCGTGTGCGGCAGACAAGGCCATCGCGATTTGACGGGCAACTCGCAGCAACGACAGTGTATCTAATGGCCCCTGCTTTCGAATACGGGACTCGAGGGTGCCACCCGGAACATATTCCATTGCAAAATAGGGAAGTCCACGGTGTTCATCGACTGTATAAACCGGGACCACATGCTCATGCGAAATGGCCGCCATGGCTCGCGCCTCCAAAGCAAACCGCTTTCGGGCGGCCGCAACGCTCGCCAACGCCGGATCGAGGACTTTTATAGCGACATTCCTGCTCAGAGCCGAATCGATGGCGCGAAATACGATCCCCATCCCACCGCGGCCGATGATCCCTTGTATCTCATAGTTTCCAATTCGTCCCATCGATGCTGGATCGTCGGTTGGTCCTAAAACAGATAAATCGACGGATTGGCTTGATTGCGCTTGTTCACCGGAACTCCAGCTCAGCAGGGCAGTCGGTCCGTCATGCCATAGAGGCATTTCGATGGAACTTGAGAGCATTGCTGAGGCAGTATCGATGGCTTTCGAACCGCCAGCCACTTCCACAAGCATTTCCTGACACTTCGGGCAATTGGCAAGATGCTCCTCAAACTGATTGGTTTCTTCGATACTTAGCGAGTCGCTGATCAAAAGCTCGGCGGTTCGTCGATCGCATAAAATCATTTTACTACTCCTTGATTTGGCGAACTCGTATCCAACGATTCAATCGCCGATTTGAGTTTGGCTAGCACACGGCATTTGGCAGAATAAACGGTCCCCGTTTTCATAGAAAGTCGACTAGCAACCTCCTCCGCCGACTTTCCATCGACGGCGGTCAACCAGAACGCCATCCAGTGTTGCGGATTGACTTCCTTTTGAACGATCGAGGCCGCACAGTAGAAGGACCAGCGGTGATCGTCCTCCGAATTGCCGGGCGATTCGTTTGCGATCAAGTCGGCAGCTACATTTCCGATTTCCGTCGCAAATCCGCTCCCGCCGACGCCTCGACCGACCCGGGAACGTTGACGTGTGATTTGCAACGTAACGCGGCGCGCGGCTTCGGCGAGCCAAGCTCGAAAACTCCCGACGCGACCAGACGGCTTCCAATTGGCGGCTGACTTATGGACGACCAAAAGAACCTCCTGAACGACGTCCATCGCATCCTCGGGCTGAAGGCCGTGGCTTCGCGCGAATCGATAAACCGGTTGTTGGTAGTGAGTCTCGAAAAAGGCCCAAGCATCAGCATCATCCCGATCGGCAAGCCGTCGGATCAAGCTGAATCGCGTTTCAGGCCAAGGAGACATGTGGTAACTCGTTTTGGTGTGAAAACTGTGCTTTGACACAGCCGACAAAAGTCAAAGTAGTAGGCACATTCCATGTGCCGTACACCTAGAATCGCAGTAAATGCTGACGCTAGAATCGCAGTAAATGCTGACGAGCGGACGGCACGACGGAGCGTGCCTGCTACTTTTGTCGGCTGCGTCTGCTTTGGACAAGGATAAATGCAGTGATCCTTCAAAACCTTGCATCTTTTGAAAGATTCCTTTTTTGTATACGTTCTACAGTCGCTTGCCGTCCCCTGTCTGATTCGCGTACACTGGCGTCAGATCTTCGTGGATTTCCGTAAAGACTTCAACAATTCACTGAATATGTCGACACGACCAAAAAACGAGACCGCAGCAAATGCTCTACGCATGATACCTACGAAATGGGCGGTCGTAGTCCTGGGCGTCGTTATCACGTATGTTGTCTTGCAGCCTCGATTAAATCAATGGTTCGGCTGGAGCTTGCCAAGCGTGGGCAGCATGGTCGGAGAGGAAAAACCGGTCGCTAAAAAGCCACCCCCAAAGAGCGAAGCCAGTCGAACATCGACAACAGACCAGTTGGACCAGGTTGGTCAGACAACGCCGGTTGAAACGAAAGAAACCGCCAGTCTCTCTCGCAGTCAAAACGATGCTAACAAGACAACAACTCCGACCAAAACAACCAGCAAACCCAACGGCGAGTCAAATAAAGACGAATCCGACCCGTTGTATGGTTTTCTCACCGAGGTTGGACGCAATCGCTACGAATCGCCCGCCGGACTTGTTTATGGTCCTGGCTCCGAAGAAGGGCATCGACTCAAACACATTGCACGCCACCTAGAGGATCAACCCGATCGACTTGGTTCGCACGGTGTCTTTCAAGGTGGAATGAAGGCGTTTTTGGTAACCATCGACGATGCCTTTCAACGCGCAAAAAAAGGGGCAAAAGGAACGACGAAAAAGCCAGATCATGGCGATATGGTTTACGAAGTTACATTCGAAAAACCGATTGGATTCATCGGCGGCGAAGCTGGCGGACGAAAAAAAAATCCAACCACCAAAAAAATTCGATTGGTTGTTCGCGGTGAAAACGTAATCACTGCATTTCCTTTCTAAATGTGGCTCGGTAGTCACCACCGACTGGTCTATCATGAATGCACCACTAATTTACGTTGAATCGTGCCCAGTCTGCGGCGATGGCTTGTGCCGAATCCGTGTCTGCGTCCAGGATCAGCGATTGACAGGCTGCGTTCTGTGCGATGAATGCGAAGCGGTCTGGACGGACCCGTCGATGGAGCAACGCTTTCCTCGCGATCCAAACTCGGACGATCCATTATGTCCAAATTGCAATCTTTCCCTCTGGGACAAAAATGCTCATTGGGCCAACATCGGCGAAGTCTGCTTGCTCGGCTGGTACGATCGAGTGCGTGTGGTGACCAGCGAACCGTAGATCCGTCGCTCCGCCGACGGATGTCCTGTTTTCTAACGCTGATTGCATAAACCTATCCAATCGGACGCTGCGAACAAGCGGCAGCAATCAGGTCGGGATAATCCAATCTGCCGC
>JANMLD010000130.1:0-16639 GCA_031372345.1 Pirellula sp.
GGTTTGGATGGAGGTAGTTTAGAAGGAGATAGGATGTGCAGTTCGGACTACGCTGACCGCCGGTCGCGGAGCGGCCCGGCCCACGTGGATCCGTCGCTCCGCCGACGGATGTCCTGTTTCTCAACGCCGATTGCATAAACCCATTCAATTAGACGCGTCCAACCCGCGGCAGCGATCAAGTCTGCCGTGGTCTAGGTGAGCCTTGGCTTTGGGATTTCGTATTACGCATCAATCCATGCTACAATTCACAAGTCCCTCCACCCCATCCCCTCCAATCCGTTGATGAGAACGAACTCATGCGAAAGCTTTTCTCCTTTAACCCGGTTGCGTTTTACTTTGTTCTCACCGTCGGCTTGACAACGATTGTAGGCAGCGATTCCAGCATAGGATTTGCAAGACAATTAGCCGACCTTCGCGATCCATGAACTCAAACACCATGCCCGAACACTCACCGCCGTCCAAGAGTCTCCCGACTGTTTCCGCTAACGTTCCGGTTTTTAATTGCGTCGTCCATGTGCTTCGCAACGCGAGCGGCAATGTGAGCGCGCGTGTTGCGAATCTTCCCAATCTCGTTTGCACCGGTGCCACGGAGCGCGATGCACTTGCGAAAATCGTAAAGGAATTCAAACAGTATTTGAAGCAGTTGGCAGACACGGGCACTGCCATTCCGTGGGTCGACCCACCCAGCCCCAAAGAAGCTAGCGAACAATCGCGTTTTATCCCCGTGCATCTCTAGGCGGTGTTTTCACGTAAGTCACCCTCCCACTGGAGATCGTCCGGTTTAAGGTCTTTTATTTGATTGCAATTTGGGAGGGCGAGGCTCCTGCCGAGCTGTTGCGTCATGGCTCCGCAGGAGCGTCGCCCTCCCGACCAATGAATTTGCAGGTTCCCAAACCGGACGATCTCCAGCGGGAGGGTGGCTAAGCCTACGGCGTCGGATCGTTCACCAGGAAGTGAATAATCCGAATCGCTTGCCCTTGGCTGCGCTGATCGGATTTCTCACTGACTCTCATCTCCAACTCGTGTGTTCCATCCGCTAGTTCCGATGCCAACATCTTAGCCCATGGAAGATGCAGCCCTCGACTCCACTGAGTAAAGAGCTCTTGCGTATGCCATTCACCTTGATCTATACGGTACTCGATATTCCCGGTGTCGGGTCCAGAGGCGATAAAAAGCCCGATGCCGATCCCCTTGAAAGTCAACTTCATTGTTGCTCCAGCCCCTTCACCAATGATCGCTGGCACATTGACGAAGCCAGGCCTTGTTCCAGCTTTTCCTTCTGGTTTCCATTGCTCATCTAGTCTCCAGCCATGCACAAGCATGATCTTCTTACTGCCGACGAGTTCCTTTGGGCTACCAAGTCGTCCGTAGAAATAACTTGCGTTGTCTAGTGGGGCTGGCAGCGCTTCAACTGCGGTTGTCCGTTTGACGCCGTTGTCGTTCCAAGCGGCAGATAGCATTCGGCCGATTGAACTGGCGTAGAGGGTGTGTCCGAATGGGGCTGGGTGCAGGTCGCGAAAGTCCTTCTCCCAAGTGAACTCACCCGAATCGATTCGTTCGGTCACTTCCCGAGCGAGATTGATCGAAGGGATCCGATAGTGCTCGGCCACCCGTTCATGATTGACGATGACCGACGGAGTTTTACCACTTCGAATTTCGGTGATCTTTCCTGGGTCTACGAAGTGGAGAAGCACAACGTCCATTTGTGGATTGGAGAGGAGTGCTTGTCGCACGATCCCTTCCATGCCACGCACTTGTTCGACGTCGGAGAATCCGTTGGTATCGTCGTTGACGGCGGCTTCTTCAAACAACAGATCCACAGGTCCGTTAGCCAGTACGTCGCGTTGAAATCGGAAGGCGCCGGGGGTTGAGCCGAGCGAAGGAATACCGGAGCTTATGAAATCGAATTGGGTTTCGGGGAAACGCCGCTTTAAGTCTTCGCAAACCAGATCTCTCCATCCTTTGGAGGCGGTGATCGATCCGCCGAGAAACGCCACGCGGCCTCGCTTGTCTTGCTCGAACTTCGTGCGACACCTTTGCAAACCATTTCGCAATTGAAAGTAGTCATATCCGAATGGTGTTAGGGCTTCGGTCACTTGATCGGCGAAACCGGTGTGCGTCAGTACAAAGTTGACGATGCGAGTCGGGTCGCGCAGGCTATGCGGGTGGTGATTGCAATGCGGCTTGGAGATCAAGGTCATCGAACCACCGAGGACTTGATAACGATTCTGTACCAACAAGGAATTTTCCTCGATTGGGACAGCATCATCCGTAGCCCCGCACACATGCAACAAGGGAACTTTTGCTTTTGCCAATGGCTCAAGTTGATGGATTGGACTCAATTGGCTTTTTTTTGCAGCCTCATCGTCGCTAAATCCATAGACTTTTTTCAAGCGTTCCCAATCCGTAGGAGATCCTTTGCCGCGGCCTTTTCCGCCCGGCCAACTGAGGAAGTCGCACACGGGTGCGTCGTTGTAGATGCATGCCACTTTCTCTGGATTGCGAGCGGCCCAATTGATCGAAAAAAGGCCACCGCGGCTAAAGCCTTCCAAGACGGTTTTGTTCGCCAATTTGTGCTCGGTGGTAACGCGAGCGTGCATTGCGTCCATAACGGTCATGGCCAACGGTCCACCGTAGAGGTTCTGGACATCGACATACGCAACAAAGAACCCCTTTTTGAGCAACGCCAAATCCGCCTGGGGCTCGTGGCCAAAGAACTCAATCCGCCAGATCCATGGGTTTCCCGATGCTGCCTTAGCGGGTTCAATGAGAAAGGCCTTGCGGCCCTCGACCATAAACTCAAGCTTGTTGTAACCCTCCCAACTTTCGGCGGACACCTTTTGGAATGTCAGCAAGGACAACAAAAAAGCCGGAAACCAAATCGATTTTGAGTTTGCTATGTTTGGGTAATGCATTGTTGTGTCTCTGTTCTTTCGTAGCTGAATTCGTGAGAATTCAGAATTGCACGGTGTTCACACCAGTATATCCGATAAACGCGTGGCACTTTTCCACTTTCGCTTGGCGTGCCACACGCTCACTTTTTGTAGCTGAGCGAGGCCCTCGCTCAAGTTTGGTCAGAACATAACGAGCGAAGGGCCTCGCTCGTCCACAATTTGCGAACCACCTTGTGGAAATAGCTCCAAGAACTAGGTATGTTAGTTGCAAACGATCGAATCGTTGCCCCGCCAAACATTGTGCCTTTTAGAGTTTTTAAAGAGGAGCCTGCCAAATGTCAAAAATAAGTCGACGTGGATTTGTAAAGGGAACTGCCATCGGTGGTGCCGCGTTCATGATTTCTGGTACGAAGGCATCGGGACGAATCATCGGAGCCAATGATCGAGTCCGGATCGGAGTCGTAGGCACCAACGGCCGAGGTCAGAGCCATATCGATGGCTGGCTGGGTCAGTCCAATGTGGAGTTGGCTTATTTGGTCGATGTTGACAAAGAGATATTGGATAAGCGTTTGAAGTCGGTTGAGGAAAGGACCGACGGAAAGTTCGCAACCAAAGGCATCTCGGATGTGCGCAAGGCGCTCGAGGACAAGTCGCTTGACGCCATTTCGGTGGCTACGCCCAACCATTGGCATTCCTTGATGACGATTTGGGGGGCTCAGGCCGGTAAGCATGTCTACGTCGAAAAGCCGATGAGTCACGATGTTGTCGAGGGAAGAGTCGCTTGGGAAGCCCAAAAGAAGTACAATGTGGTGGTCCAACATGGTACGCAAAACCGGAGCGATGCAAAGCGGGCGGGATTGCACGAAGCCATTCAAGCCGGCGAGTTTGGTAGGCTGAAGATTTCGTACGGGTATTGCTGCAAGGCACGCGGTTCCATCGGCTTCAAAGAACCCACCGATCCGCCAGCGAAACTGGATTGGACGCTATGGAAGGGGCCCGCCGTCATCGATCAATACCACGACAATTTCGTTCACTACAACTGGCATTGGTTTTGGCAAACCGGCAACGGCGATCTCAACAACCAGGGCACTCACCAATTGGATATTGCTCGTTGGGCTCTCGACAAAGACCAAACCCATCCCATTCGGACCATGGCCATCGGAGGGCGATTCAAGTGGGAAGATCAAGGCGTAACGCCGAATACGATGTTTGCGATGGCGGAATACCCAAACGGCCAATTTGTCTTCTTCAACGTTCGAAACGTATCGTACAACGGTTATGAGAAGCAGGTCGAGAACGAATACTACTTCGAAGATGGCGGCAAGATCATTGATTACAAGTATTATCCGAAGGGCAAGACCGAAGGCGAGGCCTTAGACATCAAGAAGGGAAAAGTGACTGCAGGTGGCAACTTTGGCGCGTTCATCGCTGCCGTTCGCGCTGGCGACCCAAACATGGCCAATGGAAATGCCATGGACGCGCATTACGGTTGTGTTCTGGGGCACTTGATGAACAACTCCTATCGGCTGGGTAGTAAGGTCCCGTTCAACGCTAAAGCAGGAAAATTTGGTGACAACAAAGATGCCGCAGAACATTTTCTGAAAGTGCATGAGATCATGGAAAAGGGAGTTGGAATCCCTGTGGATAAAGCTGAGTACACCGTCGGTCCGACACTGACCTTCGATCCGGAGACCGAACGCCACACTGGGGATTGGGCCGACAAGGCGAATGTCTTGCTGAAAGATCCCAATAACAAGGGCTTCCAAGTCCCATCGGTGAAAAACGTTTAGTACTACGAAAGCTCTTGCACGACAACTGTGTCACGACAACTGTGTCACGCCAACTGTGGACGAGCGAGGCCCCTCGCTCGTTCGGTACCAATCCTAACCCGATACCAATCCTAACCCGATACCAATCCTAACCCGATACCAATCCTAACCCGATACCAATCCTAACCCGATACCAATCCTAACCCGATACGTAAGTGAGGGGCCTGAGAAATGATCCCTGGCTTACGCAACGGGTTAGGATATTCCAAATTGCCGCTCCACTAAACATTTGATGGCAACCCAAAACCTGAGCGAGGGCCTCGCTCAGCTACCCAACTACAGGATATACCATGTACCTAAGAGTCTTGATGATCAACCTGTTCGCGACGGTCGTTTTGGCCAACGCTGGGTTCTCAGCGGAAACCGTGAAGCTAAGCCGCACGGACGACTCCGTGGCCGTCACCGTCAACGGCAAAGAATTTACTACCTACCTCTTCGCTAAGAGTCACCCAAAACCTTATTTTTTCCCAGTCAAAGCCGCCGACAGCGCCTTGCTCACTCGCCCGATTGTGGGAGAGAACTACAAAGGGGATCACCCGCATCACAAAGGGATCTGGGTTTCGGTCGACGAGATCAATGAAATTCAATTCTGGGCAGAAAAAGGCAAGATTGAAAATCGTGGAGTCGAATTGATAGCGGCCGAGGGGAATCCTGCCATCATGCGTGTCAAAAACCACTGGCTCGACCGCAACGAAGGTGATTTGATCCTCGAAACAACGACCATTTCGATCTTCGCGAATAGAATGATGACGTACGATATCAACTTCAAGATGGTTGGCGGAGACGTCAATTTTCGAGATACCAAAGAAGGGTTGTTTGGCTTTCGACTAGCTGAATCACAACGCGAAGACAAGGGGAACGGAAAGGTCACGAACGCCGAGGGCAAGCAAGGCACCAAGGAATGTTGGGGGCAACGCTCTACGTGGGTTGACTACACCGGACCGATCGATGGCAAAGAGTACGGCGTAACGATCTTTGATCACCCAGGAAATTTCCGCCCAAGCCGTTATCATGTCCGCAACTATGGTCTGTTCTCGGCCAGCCCGTTTGGTGAGTCGGCTTACACGAATGGCAAAGAACCGGCGGTCAATGATGTGTTCAAGAAAGATAGCGAGCTGCGATTGCGCTACGCCATCTATTTTCATGAAGGGGTCGCAACGGCGAGTGAACTCAATGCGCTCGCAACAGGTTTTACAAGCCGATGAAGTCTCCCAACCCAATGCGTGAGTTTTGAAGTTGCGCAATTGTGTTTTGGGCCGAAGGCCAGTTAGTTTGCCTAGCCCAGGCAAAAGGCCTGGGTGTCGGTGAAACGCGATCATTTTAGGGATGAAGGCCCGTTCGTTTGTCAAATTGCCGGGCCTTCAGCCCTATCCAATGCCGAATTTGCCTGTCACCCAGGCCGTTGGCCTGGGCTAGGTAAATGGTTGGGCCTTTGGCCCGAAATACATCAAAACGCGAAACTACAACGAGCTTAAGCGTGGGACAATTTCGCAGGTCCCTTAATTACGTATCGGGTTATGATTGGTGAGCATTCGTTTAGAAATTCGCCAAACCGACTTAGTATTCCGATCAACAACAAAGGCCGAAATATGCTACTTAGACTTTGGTGTGTAACGTTGTTGATCGTTACAGCCCAAACGGTTTGCGCAGATAACTGGCCAGAATGGCGAGCAATCTTCGTTCGTTTTGTCGTAGATTGAAAAGGGGAACCGTTTGCAAAGCGACCGGTAAAACCCGCAATAGCTCTCGTGAATGCCCGCGTAAAGCTTGAGCGATTCAATGTCGGCAGCCAAACAATCATTGAAGTAAACGCCAAGGCCCGCTCTTTGAGATTCACAGAAGTCGGCGCATATTTCAAGATCTCGCTCCGCTTCCGGAAGCAGGCGAATCCTCATTTGAGCCGCTCTCGAAGTCGTTCCTTGGCGGCGTCCCAGTCGACAAACGAACTTCGACCGTCACGCACCGCAGCTTGCCGTTCTGCCAATATGTCACCGTGCCATTCGGGAACAGGGACGTCGGTCGGGCGACGCGATAAGTCCTCCCATAGACGTTCCATCAGAAGGAGTTTGTCGGAAATCGTAAGGGTTTCGATGGATATGGTTGATGCGGCGCTCATGGTAACAGTGTACACATTAACGCGACCATTCGCAAACATGATGGAGCGTTAGCGGCCAGCCATAATTCTGCCAAAAGCTTATCCTGCGTTTTTTGGCTTCACGAGAATCCAACACGCCGCACCTGCAAGGTAGATGCCTGCAAACAATACGAGGACAAGGTTCCAGTTTGCCGTCGCTTGAAACAAGGCACCGACAAGCACTGGGCAAGCTGCGGCCGCAAAGTTTCCGCACATATTCATTAACCCAAAGACTTGTGGCACACGTGGACCGGCGATGTCGATCGTGGTCGCATAGGCGCAGGGGCCAGCCAAAGCCGCAAAGAACGCGCCGACTGTCAACATAGCTACGGCCAGTGTAACGTCCTCGACGAACCAAGCTCCCAAGATCAGGAGCGAGCAGGCGCCTAACGATGAAGCTCCCACCCCGCTTCGGCTAAAGCGAAGACTAAGAGTACGTCGCCAGATCCAGTCCGTGATCATCCCTCCGAAGATGCTGCCCGCAAGCGTCCCTGCGAGCACTAGGCCTTGTAGGTATCCCGATTCTTTGACGGAAACGCCCCGTGTTTCCTGCAGAAACGTCGGAAACCAACTCGCAAAAAACATGTAACCCGCAGCCCGACAAACTTGTTGACCACAAAGCCACCCCATTACCGGACTAAACACGATCTGCTGTAACCTCATCGGTTCATTGGTTTCGGGTTCATGCGCGGTCAGATTGCTTTCACGGCCTGCATCGATCAATGCGAGTTCGCTTGAGTTGAGAGCTGCGACCTGCGCGGGGCGATCCCGAAACCAAAGATAGAATCCAACGGTCCAGACAATGCTTGGCAGGGCAAACAGGAAAAACGTCCAGCGCCAGCCCAGAGGGAGCATCATCGCACCCGTGAGAAAACTAGCGCTAATCGCGCCTACTTGCATACCTGCTGCAAGGATTCCGCAAGCTAGCGAGCGTCGCGAGAGCGGCATCCAATGCCCGATCGAGTTGCATGATGCCGGAAAGATACCCGCTTGAGCGATCCCCATCATCAATTGGGCTGCAATCAACAGCCAAAATCCCGGCGCGATTCCAATGCAGATCATGGCGCACGACCAAGTCAGAGCAAAGACACTCAACGCGATGCGAGTTCCTTGTCGCTCGGCGAACCATCCACTGGGCATTTGAAAGAGGGCATAGGTCCAGAAAAACGAACCCATGAACCAGCCCGATTGCTCTAACGTCAGGCCGAGATCGCTACGTATCGTACTCTCGGCGACGCCGACCGAATTCCTACAAAGATAAGACAACGCAGCCGCTAGCGTGAGCCAGGCGAGTGCGTGGTAACGCACGCTTGTCGGGCGGTCTATCATCTATACGACCGCCTGAAGTCTAGCAAAGAGTCGATCGACCTCCGCCTGCGTTTCAGGGTCCAACTGCCAGCCAACGGGCTGTCTCTGCAAGGTGTTTTTGAACAGACCACGTTTCTTGAGCAGGTACTTCTCGATTGCCAAGAATCCGTCGAGCCCAGCCTGAAGTTGCAACGACACCAGACCGCAGATCGGGAGCGACAGTTGGTAAGTGCGGTCTTCATCGCCCGCAGCGAGGGCATTCCAGAGCGCAACAATTCCATCGAGCAGATCTGTGCCCGGCATCGTTCCGACAATTCCTCGCCGGTAACAGTCCACTAGATTGATCCCACCAGAACCTTCGAAGATCCGAGCTTTACCACTAGTCGCATCTCGGAGTTTGGAGAGGTTAGGGCCGAGCGGACTTGCTTCGGGTTTGAATAGAATACGATCTGGGCCAAACTGTTCCAGCAGACTCAGATAGACACTCAAGTCGATGGCTGCGCCGACATAATTGGACGCGTCTTGAACCACGAGTGGAATCGATATGCCGCTGGCAATCGTTTGGAAATATTCCATTGTCGCTTGACTGCTCAATGCCGTAGCCACAGGAGGGATGGCCATCACGGCACTAGCACCAAGTCCCTCAGCGTGTTGTGCAAACTCCACTGCTTCGGCTGTGCTCTCAGCGCCTACGCTAATAACGGTGTATCCGCGTCCGTGGACTGCTTGGCACACCAGACTGGCCAACTCCCGCCGGCCATAGTAACCCAATCGCAAGACCTCACTCACCATCGCGACAACCACGCCATCTGCACCCACCTTCAAAGCCCAGTCGATCTCGCGCTCAAGCACGACCGTGTCAATCGCCCCGGCGTCGGTGAAAGGCGTATGGAGTACCGGAAGTACTCCGTGGAGTGGTTCGTTAGTCTGCCAGAGCATTGTGTATCGCTTCGGTCATGGTTTCGAGAGTTCGTTCTAAACTGCCACGGTCGAATGGCGTTTGCCAGACTGGATAGATTTCTGTGTCGTAGAGGTCGGCTGGCGGTAAGTAACCAATGGAGCCATTGATCAAATTCATGCAGATAACGACGTGATCTGAAAACCGGCGACGGAGTTCCTGCTGAAGAACCGAATAAGGTTCGCAGCAACTCCCGACTAGCACCGCGTCGCCGATCCGCCAAGCGGTAATAGGTAGGCTAAATGTTTTACCATCGCCAAGTCCGCGCCGAATATCCCGTTTGCGGCGTAGCCGCTCTTCCAGTGCGCGATCGGTGCATTCAAGACGTTGCTGCTCCAACACATCCGCGGTGGGCCAGTCCTTCAAAGGCAGCTCGACTGAGGTTTGAATGGCCTTCAATTCATGAGAAAGCTCGCACGCTTCGTGTTTCCAGACGGCAAGCGGCGCGCCCGATTCCACGGTTCCTGCAAAGGCCAATCGCGTTCCAGGTGGTTCCATGCCCTGTAGTGTCGCAAAGGCCGCATACGCAAGCTGACGGCCATGTCCGTCCGCGATCTCAGGAGCACCAACGTACTGATAACGTGGTGCCAAATCACCGCAGGCACCGAGCATGAACAATGCAGGTGCATGCGTGACTTGTTCCATCGTATCTCGCATCGCGCCGACGTAGTCTGGCGAGATAGCAGTGTTTTCCCAAGCCAACGTTGTTGGGTGACACGCGTAGTTGGTCAACGTTGCCGCGATTCGTCCCGATGCATTCGTGATCCGCCCTATCAGCAACGTGTCGTCCGGAGTTCCGGTAGGATTAAACCCACAGATGACGCGAGCTTGGCCAGGAACCGGGTCGGGAAGATCGCGGTACGTCGCTAGGCCGCATCGGCCGACGTGCCAGTCCAACGTGGCGTCGATTGGGTTTGCCAGTGCCTGGCGCACTGCGCGTACCGTAGATTCGTATACTTCTTCCATCCATTTTCGCAGCAGATCACGGCCTGGCAAGGAATCGTCAGGGTCCATTAACGGCGGGCCAGAGTGGGTATGGCTGAGTGCAAAGATGAAGTTGGCTGGTGGGATCGCGAGCGCATCGAGCAATCGAGCCGAAAATTTCTTGTACGTCTGCGGCGTTTTCCACCAACCGAGATCGGCGTCCACAAACACGAGTGGTTGTCCGCCAGCCAAAGAAGTCAAAGTTAAAACCGAGAGCGTTAATGGTCGATGAATGCTGCTAGCTACATCGTGTTTCGCCGCGCCCCAGTTACGCGAATAAATCCCGATGGGTGGTGTGATATCCGTTCGGGCGATTCCGATTCGACCGCGGAACGATGCATGCCGGAAGTCTGCTGGGTTGTTCGGCTGCATGGTTTACCAATCTCCTACTGCTCCGTCACGGTAAAAGACGCGCTGCGGTAGCTCTTGCTGGAACGGATGTTTCAAGACTTCGGTTTCGTTGATGGTAACACCTAAGCCTGGCTCCGTGTTGGGTGTTACGGTCCGGGTTGCCTCGTCGAGGGAATAACCCTCCTCGACAATGTCCTTCCGCCAAGGCACGTCGGCATGCACCGTCTCGCAAATGATGTAACTGGGCTGTGAAAACCCGAACTCTAAGGATGCCGCAGTACTGATCGGGCCTTGCGGGTTGTGCGGCGCCAGCGCGATGCGATAAGCATCCGCCAAGGCGGCGATTCGACGCACTTCGGTGAAACCGCCACAGTGTGTGATATCGACCTGACAGATCTCGCAAGCCCGAGCTGCGAACAAATCCCGAAAAGCAGCCAAGTGTGTGATGCGTTCGCCAGTTGCAATCGGCGTGGTGACCGCGGCGTTGATAGACGCGAGGCTTTCGATACTTTCTGGCCAACAGGGTTCTTCAAGAAAGTAGAGCCCGTACGGATCCAGAGCCTTGGCGAACTGCATTCCCATGGCAGGCGATGGCCGAGCATGGCAGTCCACCATGATATCGATATCGCCTCCTACCGCTTCTCTCATGGCTGCGACACAAGCCACAGCAGCCTTAATCGGCTTGAGACCTTCGATTGGCATGGTGGGTGGGACCGCCATCGATTTGAATGCCGTAAATCCTTCTGCCACTGCTTGTCGAGCCAGTTCCGCAAACTGCTTGGCATTATCGACGGGGGTCTCGTAAAAACTTTCGAGGTTGCCACCCCCAAGATGACAGTAGAGCCGGATGGAGTCTCGCACGGCACCTCCCCAAAGTTGGTGGCACGGAACTCCGTGAATCTTGCCGACAATGTCCCACAGGGCAAGATCGATCCCGGCGATGGCCGTTGACCGCGTGATTCCATTGCCATGCCAGAAGTGTTGCCGCCACATCGTCTGCCAAAGGTGTTCGACCCGCGTCGGATCCTCGCCGATCAGCAATTGGGACAGATCCTCCACCGCACCAACGATGCTGCGTGTATGCCATTCCAACGTCGCTTCGCCCCAGCCGAACAGTCCGGGCTGATCGGTGACGACTTTCACGAACACCCAATTCCGCATGCGAGCATTACAAATGAGCGTTTTTATGGCAGTGATTTTCATAGGCTTCCAAGCTTAATGACTTTGCCGTAAAGAAGCTACGGACACATCTTTGCAATGCCTAATCGTTTGCAAAACAACGGGAGAGCGAGGCTCCTGCCGAGCTGGCGACGCACTGGTTCGGCAGGAGCCGTGAAACGAAAGCCATTAGAATTTGTTGAGAAGTGTCCTTAAGGAAGCTACTTCTTAGCGTTCTTCTTCTCTTCCCGTTCTTTTTGCAGTTTGCTGTTTTCTTTGAAAAGCTTTTCGAACTTTGCTACCTTGGGATCGATCATGCTCTTGCAGTAAGCCGCTTCTGGATGCAACTTGAAGTAGTTTTGATGATAAGCCTCAGCCGCATAGAAATCTGGAAGCGGACTAATCTCCGTAACGATTTTTCGATAAACCTTGTCTTCCAATAGTTTGTATACCATCTTCTCAGTCGCTTCGCGTTGAGCATCGTTCTCGTAGAAAACCACCGAACGATATTGAGTACCGACATCGTTCCCTTGTTTGTTAAGCGTCGTCGGATCGTGCGTCTTAAAGAAGATTAAAAGCAATTCATCGAAGGTAACCACCGAAGGATCAAACTTGATCTGACACACTTCGGCATGGCCAGTGCGACCTGTGCAAACCGCTTCGTAGGTTGGATTTGTTACGCTTCCCCCTGCGTATCCAGAGACAACGGACTTCACGCCGTCGACCCGTTGATAAACTGCTTCCACGCACCAAAAGCATCCTCCTCCAAATGTCGCTGTTTCCAGTTTTCTTTCCTCGGTTGGCTTGATTGCGTTGATTGATTTGGTGGTGTTCTTACCGCTCGTTGTGCCCGATTGAGCGAAAAGTCCACGGAGCGGACCCACCGAAAGAACGACAGCGGCTAAAAGAAACACCACAGGGCTGTGACTAACACACTTCATTGTATTTCTCCAATGCGAAATTCGTTTTCGGGTCCGGCGCCGTAGCTGAATTCGCGAGAATTCCGTTACGGTGAGTATTGACTTGCATCTCGGTTTAGCGAGTTGGTAATCCTCTTATTTTAGCCGGACGGCAGCCTATGGACAGGAGACGATACAATACTCTCGAAATTTCGTTTGCGTCGCCTTTTTCGAGGCTTTAGGTGTTTTGATGGATTTGTTTACACACGCTGAAAATGCCAATCGTGAAAAATCGCTGCCGCTGGCGGCACGGATGCGTCCTAAGAAACTCTCGGAATTCGTTGGACAATCGCATTTTCTGGCCCCTGGAAAACTTCTAAATCGCCTAATTGCTTCTAAACGCGTGCAATCTGTCATTTTCTATGGCCCACCTGGCACCGGAAAAACAACACTCGCACACCTGCTTGCGATCGAGACGGGGGGCCAGTTTCGGCAGATCAATGCGGTCACTAGCGGTATTAAGGAACTGAGAGAAGCCTTGCAATGGGCCAAAGACGAGGTTCTCACGGGAGGTGCAAGGCCGATCTTATTTGTTGATGAGATTCACCGCTTCAATCGCGCCCAGCAAGATGCGTTGCTGCCAGACGTAGAGGATGGAATCGTGGCACTTGTCGGGGCGACCACCAGTAACCCTTTTTTTTCCGTCAACGGCGCACTGTTGAGCCGTTCCCAGCTTTTCGAACTCAAGCCACTCACCGAAGCCGAAATCGTTGGACTATTGGAGCGGGCTATTGCAGATCGGTCTCGCGGGATGGGCATGTACAACATTCAAGCGGAACCGGATGCCTTGGTCGCTTGCGCGACCATGGCAGAGGGGGACGCTCGCCGTGCGCTAGGTGCGCTGGAACTCGCAGTCCTTTCGTCGACTAGTTCGCCTGTGATTCTCGATGTAGCGCTCGTTCGAGAGAGCATGCAGAAGAAAGTACTACAATTCGACTCCAGTGGGGATCAGCATTACGATATGGCTAGCGCTCTGATCAAGAGTATTCGCGGCTCGGATGTCGATGCGGCCCTCTATTGGCTCTCGCGAGCCATCGAAAGCGGCGAAGAGATTCGATTTCTGTGTCGACGACTGGTCATTCTGGCAAGCGAGGATGTCGGCAATGCGGACCCGCAGGCCTTGCCGTTGGCGGTTGCGGGCATGCAGGCATGCGAGTTCGTCGGACTGCCAGAATGCCAACTCACCTTATCGCAAATCGTGATTTACTTGGCGCTTGCACCCAAAAGCAATTCGGCCACTGCGGCTATTTCGGCTGCCCAGCACGACGTTCGAGAAGGGACGGTCATTCCTGTACCAGTGCATCTTCGCGATGGCCACTACGCAGGTTCCAAGCAATTTGGGCACGGCCAAGGGTACGAGTACTCGCATCATTCACCTGACGGCATCGCGGCACAAGATTACTTAGGGGTAGACCGCGAATACTACCAACCGACCGATCGTGGTTTTGAACAGGAACTGTCGCGGCGCTGGACTGAAATCAGAAAGCGATTGAAGAATCGTTAACTTCGGAAAAGCCAACGCGAACTGAAATGCTTAGGTGTGCGAACTCCCGCAATCGAAGACGCAATAGAGGAGACTAGAACTAAGCTCGAGATAGCTTGTCTTCCCTCCCATCTGCCTTGGCTCACTTCGTCCCACTCATGTTCGCTTCCTCCTATCGCTTTATTGGCCCTGCTTGTGGTCGCTACGGCCGTTTTCTTTGCCTTTCTATCGCTATCCTGCTAAACGCTTGGATGGGTTGGAATGCCTACAACGGCTACCAAAAGCTGTCCGACCAAGCGAATATTGCCAAACTAAACCAAAAGGTATCCCTCTACAAACACGAGGTTGGAACATTGCCGGATCTGAATTTGATCGATTTGTATCACAAGGGCCTAACTCGTCAACGCTTGCATCGCACACCGTTCGGTGGCTACTACCGACTCAATCCAAACCAACAAGCCGTTTACAATCCAAACTTCGCCAGCCGATAAGTGTAGTTCGGCACAGTGTAGCTCGGCACTCCGTGCCGAGAATCGCAGCAATAGTCGCATTTCGCGCCGCGAAAGTGCGCCTCATTATAGCACTTTCGCGGAGCGAAAGGCGACAATATTAGATATCAAACCAGCCTCAAATGCGCTCGCCAATAGTGCACTGTTTTCGCTACCGAAGTAATGACGTTCTTGATTTCTCTCTTTACCGTAAATTCTGGACCGGCAGGCAGAAACAACACCGCACCTTCCCGGCGAACCATCACGTTTTCGACGATGATGGCTCTCATCAACCAAACTGCCATCGCTTCATTGTCACATACGACACCTACCCAGCCGAGGGCGACTGCGGGCACGGTCTGCAATCCGGTAACCATCTCAATCCCGCGCCGAATCTCCCGGACGACTTCATCGTAGGCTGGTCGATTCGTGTTCACCTGTTCGGCCGTTATCGCTTCTAGCAATCGGCCACGATGCGGCGGCCCTCCCGCCATTGCCAGGTCACAAAAGCTGGTCCAAATTTCGTCCCAAGCTACCTCGCCAAATCGGTCCGTGTCGACAGATGCAGCACCCATCGATTTAGGATTCACTTCATCGGTTCTTCCCCGATACTCAGAAGGCAGCATTGAGTCTACTTTGCGGTCGAGCTCGATCAACCCGTTCTGAGTCTTGTTGTCGATCGAATCCCTGTCGCTTTGACTGGCCATAAAGTAGCGTTCGACGGACCTACACGCCAACGCATCCAAGTACAGCCCCAGCGCCACATGGAGCCAGCTGTTGAGTTGTACTGTTGCATCCAGAGCAGCTGGAAGCAAAGCATCCACCCAATCCTTGGTCGTCCAAGACCTTGCGATGTGAACGCAAACACCTTCTCTCTCGGATCGTATCCAAACAAAAACAGGACACAACGCTTGGAAATCAAACGGATCCAATCCAATCGGCATCACGACAAAACGTTGGAACCCCTGATCGGAATACCGCTCGATAGTCGATTGAAACGCATCGAAACTTCGTTCGTCGTTGGCCCACAGGACAACGCACACGGGATGTTGCAACCGCTTGGAAAACAGCTCAGCAAGGCGTTGCCATTGCTCTTCCGATCCTAGTACCACCGGCGTTTGCAATGCAAGAATCGCAACCGTTTTCAATTCATCGAACGTCTCATTCATCTCTCGAATGATATTCGCGAAACCTTATCGCTTCAATGACTTATCCCCGAGAACTACGACTTCGCCTCGATTCGGGAATTGAGCAATGCGTTCAAGAACCTGAGTGGATTCCGGCAACTGGTTTTTAATCCGGGCGTATTGCTTGTTCGTTGTAACCAATATCGATTTCCCACCAGAGCGAGAGAAATCAAGCGCCTCCTCAGTCGATTGGCAGAAATCGATCTCGCGTCCGAAGTAAAAAACCATTGTGGGTCGAAAATAACCCAAGACGGCTACGTGCGAGTCGCTAGCGTCCAAATCTTTGCTCCAGCGTTGAGCTAACCGTTGTGCCGCTTGAAACCGATCGAGTTCCGGTGCCACGTACTGACAAAGCGTCACGATCATCGACAACGCTGCGACGGAAAACACCCCCGCGGATAGCCGTGGCCGATTGCTCCAAAGCAGGCATACACCCAGCGTACCGAAAACAACGAGTGGAGCCCCGGCCACGCCAAGCCAAACGAATCGTTTTTGCAGAACTCGCTCCATCCCAATGCGATCCAACAACGTTTGGCCTCCAATCTCGACGAGTCCGGAAATCGGAAACCCCGTCACAATAACCGCCCCAAAGGCGATCAAGAGTATCCAGCCCGCGTTCAGCCAACCGCGACTGACGGCGTTCACGTCCTGTGTCCATAATGCAAAGTAGCGTCCAATCATGATGGCCAAGGCGGGATAAGCAGGCAGAACGTAGTTAGGCAATTTGGTGCTAGCCAACGAGAAAATGACCAAATAGACTGCCGCCCAACAAGTGACAAAGCGAACCGCCCGAGATTGCGCCGGACGACTCGCTTGGCCAAACCAACTCAAGGCAGTTGGAACGGCAAACGCCGACCACGGATACATGCCGATTAAGCATGCCAACAGATAGTAGTAAAAAGGGCC
>JANMLD010000145.1:0-6093 GCA_031372345.1 Pirellula sp.
CTACTACTTTGACTTTTGTCGGTTGTGACGACATAGGCACTCCGTGACCCGGCTTCGGTGTCACTGGGCGACACCACCTCGCCTGAGGTTGCTGCATAATATTTCTTGATATTCGACATGTTGGGGGTTGCAGTCACTGGACCTTATAGGGTGATCTGTTCATAATTCACGAAGATGGCGGGCGTTACGGATTGCGATGGATTTGCGGGTTAAGGAGTTTGTGCGGTATGCATCCTGAATCAAATCGCAACAACTCGTTTTCGCCTCCCCAACTTGGTTTGAAGTTGACGTAGGCTTCGCCAGACCCACCCCCTCGCGCTGACCCCACTCCCAAGGTTTTGCGGAAAGGGACAGGTTTGAACTTGAATCTGGTCATGCATTTCGTCGTTGAAACGTACCGTTTAGCAACTTTCTTGGAACAATCTAATGAAACTGGATCGTCAGTCCGTAGCGCGATCTCTAACGCTTGTCGCAGCGTTTGGAGCTTGCTTCCTTCCGTGGCAAAGTAGTTCGGCGCAAGAAACTGCACCACAACCAGAATACCCACCGTTTGAAAAAGTGGCGGAAGGGTTTGTGAAAGCCGATTCCAAGTCGCCCGACAAGCAGTCGTTATGTGGCGTTTGGACAAGAGAAAAAGATGGTCAAATGCTTTTGGAATTGCCAAAGGACTTTGCCATGAAGAAGTATTTTATCGCATTAACCGTGAGCAGTGGCGACAAATTCGCTGGACTTCAATCCAACGATTTTTATGTTTACTGGCGGCAATACAATAAACGGCTGGCGTTGATCGTACCGAATATGGACATTCGATCGAACGGTGAACCCGAATCGAAATCGTCGGTCAAGCGATTGTTCACGGACACGGTTTTGTTGGATGTCCCGATTCTTACGATGGGGGCACGCGGCGGCGGACCCGTGATCGACGCAGATGCATTCTTCGTTGGCAATGCATCGAAGTTCTTTGGTCCTTCGGTTCGTGTCCAGGATCCACAACTCATAAAGATTGCGAAGGCGAAGTCGTTTAGCAAAAACGCTGAGTTGGCATTCGAAGTTGTGGCTGCTGGCGGAAAATTGCAAACCTTGCACTTCTCCTTCAGCGAAGTGCCGGAAGAAAATGGCTACCGACCCCGTAAGGCAGATCAGCGGGTTGGATATTTTTTGACAAACTATGCCGATTTGGGTAGTTACGATGAAGATAAAAAGCTTGTTCGCTACGTTACCCGTTGGCGAATGGAAAAGCGTGATCCAAGTCTCAAAATTAGTCCGCCGGTCAAACCGATCCGCTTCTACATCGAACACACAACACCAGTGCGATATCGACGTTGGGTCAAACAAGGCATCGAATACTGGAATAAAGCCTTCGAGCAGATTGGCTTCTCGGATGCGGTAGAAGTCTATTACCAGGACGCAAAGACGGGTGACAACATGGACCTCGATCCGGAGGACGTGCAATACAATTTCGTGCGATGGCTCAACAATGACGTTGGAACTGCCATCGGACCTAGCCGTGTGCATCCATTGACAGGGGAAATCCTCGATGCGGATATTATTTTGACGGACGGGTGGATTCGGCACTTCAATTTCCAGTATCACGACATGATGCCTGATTTGGCAATGGAAGGCATGAGCCCTGAGACCGTTTCGTGGCTCGGAACCCATCCCAATTGGGACCCACGTTTGCGACTAGCACCCAATGCGAATCGCGATCATTTGAAGAACTATTTTGCCAACCAATCCAGGCTTCCGTTTGGTGGTCACCCCTTAACCAAAGTTGATTCGGCACTGCTCGGTGATCAGCCTTTCGATGGCTTGGTTGGAAGAACCAGCCAAGTGAATGGCTACTGTGCCGCCGCGGTGGGCAAGCAAATGGACATGAGCATGGCCCGCTTGGCTTTTGATTTGTTCGATGACGAGGGCAATTTGCCCCAGTCCGAAGTAAAGAAAGACGATGCCAAAAAGGAAGAACCCAAGCAAGAGGAACCGAAGAAGGTAGATGGAGCCAAGGAAGAACCCAAGAAAGAGGAGCCCAAGGTAGAGGAAAAGAAGCCTGAAGCCAAGAAACCCGAGAAGGTGAAGGAAAACCTCTTGGATAATATGCCGGAAGCGTTTATCGGACCTCTCTTGGCTGAATTGGTCGCACACGAGGCGGGACATACGCTTGGGTTGCGTCACAATTTCAAAGCCTCAAGCGTCTACACGTTGAAGGAAATCAACTCGGATGCCGTCAAGGGGAAGAAGACGTTGGCATCGTCGGTCATGGACTACCTTCCAATCAACATGCCTTGCGAAGTTGAGGGGGGGATCCGCGGCGATTATACCATGACTGGAATCGGGCCTTACGACTATTGGGCGATAGAGTACGGTTACACGCCTGAGGAAGCAAAGTTACCGGAGATTCTCAAGCGAACAAGTGAGCCAGAAATGCAGTATGCAACCGACGAAGACACGAGCGGGCCAGACCCACTAGCGCGTCGGTACGACTACAGCAAAGAGCCTCTTGACTTTGCCGAGAATCAAATGCGATTGGTCAAGCTATACCGGTCGCGATTGCTCGACAAATTTGTTAAGGATGGCGAGAGTTGGGGCAAAGCTCGCAAGGGTTACGAATTGACTTTGGGCGAACAAACCAAGGCGGTCAGTATGATGGCCAATTGGATTGGTGGGGCGACCGTCAATCGCGATAAGAAGGGTGATCCGGGCAACCGTCAATCGCTCGTTCCAATCGCTGCAGAACGCCAACGCAATGCACTCGCATTCGTGTTTAAGAATGCGTTTCGGGACGAAGCGTTTGGCATCACTCAAGCCATTTTGGAACGCTTGACCAATGACAAATGGATCGACGAAGGGATGCGTGCGATGGGCGAGTCAACATTCCCGATTCACGACCGAATATTGGGTTTCCAAGCGTCGACATTGACGATGTTGATGAATCCAAGCACGCTTCGCCGCGTGTTTGACAACGAGACGCTTGTTCCATCGGATAAGGACGCCGTGACACTGCCCGAACTGATGGACAAAATCTATGCTGAGATTTGGTCGGAGTTGGATGCCAAGCCTGAGGGCGAGGTCTCATCCAGAAAACCACGCATCAGTTCATGGCGCAGAAATCTGCAACGCGAGCATTTGGAGCGATTGATCGATTTGGCAATTCCTACAGACTCGAATGCAATTACCAAGCCGGTAACGGCGCTCGCGCTCATGCAACTCAAGGAACTAAAGCGAAAGCTGGACGCGACACTGGAAGGCCGCAATAGCTTAGATCCTTATTCGTTGGCTCATTTGGGAGAGGCACAGACTCGAATTGTCAAGGCGATTGATGCGATCTACGTTTACAACATGCCCAGCAGTTTCGGTGGCGGCGGTGGCTCGTTTCTTTTTTTTGGTCAGGACGGACAACCCGTCAAGACCAAGGAAGTCCCAGAATCGGACATGCCATAGTCCGATTCCTTAATTAGAAACCCTAAAGGCCCTGCGTGATTCGCAGGGCCTTTTTTTATTGAAACAGTGGTTCGTTTAACCGCGTGGGCATCGACCCGCGTTTTCTACTGCTCGCGTAGGGCGTTGAAAGGCACAAAAACCTGCTAGAATGAGAAGCCCCAGAGCTAAATCAACTTAATGAGGACGCGTGCAAATTTATGCATCCATGGCTAGTCGTGTTCCCGGGGACGGGTTCCGTGCAGGATTAGTTAGCGGATTCCGTCCGGGTTCGTATGAAATTTCCATGTTTTCGACAAAACCATGTAAGGAATTGCCTTGATGCTCGTGTAACTGGCAGAATACTACTTTCCCCGGAGCGAGCCACATGGTGATTCCCGATACCCGACACTCGTTGCTGCGACGACTACATGATCGTGCCGACGCGTCCGCTTGGTCGGAATTCTGCTCTATCTACGAACCGGTGATCTATCGATTTGCTAAACGCTTCCACTTGCAGGATGCAGACGCTCGAGAGGTATCTCAAGAAGTCCTATTGATCGTCAGTCGAAAAGTCGAGATGTTCGATACTCAAGCCAACGGTCGCTTTCGCGGCTGGCTGTCGAAATTGGCTCGCAACGCAACGATCGACTTGCTGCGAAAACGACGGGAACGTCCCATCGGGGGAAGCGAAGTGGTTCGGCTGCTGACCGAAGTTCCGTCGATCGACTCCGATCCTACGCAGATATTTTTGTCCGAGGCCCGACACCAATACTTTCATTGGGCGGCCGAACAGGTTCGGCAGTCCAGTCAGCCCCACACCTGGCAAGCATTCTGGTTGACTGCCGTAGAAAATGTGCAGGCCAACGAAGTTGCTCGAAGACTGAACATGACAGTCGGCGCCATCTACGTAGCCCGATGCCGAACCCTTGCCCGAATCAAACAATTGATTGATCCGTTTTTAGAGGAGGATGCGTCATGATTGCATACCGCGATGAATGCGATCACGATTTGCTCGTGGAGTTACTCAACTCACGACTAGAGAACGATGAGGAACTCTGCGTCACTACTCACCTTGAACGTTGCGAAGCTTGCCGACGAGAGCTTGATCAACTCACTGCCCCGGTGGGATGGTGGCTCGATACGCAGCGCATCTTAAAGGATTCGCTATCGCTTGCCACGCCGGTTGAACCGAGTCCAACTCCGCCGATCGAAAATGCAGTGGCTTGGGTAGTGAACTTGCTGAAGCCCGCACGCGACTCGCATTCCATCGGTATGCTCGATGGTTGGCCAGTACGCGAAGTGATCGGGCAAGGTGGGATGGGAGTTGTCCTCAAGGTATGGGACGAAGAACTGCATCGACCGCTGGCGGTGAAGTTGCTCTCGCCGATGTTGGCGAGCAACGGCGCATCGCGACAGCGGTTCTTTCGAGAAGCGCAAGCGGCCGCCGCGGTGGTTCATCCCAATATTGTGCCAATTTACACGGTTGCAAGTGATGGCGTTTTACCTTACTTGGTCATGCCCTTTGTAGCCGGAGGAAACCTGCAACAACGCATCGATCGCGAGGGACCTTTGCCACTTACGGAGGTTCTTTCGGTTGGAGTGCAAATCGCAGAGGCGTTGGTGGCTGCCCATCGGCTTGGATTGGTGCATCGCGACATCAAGCCGGCCAATATTTTGCTGGACGACGGGGGGCATCGGGTGTTGCTGAGCGATTTCGGATTGGCCCGCACGATTGACGATGCTTCGTTGACCAATAGCGGTATGGTTGCTGGCACGCCACAGTACATGAGCCCTGAACAGGCTCGCGGATTGTCGATCGATCATCGTTCTGATTTATATAGCTTGGGGGCAGTACTTTATGCGATGGCGACCGGTCGACCACCCGTGCGCGGCGACTCGATGTTGGCAATATTAAGAAGGGTTGGCGAGGAACAGCCGATCCCAGTTTACGACATCAACGAAACCATGCCGTTGTGGTTGGACCGTTTGGTTCAACGCTTTTTGGAAAAGCAAGTGGATGCCAGAATAGCGAACGCTCACGATGCGGTAGAATTGCTCCGAACATCATTGGCACATGCACGTGCACCTGCCCGGAACCCGCTGCCGCAAGTCCTGCATGAGCGAACTCATTCAAAGAAGAATCGATTCATCGTAGTTGCGGCATTGATGATTGGGATCATCTTGGTCGCGACGTTGACACGGTCAGCAAGTCTTTTTAACACAACGAGTCAACAGGTTGGGCAGACCATACCTTCCAGCAATAACAGTCGGCACCAATTGACGCCTACTTTACCCGATGACATGATCTTTGACTCGGATTTGCCGAATCGCTTGCTGCAACTCGAAGCCAGGTTACGGGATCTAAAAATGAGTATCGAAACGGAATGAAACTTTTGTGCTGGCTGAATCCCACACACTTGGAGGTCATCCGGTTTAGCAACCCTCCCCGAGGGAGCAACGCTTTGAAGCATTTTCGTCCGATCGGAGCTTGCCTCCGTCGGACGCCCTTTTGGCGTACTAAAAGTGCGGCTCGGACGGTAAAGTACCGCACTCCGCACCCGCTCGACCTAAGAGAATTGTGTACGGTTTTTCAATACACTCTTAACGAGTCGCACTATCGCGGAGCGAAAGGCGACGATATTTACTAAAGAAAGTCGAGATTAGTTTATGGACATT
>JANMLD010000080.1:0-9573 GCA_031372345.1 Pirellula sp.
ACGGTCGGATGTGGGTCGACTTGGTCTGGGGTTTCCAAAAGTACTTCGGCCGTGGCGGCGCCGTCGGCTCCCCCAAAAGCCTTAAGGAATCCGCAGCCAATCGCCATCGCAAATTCGCACGAGGCCAAAACGCCGCCGCTGGCTGCTTTGTTGTTGGCTGAATTCGTGGTCGTTTGAAGAATGTAGTTCCGACATGTCAAGATGCGGCGATTCACATGTTTGTGTTAGATTAGAACGTAACAGAAAAATAGGTTTCAATTACGCTGACCGCCCGTCGCGGAGCGAACGGGCCTACGTAGAGCGTGTCAAATTCACAATCGGATCGGCGTTGGGAATTCCAACATGAACTTCGTGCCGCGGCCTACTTCGCTTTGAACCGCGATGCGACCTCCATGCGCCTCGATGATTTTGCGAGCCGTCGGCAGTCCGAGCCCAGAACCACCATGTTTAGTCGAGTAAAACGGCTCGAACATTCGCATGGCCGTGATCTCGTCCATGCCACACCCCGTATCGATCATGTCCATAGCAACCCCACCCGGCACGTTATATGTCCGAACAAGCAACTCGCCACCATCCGGCATGGCCTCCATCGCATTCTTGACAAGATTGAGCAGCGCGGCTTGCAAGGAATCGCTATGCAACTTGATGAGGGGAAGATTCGGATCGAGGTACTTCTGCAGCCGTATGAGGGATCGATCCGCTTGAGCTTGATACAAAAGCAACACCGATTCAATTTGATCGTTAAGAGACCCTGGTGTCATTTCCAGATCTCGCATTCTGGCAAACCGAAGAAAATCTCGCAGCAAGTTATCGAGCCGGTTGCACTGTTGCCGAATCATATCGACCTTGGAAATTGCACGCCGCTGACCAGGCCATTGACTTTCCTCAAGCTCCTCACAGAGTAAATCCGCATTCATGTGAATAACCGAAAGCGGATTCTTGATCTCGTGGGCCAAGGAACCAGCCAGTTCGGCAAGTTCATTGTACTGCCGACGCAATTCATCGATCGTTTGTTCGGTGTCATTGGCTCGGAACTCGCCCATCATGGCATTCAGTTTTTGTGGAAGTATCCTACGGAGGGCGTGTTACCTTGCGATGCGCTGAATTGTACACACCTTAATCCATGGCAAAACGCCATTTTACGTGAGTCTGTTCTCAATAATCCTGGTTCTTTCCAGATGTCTCGGTCAGCGTAACTTTTTTGGCTTTACTGAGCATTAGGATTGATCCTAAACTACAATCCGAGGAATCCTCTTGAACTTACAGCTCGATTTTCGCGTTTGAGTACCTCACGAAATGAAGAATACGGCAATCTGGCGAGGCTTAGCATTTGCGCTCGGGCTCGCAATTTTTTCAGGCTTTTCCCTCGGTCAACAGCCAGCCGGAACCAAACCTGACGTAGGGATTCTGGAGCACAAAAGCGATTGCGTCGCGATCCAAAATGTGACAGTCGTCCCAGAACCGGGCAGGATTCTAGAAAAGGCCACCGTTGTCCTTCGCGGTGGAAAAATCGTTGAAGTCGGTGTCAACGTTACTATCCCTCCCGAGGCCCAAATCATCGACATGACCGGTAAGTCGATTTTCCCAGGCTTTGTCGACGCCGGGATCGAATTCGAGGCACCGCCGTCGGACGCCAGCAAAGGCACTCCGCACTGGAATTCGGAAATCACTCCAGAACGCTCCATGGCGGAAGTGATCGCAGCCAACGAAGTCGCCATGGCCAAGTTGCGAAAAGCCGGTATCACCGCAGCCCTGGTCGCTCCTCGCGACGGCATTATCAAGGGAACAAGCGCTGTCCTACTTACCAGCAACCAATCCGCCGTCGATGCACTGTTGAAGAGCGAGGTCGCAATGCACGTTCGGTTGACCGTCTCTCGTCGCGGCCGCGATTCCTATCCAGGCAGCCCAATGGGTGCCGTTGCACTTGCCCGACAAACCTTCCTCGACGCTCAATGGCACACCCAAGCTTTGCAAACGTATCGCGCTCAAATCGGCATCGATAAACCAGAAGCCAATTCGGCGCTCGAAGCTCTAAGTCGACACATGTTAGCGGGCAAGTTCGTGATGTTTGATGCTTTGAACGAACAGTACGCGTTAAGAGCTGATTCGTTTGGCCGAGAGTTCGGATTGAATGTCATTCTTAAAGGCTCAGGCCAAGAATACCAACTGCTGGACAAAATTGCGAAACTCAATCGAACGATCGTCGTTCCCTTGAACTTCCCCAAACCACCCAACGTCGCAACCGCCGATGCGGCCCTCGATACCGAACTGGAGGAACTGACTCACTGGGAACTGGCACCCGAGAACCCAGGACGATTATCAAAAGCTGGCGTGAAGATCGTTCTGACTTCCAGTGGGCTGACCGATCCGAGTGAACTGATACCACAAATTCGCAAAGCGATCGCACGAGGGCTCGATAAGACGACTGCCCTGCAAGCCATCACAACGTCGCCTGCTTCACTGCTCGGTATTGATAATGAGTGCGGTTCCATCAAACCAGGAGCTTGGGCCAATTTGGTCGTGACCAACGGCGATCTCTGGGAAGACAAGACTAAAATTGAAGAAGTTTGGGTGCGCGGCGAACGACCTTCAACCGCTTACAAAGTAGATTCCAACGTCGATGGGAAATGGCAGGTTACGCTCAATCCAGGCGCGCCTACAATCGAGAGCCGACCTACGCAACTCTTTTTAACACTCGCCGAGTCGACCAAAAAGATTTCGGGCAGTCTGGCACTGCTCGACACTCCAAAATCGGACGTGCCAGCGTCAAAAACTTCGACCAAGGAATCTTCAACCGATCCCGCGACAGCAAAACCAACTGAGACCTCCACCGAACCAATCAAAAAAGAGCCCGACGCGGCTCCCGAAACCCCTGCTAAAACCGATTCCGTTGCGATAGAGGCCAAAGCAGAAAAACCAATCGAAAAAACTGAGCCGGTTTCCGAATCAAAGAAAAACGATGACAAGAAAAAATCGGAGCCAAAAGGGATCGCCAAATTCAAGTCGCCACGCTGGGAAGATCGCACTCTCACAGCGACGTTTCCCATCAATTCGCTTTTCGACGGACAAACGGGAGTTGGATTTCTCTCGCTTACACTCCTGCCGCCGTCGACCGCAGAATCCCAAGAGATGCTGATTGGAACCATCCAATGGGCCGACGGGCAACAACAGCTTGTCTCTGCCATTCGAAAAAAAGACGAGCCCAAGGATGCTTCGAAAGAAAAGGAAGCTGCCAAAGACGAAAAGAGCACGGATGACAAAAACAAGGACGACAAAAGCAAGGAAAAGAAAGAGGACAAGTCGCCGAAACCGATTCTCTCGACGGTGCTTTATCCTCCCGGTGTCCAAGGTCGAAGCGGTTTGCCAGAACAGGCTGAGTATGTTGTCTTTCAAAATACGACACTGTGGACAAGTGGTCCCGACGGAATACTCAAAGACGCCGACTTGATCGTGCATAGAGGCTTGATTCAGAAAATCGGTATAGACCTCATCGTGCCTGAAGGTGCGACGGTTATCGACGCTTCCAAATGGCAGCTCAGCCCAGGCCTTATCGATTGCCATTCACATATGGCCACGGACAGCGGAATCAACGAATCCTCGCAAGCCGTCACAGCAGAAGTTCGCATCGGTGACTTCATTGACGCTGGGGACATCACTATCTATCGCCAGTTGGCGGGTGGGCTTACGTCAGCCAACGTGTTGCACGGTTCAGCGAATCCCATCGGGGGCCAAAACCAGGTAATCAAACTGCGATGGGGAGGCACCTACGACGATTTGAAGTTTGCCGATGCTCCAGCCGGTATCAAGTTTGCGCTTGGCGAAAACGTAAAACAGAGCAATTGGGAAGGGCCGAAAACTCGCTATCCGCAAACTCGAATGGGGGTGGAACAACTGTTTCGCGATCGATTCAATTCCGCTCAAGCATACGACGCAGCTTGGAAACGCTGGAGTAGAGAACGAACTGGATTGCCTCCCCGTCGCGACCTTGAACTCGATGCAATCGCTGAGATTCTACGAGGCGAACGCTGGATCCATTGCCACAGCTATCGGCAAGACGAGATCCTCGCCTTGCTGAGAGTTCTCGACGAATACAACATCAAGATCGGATCCTTGCAGCATATCCTCGAAGGTTACAAGGTCGCGGACGCCATCGCCAAACATGGCGGGACAGCATCCACGTTTTCCGACTGGTGGGCGTTCAAAATGGAGGTCTATGATGCGATCCCCTATAACGGCGCCTTGTTGCACAGCCAAGGGGTGAACGTATCGTTCAATTCCGACGATGCAGAACTGGGACGCCATATGAACCATGAGGCGGCCAAGGCGATCAAGTATGGCGGTGTCGAACCAATCGAAGCGCTGAAGTTTGTGACATTGAACCCAGCCAAGCAACTGCGAATCGATTCCAAGGTTGGTTCACTAGAAATTGGCAAACACGCGGATATTGCTGTTTGGAGTGGCTCCCCGCTCTCAACCCTGGCACGCTGCGAGCAAACTTGGATCGATGGCCGAAAATACTTCGACCGCAAATCGGATGCCGAAACTCGCAAACGGGATTTTACCCTACATCAATCGTTGGTTCAGAAGATTCTAGACAGCGGCGAGGCGGCTGGCGACAAGAGTTCGCTCGCAGATGACCCATCTAGGTTGTGGCCGAATCATGATGAATTCTGCCATCACGGGCACGATGAGTTGGACCATGCGGAACACGACTAATCAGCCACTTGACGTTGCCTCAAACTTTACCTGATACAAATAATCAAATTCTACCTATCCCCATGAAAACGATCGCTCTACTAACAACTTGGGTTCTTTTCGCTTCGAATCTTTTGGGTTCCGACCAGATTCCTGGCGGACCGCAAAAGCGGCCCATCATCATTCGAAACGCAACGGTGCACACCGTATCTGGCGAGACCATCCAAAATGGTAGTGTTCTATTCAAAGATGGAAAGATCACCGAAATTGGCGTTAACCTGTCGTTTCCTGGTGATGCTGAAACCATCGAAGCCAAGGGCCAACACGTTTATCCTGGGTTGATGGATTCCTATTCCCATATCGGACTCGTTGAAATCGATTCGATTAAAGCGTCGATCGATACCACCGAGATTGGTAACCTCAATCCCAACGTTCGTGCCGCCGTTGCCTTCAATCCGGATAGCGAAGCCATCCCGGTTGCTCGCGCCAATGGCGTGCTCCTATCTGTCATCGCCCCCAATGGCGGACTCATTTCAGGACGGGCCGCTGTGATGGTTCTTGATGGCTGGACATGGGAGGGCATGACTCTGTTACCCGATGCCGCGATGGCCGCGTCGTGGCCCCGTTTTGCAGCCGCACCCCGTGGAAGACGTGGCGGCGATGCCGAAGCCGCTCCAACTACCGACAACGATCGACTTGGACCGCTGCACGATCTGATGCGCGAGGTCAAAGCCTATGGATTCGCAAGAAGCAAAGCACCCAAGGAACAGCCAATCAATCTTAGGCTTGAAGCCATGTTACCGGTTATGGAACGCAAAACGCCAATGCTGGTCCAAGCGAACACGACGAAGCAGATTCAGACGGCGATCGCCTTTTGTAAGCAATACAACTTAAAACTGATTTTGATGGGCGGGGCGGATGCGATGCAATGCGTTAACTTGATCAAGGAAGCGAAAGTTCCGGTTGTCGTTGCCGGTGTCTATCGACTTCCCAGCAGACGTGACGCTGCATACGATGCAGCCTATACACTGCCAGCGCAGCTTCACGAAGCTGGCATTCCGTTCTCGATTGCAAGCGACGGTCGTTTCGGAGCGTCCGGCGTACGCAATCTCCCTTACCACGCTGCAACCGCTGCCGCCTTTGGCTTGACTGAGGAACAAGCGTTACGATCCATCACACTTTCGCCAGCCGAGATCTTCGGCGTGTCGGATCGCGTCGGTTCGTTGACCGTAGGTAAAGATGCGACCTTAATCATCACCGATGGCAATATTCTTGAAACGCCAACACAAGTTTTGAAAGCCTACGTCCAAGGCCGACAAGTTGACTTGTCAAGTAAGCACACGCAACTGAATGACAAGTACAAAGCGAAGTATGCGCAGTGACGTAAGTTGTCAGTTGTCAGTTGTCAGTTGTTAGTGGTCAGTTGTTAGTGGTCCGCCAAGTTTCGCTTGCACGCGGCGAGGTACTCGCCCTATTCCTAAGCAAAAAAAGCGTTTGCATCAAAATATTTTGCACCGATGCTGCGAGCAAAGCCCTCGTCGCTATCCATGTCCCCTACCATCACCAAATGCTGCAAATCCAATTTGTGTTTGCGTATCAGGTAGACACCAAGTCCTGGTAGCGGCTTTCGGCAGAAACACCCCACAGGGAAAGCTGGATGCGGGCAAAAGATCACTTCGGCAATGGGCAGCCCCAACAAGTCCACGGTTCGCTGGAAGGCTCCTTCGGCATCCGACTGACTCAGTTTGCCAGATGAGATCCCGCTTTGATTGGAGACTAAGAAAAGTTTGTACCCGTTAACAATCCAGCGCAACAACGTCTCTTTTCGGTTCGGCAATATCACCACGTCGTCCGCGGTTCGAGGATAAATCTCACCGCTGAGCGTGGTTCGGATGGTCCCGTCCACATCCAGTAGCAAGCCTTTTTGGGTATGGCCTTGCGGCGCACGACGACGGAACGGGATACGGTCAATGGCGGAGAATCCTTCATCCCAATCCGGGTGTTCCAAAGAATCCTGCCAACGTTGCAGGGCAATCGGTGGCGGCAAATTGGAATCCTGCTTAGTCAATTCCTTCATTTCCACAGGTCCAAGCAATCGATTGTATCGGTCGAGAATGCGATGGACTATATTCATGCGAGCATCGTTGATCGATGTTTCTAAGAATCGGCAACGGACAGGTATTCCTGCCGAATGCGCGATTCGGATCGCGGACGCTCTTGAAATTCGGGTCGGATAGGTATTATCGAGTACGACTCTCTTTTGTCCCTCGGCGACTAGCTGTTGCAAGAGTCCAGTCAAGTCGTCAACCTTTCCACCAATGACATCCCGATTCAATCTCGTGTATCCAGCGTCGACATACGCCTGTACCAACTCGGTTTTGCCCGCACCTTGAATTCCCATGAGCAAGACAATTTCGGGGGTTGATCCGGGGCCTTGATCGGGAGCCAGAGTAGGGAGGCTTGCCGGTTTTGCAGCTGGTTGAACAGCAGCCGCCGCGTCAGGGTCTGCATCAAACGAATACTTGATGCTCAAAGCAGTTCGGTCGCTGATATCCAGCGCTAATTTGGTGGCACCGATGGATGACAATAGACTCGAGCGCTTTGTCGCACCCACCAATGGAATTACATTTGGAGCTGAGTTGAGGACAGCAGCCAAAGCGATTTCGTAGGGGGGTGCGTTGTGGCGTTGCGCCAATGGGACGAGAACTCGATTTTTCTCAAGCTTTTCGACTTTGGCATACCCACCCAAGGGACGATGCGCAAGAAACGGGATGCCGAGATCCCGAGTCAGCAAAAGCATACCATCGGTCGCCGACTTGCGAGCCAAAATACTTAGCTCACATTGAATGGAAGCGACTTGAAAGTGCCGCATGGCTTGACGAACCTCGGCCGGGCCAACATTGCAAAGGCCAATGTGTTGGACCTTGCCGGACTTTTGAAGCTCGGCGAGTACCGACAGTGTTTCTTCAAACGGAATACGTGGGTCTTTGGCGTGCAATTGGAGCAAGAACAGCCGCTCGGACGCAAGTTCGCGAAGGCTCGCATCCACAGATTGCCGGATATGTTTAGGGGTTCCATTCGGCAACCACTTCCCTGCGGGCCTAACCAATCCGACTTTGGTAATAATGTTTACTTCCTCGCGTGGACCTGACCAACAATCGAGGGCATGTTTGGCAAGTTTCTCGCCATAATGAAAGTCCGAATTGTCAATGCAATAGCTATCGGCCGTGTCGAGCAGCCGGATCCCTTGGTCGAGCGCCAAGTGGATTAGGCTCGTTGCCTCGTCCACTGGCGGACGACCCTCGGTGGATAGCCGCAATAGCCCAAGCCCTAGCGGGATTTGCAAAAAACCGAGGATACCAAAGGGTTTTGGGGGAAGGACTGTCATAGTTCACAGTTTAGCAAATTTTCCTCTCTCGTTTAACCCGAGCGGAAAGCGAAATCAGTGTAGCACGGCACTCCGTGCCGTGAACGAGAGTAGTTAAACAGAATCGTCTACAGCCCGCGCACGCCGATTTCGACGGTAAGCTGTCCGTGCGGCGACGAGAACTGAAGGATTTCGACGTGGGCACTGTTTGCAAATGAGACTGTATGTCCCTTGCCAGTTATTACAGTTGGCAACCCAAGCGCAATACCGGCAATTCCGATTCTGTCTTTGCTGGCACCAGCAATCATGTTGGTTAACTCGCCGACCATATCGATCACTTCGGCATTGATCGACGTAGGACGTGTTCCAAGAAAGGCTTCGGCGGCTGCGAAAGCGACTTCTTGGGCGACGCTTACGACGATTGACCCTTGAAGTGCACCCGAAACGCCAATAAATCCGCTGCAATCGAATCGAGACAGAAACGCCTCGTTGGTTGAAATCCCAATCAGCTCAGTTTCCCAGTTGAGCATCATGGAGAAGACATCCTTGGTGCAGTTCGCAAATGGCTGAATAAGCCTTGCTCGCTTATCGGAGATGCTCAGACTGGAAAGCAATGTTTGAGTGGACATATTGGAACAACGTCGGAGAAAAGGACTTCGATAAATTGTTGGGTAGGATGGATCTAAACGGCGACAAACTTGTCGAGTTTGGCTCGTAAATCATCTGCCTCAAATGGCTTTGTCAAATAGTCGTTTACGCCAGCTTGAATGGCTGCGATGACTTGTCCCTTTTGGGCTTCGGTCGTAACCATGATGATTGGCACTTTGGAACCGGTCGCGCGAATTTCAACCACGACATCCAATCCGCTTTTTTCTGGCATATTCCAATCGGTCAAAATAAGATCAACCGGAACCTCTTTGAACTTGTCGATCGCTTCTTGGCCATTGGCTGCCTCGACAACATCTGTCACGCCAACGGAATTCAATGATCGGATGATGATCTTGCGCATGATCCCGGAATCGTCGGCTACTAGTACTTTCATAGTATTTCCTTGGTCTTTTTTTTGATTGGCTGGATGACGTACGGATCGGTTTCAAATGAACTTGAACCAAAACGGAAGTAATTTTGGACGGACAAATGTTCACTACAGATTGCGACAGTCAAATCGAGATTGACGATTTCGGAGGATTTTTCGTCGGGTAGCACTAAGCTCCAAATTTGGAGTGCTCCGATTCATCAAATTTGGAGTGCTCCGATTCATCGGAGCTTTTAGATCATCCTGCGTACAGAAACGCCTTTGTTAGTCGGCCATCCCCGGTCGATCGCGAAGAACTAGTGCACGCAGTCTGCTGTGCGGTCTTAAAGCTGGGATGAATCCCAGCACTCCAAATTTGGAGTGCTCCGATTCATCAAATTTGGAGTGCTCCGATTCATCGGAGCTTTTAGATCATCCTGCGTACAGAAACGCCCTTGTTAGTCGGCCATCCCCGGTCGATCGCGAATAACCAGTG
>JANMLD010000169.1:0-2689 GCA_031372345.1 Pirellula sp.
CCGGAAGAAGCATTCCAATTGGTAATTTCCTCAGTTGAGACTATCCATTTAAAAACGGAGTACCGAGAAATGTATGAGACACGGGAAAAGACGCTTCGAGATTACGATTGGAAGATAAACACC
The DNA here is from genome assembly GCA_031372345.1 of Pirellula sp. Lineage (GTDB taxonomy): Bacteria > Planctomycetota > Planctomycetia > Pirellulales > Pirellulaceae > JBKCUI01. The sequence continues at coordinate 124 of JANMLD010000169.1, forward strand.
GCCAGAGACGAAGGAATCTTAAAGGGCCGTGAGGAAGGCCGTGAAGAGGGCCGTGAAGAGGGCCGTGAGGAAGGACTTGAAAAAGGAAAGTTAATCGGTGTCATTCGGACGTGTCAGATGATTTTGTCGGTTCCACAGTCCAGCGAAGAATCACTTCGAGTAAAATCAATTGACGAACTCCAATCGCTCACTGACGGTCTCCAAAGTGCATTGCGAAAACGGGTAAACTAATGAGTTTTGTTTAATCCGTTCTCTTTAAAAGAACAGAACTGAGCATAAACGGTCGTTGAATACGGACGGAATGCTGCACCGGTGGCTTCGATCGGCTTGCTTGCATGGGAACAGCGTATTCCCTGCGTTTTCTCCATAGATTTTCTGAGCGTTTTCGCTTTTCTAACGATACCCAATCAAGCCATTACAGGTTGTTGCACTGGGGGGGGTCTGGTCGTTACTCACTGCGGTTTTCTTGTTTCGACTCGGTTTTTGAGGTCGTTTTGACGTTGCATGCATAGCTTCCAACAGCCATGCATCCGGTTGCGTTGATGCTCGGTGATTTCCTCGTCTTATCTTGAAAGCCAAGCGATGACATCTCCGGCGTCTTGCAGCGCGCACACTTGGTCGAGCCTCGCTACCGCTGTGGTTCATCCCAGCGGGGCGATAATTGACGGCTACCACCATTCACCATCGGACTGTTCGCTCTCCCCCGAGTTCATATCGAGTTCATCTCGGTGGAAGCCACTTTTGGCGTCGCGAGACGTTGCTTCCGCCGGTTGAAAACCGACGGAGAGCCCATGCTGACGCATAGGTTATGAAGGTAGCTGCCAATTGTGGCCTCCATCGGGACGAGCCCGAATGGAAGGCTATGTTTTCAACGTCGATTTTCGTCTCGGCGTCGCGGATTTCGCCGACCATGATGATGTCTGGATCCTGCCGCAAAACGCTTCTGAGCCCGCTTGCAAAGGTCATACCCTTCTTGAGATTGATCTGAGTCTGCGAAATGCCCTCCGGTTGATACTCAACTGGATCGTCGAGCATATCGAAATGACCCCAGCTCAGAGAGGCCTGTCTCCCATCTTCCGCAAGCGGAATTTTCAATCCGCCATTTGATACGTTTGCAGTTGTTTCAAAAGCGTCCACGTCTTCATCAGACTTTTGCCTCTTACACACAAAATCCGCTCGCGGAGGACCAATGACGACCAGCTTGAATTTTGAGTTCGGGATTGGTACACGATCACATCACGTTCAGCTTGAATTATCCCAGTTCAAATACCAGGAACAAGCGAACTTCGGCTTGACAGAGCGCGCGAAGCTAGTTTGCAATGCCACGCGCTGTGTGGAAACAATTTAGGACAGCTGATCTACAGTTTTTTCGGTTCGAGCAGTTTCCGGATTTTGAGCCAATCGGTGGCTCTATCAGGCCAGGAGGAAATGACCGAGTCGGGACGCTCGCGAACCCCGTAGCCATGGCCGCCGTTTTGATAGACGTGCAATTCGGCGGGTACTTTATGTTGTTTCAACTCAATGTAGAGTTTGGCAGCGCCAACTGCGCTGGAGGCGTCGTCATGCGTGTGTACGATGAACGCTGGGGCCGATTGATCCGTTATTTGAATCTGTTCGAGGAGTTCGCCGGTTTTGGGGTCGAGCACTTGCCAAGGATAGATCAACAAAGAGAAGTCGGGCTTGCAGGTTAGTTGATCGATGGCATCGATGGCTGGGTAGGACGCTTGATCTTCCTTCGAATGCGCGATGGCACCGACTTGGCCGCCGGCTGAAAAACCGAGGATACCGATTCGATCGGTTTGGAGTTGCCACCGTTGAGCTTGGCTTCGAATAAGCCGCATTGCGCGTTGCGTGTCTTGCAGGGGCCTTTGCCAAAGAGGCTCATCGGGTAGAGCCGATTCTTTGGTGCGATAACGCAGGACGAAGACAGTGACGCCAAGATCATTGAGCCAAGGGGCTGCTTCGGAACCTTCGAGGTCAGGGACGACGTACGTAAACCCTCCACCTGGCAAAATTAAAACTGCTGTGCCAGACGGGTTTTTCTTTGCGGGGTAAACATCGATGGTTGGGCGTTGTACGCCAGAGACTCGACTGATTGGCTTGGCCTCGCCGGCTTTGGCTGGAAGTAGCGTTCCCGTTTCGCGACTCGTTTCATTGGGTGCCAAATCGGGCCATACATTCAAGGTTTCATCTGCGATGGATGGCGAAGGCGAAAAGACCATCGCGTAGAGCAAAACGAAGGAAACTAGCATGTTTTTTGGCTTATCCATTTTGAGGCTCAAAATTGCGGTTTTGTTGTTTGTTGGAAACTGAAAAAAAGGGATGGAGCATGCACACAGGGCGGCACTATGGTACCATCTTGTAGGGTGACCTGAAACGCGTTCAGGCAGTTTAGCGGTATTCTTACGGCCATGGGTTCGGAGAGCAGCGATGATACAAAAAGCAAAGCAACTTAAACGGCGTCGGTTTTTGAAGACAGGTCTGACGGCAGCCAGCGCCGCCGTCCTCGCGCCAACTATTATTCCTAGTTCCGCTATTGGCCGCGACGGTGCGGTTCCACCCAGCG
>JANMLD010000083.1:0-65130 GCA_031372345.1 Pirellula sp.
AAGAACTGCTTGAAGCGTTAGAAAACCAGTTGATTCAAGTTGCATAAATAATCATAGCAAAACCAACGAAAACACAGGGAACACGCATGTGACAATACCGTTATTGGCCCAAAAGGCGCAACGGCATTGGGTCTGACCCCATGTCCCCCTTTGACCCCTTTTCCTGCTTGACCCCTTTTCCTGCTTCTCAATTCGGCCCGTAACAGTTACCCACTTTGAATCCTCATTCGAATAGTCCAATACGCAATTAACAAAGGAAGATTAGTTGAAAACGCAACCCAGACGAATCCGAGAGCGAGTAAAGCGTAGCACAGAGTGACTTCCTGCAGCGTCACGCGGGCTGGTTCCCAAAGGTCACTAACAACAAACCTTCTCGGAAGAGTAAGCCACAGGTACCATAATCCTGCAAAACAGGTGGCACCTACAGCGACAACGCACACGACGAAAGTAACCCAAAATAGCAATGGCAATGGTTCTTGCGACTGAGGCGTCATTGCGTTCGAATTGAGTGGTTGAGGGTAAATCCTCAGAAGTCCATACGCCAAGTGCGCCGGTGAAACGATTATGGATACCAACGTAAATGGAGGAATGAAAAACGAAAGGACTCTTATATCCCTAGGTGGGTATGGAGATGGCAGAATATTCGTGACTGCATTTCTCGCCTTTGACGCGTCAGCATAGGACTTGGTACTCATCACATTTCCCATATCGGAAATATTTGCATTTCGTCCACCAAAGCAAAAGGAAGTGAATTCTCGTTTTTGAGTTGGTAATCTTGAAGATTGGGCTATTTCAAAATGATCATTGTGGGACAGAATCGGTTGGGAACTTTCCGAAAAAGTATCCTGTCACAATCACTGAAATCCGTCGATCGATGAAAAGTATACCTGCGAGAAGGCAGAGGCAAAGGACGAAAAATGCAGTATCGATGAAGAATCTATGCGATCTCGCTGCGTCGGGCGATGGGAACAATCGCAACGGAGTCCAAAGAAGCAATACTTCGGACAGCCAAGCATAACCGCATGCGAAGAAGAACCCAAATACCAACGAGAAGAGGATTCCAAAAAAGCCATTCCCAATGCCAGGCAAAATGGATACTCCAAACGCAAGCCAGAATAGGAAATCAGTGAATGTAATCAATTCTGGTTCCAAAGCGAGTTAAGTGCATCGTAAGTCTGATAGATGATTGTTGAAAACTGGTAGCTTTGCGCCGGAGTATAGACCAGATTTACCAAAAATGAGGACGTGAGACTGCCAATAAACGGCGTTGGCGCGCTTCCCCACCATTCGAGGTTAGGCAGTATTTCTCCGTCGCGTGGAATGTATCTATTCAACTGCTCGTATCGATAATTGATGATAGGATTCCAGGATCTAGGTGCGTTTGTGGTTCGTCCTCCCATCCCTGCCATGTATCGCCCTCCCCCTAAACCACCAACACCAATACCGCCACCAAATGTGCCAAGATTGAACGCAACACGTTCCCAGTCGCCGTTATTTCCTGCTTCAATACAATCTATGGTCCCGCTTACTGCTCCTACGGATCCTACCACCAATAGTGTACCCGTAACCGCGGCGGTAGAAACAGTCGTTGCGAACCCTAAAGAAACGCCCGTAGTTGCCACAATACCTACCGCTCCAACTGAAACAAAGACAGGTGCTGCAAAGGTGACGGCACCCACAACAATTGCACCGACCACTACCCCTTCCGCCGCACTGGTCGCGACCTCACCCGCGTATCCGAAATTGTAACTGTACCAACCGGCATAGCTATCAAGCCAATCCAATCCGTTTGGGTCTACATGACTGATTGGTCGATTGCCAACGTATCGTCGCACATTTTCATCGCCAGCGGCGAAGCCTAACGGATCCTCATTCATCCATTGTCCAATGTTTGAGTCATACCATCGGAAGAGATTATGCTGCAGCCCGGTCGCGTCATCTAGTTGCTTACCCGTATAACCAAAGAGCAGGTCGACCGCCGAATTCGTTTCCGAAGTCAACTTGCCGAAGGCGTTGTACGTTCGATGGTTCGTGACCGAAGTCACACTGGTCCCTTCATTGAAGTCCGCGATGTCTCGCAGGGTGCCTAAGTGGTCGCCAAGGCCCCACAAGGTGTTACCTCCCGAGCCTAGCGAGGTCACTTGTTCGTCAGCAAGCAACTCGTCCACTTGATTCGACCAGAGATAGCGATGCGCGAGAGTTGACGCGGCTGCGCCGTCAAATTGCAGGATCGCATTGATCCCCTCGTCGTAGACCCAATATTGGTTTGTGGCTGCTCCAGAACCTGCTCCGTCCGCGTCGTATTCTCGCCTTACTAGGCGATTGAGCGCGTCGTACTCGTAGTTGACCTGCTTGACAATCGAGCCGCCAGAGGTGTTGCGGTCTTTGACCGTTACCAGACGATTTCGATAATCCCATTCATAACTTTGCACCTTGCCCGTCGACGTTTCGGTCCGAGTTAGGCGATTCCCCTCGTCATCGTAAGTGTATGTAAATCCAAGACCGGCTGTCGTTTGGTTGTTCGTACCCGTCGAGTAGCCGCTGCTGTTGCGGTTGCCGTTGGCGTCAACGAACAACGCCGAACAAAACGCCGAACAAGCAAAACGCAGAACTTTTCTGTCCCTTATGACCGGACCGCGTTGAGCCGCGCGTGAAGAAGCGCCGACCGAAGCCATACAAACAAATGACGAAGCCTAGGTCAGAATACAAAAAGGATTACCAATGAAGGACTCACGTCAAACTACAAGTGCCATTCGGGTCAGACCGGTCTGACCCCATGACCCCCGATTGCAACTCCACCCCCGAAAACAAGCAGTGTCCCCAAGATTCTAAGGATCTTCGACGTGGGTCTCCGTGCAAGAAACGATCGGGACACCTTCAATCCATTCATCGTTAGGGACTGGACGGTATTCCTCGGTTTCTGAATTCAATCGATACGTATATGCCTTGATTTCGGTTTTGTTGTCTTCCCAAATGCCGTATCGCAATAGTCTTGGTAGCATCATCGGATGCGGTTCAGCTTTGTCCGAATGTCCATCGTCAATTCCCATCGATACGCTCCAGGCCTTACTCAACCTGGGCACGTCATAGGGGTTCGGTGCATTCGTTCTTGGGGGTTCTACTCGGACTGTTCTCGTTGGCAGGTCCACCACGATAAATGGACGAATATGGGATGGAGGTCTTTCTTTGTTGATCTCATTGATATAGAACTCCATGGTGTCCGGATTGAATCGATGACTATGGTATGGACTTGAAAACCAATTTACGCCCTCGATGGAATTGAAATCACTGTCGGGCAGAAATTCCTTGAGGCGATAAGCCGTATGCTCTCGCCGTACTAAATCGTATATAACTAACGGGTATTTGGATATTCGAGCGTCTTTCCATTCATTCATGGTTAGAAAAAACCTGCCTGATCCGCATAGTGTAAATGACTGTGGGGAGCAACCGTTTAGCAACTTCGTCTGGTGCAATCGCCGAAGCCGACGGTCAGGCGCAAGCACTTCGAATACGGTTAAGTATGCGGTCCTATCTCGCTTATTACCAACTGCAACGATGGCGAGGAAGTTGTCGTTTTCAAACCCTCTAAAGTCATAACTAATGTTCTCTGCTGCATTGATGGAAGAGACGATTGCCGTCAGAAACAGAATTCTGGGAATGACGAATATTCGGTTTGTTTTAAACATACCTTTTGCTCCGCGTGACTATTTTCTGAGAAATCGCATCGGTAAAAAAAATCGACAATCCTTTCGATTGTTCTGTTTAATCTTGGACCATTTGGGACGTGCATAAGATTAATGTTTTTTATTTGCCATTCATCGGATTACACGGATTGCCATAGTTGCCGTACGGATCGTCATCTAAGTTATTAGGTATGCCATCACTATCCCAATCTCCTTCAGGACGAATAGCTCCCAGTATTTTGGCGACTAATTGGTTCACATCAGCAGGTACTGGCATTGGTGGAACATGAATAAACACACTTGCTGCAACTGTTCCAGAGTGATAAAGACGGCCCATTTTGTATGCCATCGATTCACAAAGAAAATCGTCCGCCTGACGTGAAAAGCGGACCCCGGAAATTGCCAATCCACTATAGTTTGTCACTGTGTCAGGGCCACCAATCTCATTGAATAAAGAAACCCTTCCCGTCCCCGCGAACTGTTTTTTGTAATCCGCGAAATCTACTGTGCGTTTATTATCAGCCTCAAGTTCAATGGTATAGCCGTAACCCGAACCTCTTTGTCCAAAGCCTATCCAGACAATATTAGCATTCGGTTGCTTTTCCTTGATGTCACTTATCATTTTATCGATGATTGCTTCTTGCGCACCCCAGATCACGGGAATATTGCTCCGTACTTCATTGGCTATCCCGGCCTTGTCCAATGCCCGTCCTAAATTGATTGCGAATTGTCCCGATGGATTGACACGAGTATTGCCGTATGGGCCAAAACCTGTGACAATTACGGTCGTAGTTGGCGTCTGGCGACCATCCTCAGGTTCCAGTCCAGTGGGATCGGTAAGTGTAAGCAGATGATTCCCGACATTACGACGCAAATTTGCATCGTTCGCGGCGAATCCTAATGGATCCTCACTCATCCATTGCCCAATGTTCGAGTCGTACCACCGGAAGAGGTTGTGCTGCAATCCTGTGGCTTCATCGAGTTGTTTGCCAGTGTATCCGAAGAGCATGTCAACTGCCGAATTCGTCTCTGCAGTCAACTTGCCGAAGGCGTTGTACGTGCGATGGTTCGTGACCGATGTCACGCTTGTGCCTTCATTCAAGTCCGCAATGTCACGCGGGGTTCCTAAGTGATCAGCTAGGCCCCACAAGGTATTGCCACCCGTGCCGAGCGACGTCACTTGCTCGTCCGCCAGCAATTCGTCGACTTGATTTGACCAGAGATAGCGATGCGCGAGCGTGGATGCGGCGGAGCCGTCGAACTGGAGGACTGCGTTGATCCCCTCGTCGTAAACCCAATACTGATTTGTGGCTGCTCCGGAACCTGCTCCGTCCGAGTCGTATTCGCGATGAACGAGTCGGTTCAACGCGTCATACTCGTAGTTGACTTGCTTGACAATCGAGCCACCTGACGTATTGCGGTCTATAACAGTTACCAGCCGATTGCGGTAGTCCCATTCGTAGCTTTGCACCTTGCCCGTCGACGTTTCGGTCCGAGTTAGACGATTCCCCTCGTCATCGTAAGTGTACGTAAATCCGAGACCGGCTGTCGTTTGGTTGTTCGTACCCGTCGAGTAGCCGCTGCTGTTGCGGTTGCCATTGGCGTCAAAGCCGTAGGTCTCGTCCGTCTGGGTCGCATGATCGGCGGTTGTTACCTGTGAGGTGGCATCATAAGTAAACGTCGACACGCCCTCGATGGTCGAGTCGACACTCGTCGGTCGCGACATGCCATCGTAGGCATATGTGTAACCAGATAGCGTTGTCGAACCTTGTTTGTGCGTCAGAGTGCTTAAACGATTGATGGTATCATACGTATTATCTGTCGTCGCAACTCCGTTGGTTGTTCCCGTGCTCTGGTAACGTGTCAAATTAGTCCGCTGACTCAATGCGTTGTAGACAAACGTAACGTGCTTGGACGTCACCGCGTTGCCACCGGATTGGCCTTCCTGGACAATGTCGGTCAGCCGTTGCAATGCGTCAAATTGGTACGTGTTTTTAAAATCATTCGCACTGCCGCTGGTGGCTTTCAATTCCGTTCGATTGCTTGCTGAATCAAACGTCTGATTGAAGGTCACGGTTGGCGTTAAGCCGTTGACCGTGTTTGCAATCGTCGTTGCTCGCCCCAGATTATCACGTGTGTAGGTGATGGTCGACGATGGGTCGCTAAGGGAAGTCAGTTCGTCGGCGGCGTTGTAAGCACTCGTGATCGTGCGAGTCGTGCTGCCATTGGTGGCGTTGGCAGCGTCGCCAAACACTTGGCTCACATTGGTAAGTGCCTGGGTGCCACCGAAAGTCAATGTAAAGCTCCCGCTGCTACCTGTCACACTGACATTGTCGATCCCCACAAACCCGTCGAGTGCCGTTTTGAGTTGAGTTGCAGTGATCGATGGCGACAAAGGGGCTGTGATCTCCCCGTTGTAAGCTAGTCGCCATGTACCGCCGCTCGCATTGGCCAGCGCAATGGTCTGGACCTCGGAAAAGACACCGCCGGTTGCCGTTGTTGTGTTAAATCCAGTCGCTGTCGAGTACATATCCGCTAGACCACTTACGTCGATGGTCGTCTGAGGTACATTGGTAGCGGCCTTGCCATTGCGAAACGTAAGGGTGAGCGTTCGGTCCGTACTGTTGGGGCTAGCCAATTCGACTAACACATTCCCAGAACCGATCGTTGAGAGCCCCTCCAAGGCAGTCTGAATAGTGGCTGCGGTTGCGTTCCATGCAATCGCCGCTGTTGTCTGGCCGTTGTGCGATAGCGTGTAGGTTCCAGAGATGGTGGAACCCGAAAATGTCCAGCCGACGCTTTGCTTTTCGTTGATTGAACCGCCTTCTTGAGTGACGGAAACTGTCAGCGTGGGGGCTGTCGTGCCGGATTGCCATTTTTCCGCCGTCTGGCGATCAAGCGTATCAAACTCGTATTGGATCGCGCGCCCGTTGCGGTCGATAGTTCGTGTCAAATTTCCGGCGACGTCGTAAACAAAACTCTTCGATTTGGAAAGGCTATTCGTATTGAGTACTTGGCGATTGAGGCCATCGTATGCAAAATTCGTCGTGTTGTTAACCGGATCCTTCAATGAAGTCAGGTTGCTGGCTAGATCATACGTAAATAGAGTCGAACCGTAGAGTGGGTCCGTTTTACTGGTCATTCGATTCACAGGGTCGAAGCTAAACGTCGTGACGGGACGAGTGAGCGAGCCACTGCCGTCCGGGTCTGGGTCGGTTTGCTTGGTGAGATTGCCGTAATAATCATGTTCATAACTCGTTACGTTGCTTTGGCTGTCTGTCGTGCTGGCGATTTGGCCACGGCCATCGCGAGCGATAGTAATCGCATGTCCGAGAGCGTCGGTGACTTTCGAGAGGCCCGAGGCACTGTATTCGTTCGTGGTGACCGGAGCGGCAAGCGAACCGGAACCATCTGGGTCCGGATCTGTCTTAGTCAAAACTCGGCCCATGTTGTCGAAGGTATAAGAGGTCACGCCGCCGCGAGGATCGGTTGTACTGGTGATCCAGTTGGCTGCATTGTAGACCTTGCTTACGACGGGACTTGTCAGTGAGCCACTACCGTCGGGGTCTGGATAGGTTACGCTGGTAGAACGCTGTTGGTCGTCGTAAGCGGTCGTTGTCACGCGGCTCAACGGATCGGTAATAGTGGTCTGGTCACCACGTGTGTTGTAGCCAATCTGAAAGATCGGGGAGCTGAGCGAGCCGGAACCATCGGGATCAGGCTTGGTGACCTTGGTAATCCAACTGCGATTGTTGTACTCCACCGTAGTAACACGGTCGAAGCCTCGATCCATGCTAGTTTCGCGCCCCATGTTGTCATACGCATGGCTAACGATCAAACTAAACTGGCTGCCATCACCGTCGGCATCGGGCAGCGTTTCATTGGCAACGAGCCCTCGACTGTTGTACGTTCGTGATGTTGTGTACCCACGTCCGTCCGTTTGGGTTGCAAGCTGACCGGCTAACGTATAGGTCATGCTCACTTGTGCGTAAATCGTGTTGTAACCATCGGACGACTGAACCTTTTGCGCAACGACGCGTCCAGATGCGTCGTATTCCAGGGCTGTTCGATCGGCAGTTTCTCCGAGTGTGCCTGCACGATAGTTACTGATCAATCGCCCTGCATTGTCATAACGCCAATTCTCTACAATGCTGGAATCCATGACGTCGACTTTGGTAAGCATGCGATTGTCCGCATCAAACGAAAATGGGTACGATCCCACGAAATAGCTGTCCGGTGAAGAGCGACTAATGACGTTTCCCACGGTATCAAAAGTTCGACTGTCCTCAGGTCGCGACAACGAACCCGAGCCATCTGGATCAGGATACTTCGTTTTGGAGACCCAACCCCGGTTGTTATATTCTATATCAGTTACATTGCCGAGTGGATCGGTTTGTTTGAGGTTTCGCGACATTGCGTCGTAGCCAAATTGAGTAACAGCCGAAACACGATTGGTAACGGAAGTTTGGCGGCCAAGGCTATCGTAAACGTTTGTCGTGGTCTTGCCCAACTCGTCGACGCTCGTCAGGGTCTGATTGGCGGTGTTGTAGGTAAAGGTCTGCGTTGACGCATCGGGATTGGTCAGCGTGACCAAACGACCATACGAATCGTAGGCGAGACTGGTTACGGGCGCGGAGAGCGAACCTGAGCCGTCTGGATCGGGCGGCGTAATGCTGGTTGGAAGTCCTCGGGAGTTGTAAACATAGGTCGTGGTGTATCCGGCTCCGTCGACACTGGTGAGCCTATTGCCGAGCGAGTCAAAGGTCGATGATTCGGTTCGACCGACGGGATCGGTAGTTGTAAGCACGCGATGCAACGTCGACGAATACGTGGCTGTTGTGACTCCACCGTCGGGAGCGACAACGTGTGTCAAATCGCCGGAACCGTTGTAACCCAACATTGACACCGACCCGGTCTTCGGTCCAGTACCATCCGGATCGGGATCATTCGACACGATCGGCAAACCATCCATGTTGCGACTTACCGTTGAGACGTATCCAAGGGCAGTGATGGATTCCGTGACTAGGCCGTAGCGATCGGTTCGGTATTTCCAGTCGTGACTGCGTTCGTCCGTGACGGTTGCTTGAGCGTCGACCGGCGCAGCCAATGCATTGCCACTTGTTCCGGTGGGTAGACCAATCGTTTCGATAGGGATTAACTGCCAAGTCGTGCTATCGGGGTGAGTCACGGTGCGCAATCGGCCATCGTTTGAATTGAAACCATACGTCGTGACATTGGAGGCGGCATTCGTACTCGAAGTAAGTTTGCCGGAGGTGTAGCCGAACGCAAAGACGGGTGCCGCTAACGAACCGGAGCCATCGGGATCGGTTAATGTATAACTTGTGAGATTGCCACTGCTAATCGTAAGGGTCGTGGTGCGGCCTGAATAATGATCGATGCTGCTTACTTTGCCGGAGGTGTAGTTGAAATTCGTGGCTCGGCTAAATGGATCGGTAATCGAAATTAGCTCGTTGGCGATGGAGTCGCTATTGCGATCAGCATAGGCGAAACTAGTGGTATTCGAATTCGTGTCAACGATGCTCGTTAATAAGCCGGTCGTTGAGAAATTGGAAATGATGCCGGTTTTACTAGTCAGAACAAAGGTGTTTCCGCCCGTTTTCACGAGCGAGCTGTATGTCGTGTCGCCGTCGGCATGGAGATAGCTGGAGCCGGATTTTGCAAACCAAAGCGTGTCGCCGTTGCCTTGGACGAGGAGTGCGCCAGCGCTGCTGTCGACTAACTGATCTAGTCCATCGAGCCACCAACCAGAACCGAATTCGCTGGCCGAGCGATTGACGATGACTTGTTTACCGGTAAACGACTGACTGGTTGTTGTGCCGCTAATGGTTGTGGCAACGGTCAGTGTGTAGTCGTACATGCCGGTTGTGAGCGATGAGCCATCGGCTTGTAGGGCGAAGCGAAGGGATTGGCCAGTGACCATGCTGGACGTATCGTAGCTGTAGTTCGTCCCAGCGGTTCCGTTGAAAGTTAATTGAGCTGTGATAGCACTGGGAACGGACACGCCTGGGGCCAGTTGCGTTTCAACGGCAATAGTGGGTTTTGACAGGGAATCGCCGCGATAAACGAGCGTTTGGTCAGGCGTCAGTTGTTCGGTAAGAGATAGATTTCCGGTGGTCAAAAGGGAATGGATACCGGTGTTGCTTTGGAGGTTTTGTGCGGCGAGCAATTTGGTGCCGACGGCGATCGTTACTATTGCGACGTTGCTGTCCAAAGAACCATCGTTAACTTTGTAGGTAAAACGATCGACTCCGACGAAGCCGGTGTTTGGTCGATAGGTAAACGTACCATTGGTTCCGAAGGCGATGAGAGTCCCTGAGGTTGGGTTCACAACGACGCTTGACGTAATCGCTCCGCCATCGATATCGAGATCATTGGCTAGCAAATGCGCTGGGGTGGACGATGTTGAGACAACCAGATCGGTGCTGATGCTCGTATAGAAGGCCGCATCATTATTCGCGATCGGGACGGCGGCCAGGAGATGGCGTGGTTCCAAAGATTCCAGCAATGTTCGATGGTGAGTTCTGCATTGACTGCTTTGGCAGTGCGAGGCGGAGATTTCGCTTAGCACATGGCGAAATCCTTGGCGATTGCGTTCCCGACTGGCTAGGCCAACCATACGAGTTACGCTACTGCGCAAGAGAGAGAGAGAGGCAAGAATCGAACCATAATCAACAAATCCTTGGTGAACGGGGAGGGCCGAACGAACAGGACACGTGATGGTTTGAAGGACACCGTGCTTGGACTAATCCACAAGCAAAGCGAGATGCAAAACAGGAGTGAGGAATCCAATAGAGGCTCTGGATGTTCTGGACGCAATGACGTAGAAAGGTTATTTCAAGGAATACTTGCCTCTAAATTGAGTGGCTTACTTGCCTCGTCACGACATCATCGGGCTACGCAATGATCCCCTTATCCACTTCCCCAGCCACGTCTGTTAACCGGAAATTGCGGCCGTTGAATAAGTAGGTGAGCTTGGTGTGATCCATTCCCAGAAGCGCTAGGATGGTGGCGTGCAAGTCGTTGATGCTCACTCGGATTGTGATCGCGACCAGGCTTCGCACCCTTTTGTGCGACCGTCAATCGTCCAAAATCACCAACATAGATCCCCGAGGCTACGTCCACGGCCAATAGTGACATTTGTCGCCGTAGACGAGCGAGGCCCTTCGCTCGTTCGCATATTGAACCTTAGCGAGGGTCTCGCTCGGTTACATGTCTTCCTGAGCGAGGGCCTCGCTCAGCTACGTGATCTACGGTCCAACGACAAAGTACCGGTGTCGATACCATTTTGGTGAAACGGCGGCACGCAGGGAGACTTGGTTGGTGGGTTGGTCGATCGCCAAGGATACGGGCGCGTCGATTCCCGAAAAGGGAGCCGCGTTCTCCTTCATAGAAATCATTCGCATCAACGCGCCTTCGGCGAAGACTTCATTGATGGTGCCTCCGACGATTAAGTTGTCTCCTCGTTCTGCCGTGGTGACAGCCGACGCTGCTCGAACACTTAGCGGCGGTTTCGAGTCGTCGATCATGAGTTCGGATTTGAGTTTGCTTGCATATTCCGGCTTGTAAAAGTCGCTAGAAAGCCTTGCATAAATGTAGTTATCCATCCTGCTAATCCACACAGGAGAATCACTATCTAAACGAACAACGCTGCCGACGATCGCAGTTGCATCTTTGCCAAGGTTCTTTCCTAGGACCGGTAAAGCCTCCATCGTCGAGTTGTAAATGAGCGGATAGGAAATCGAATTTTGACCGGTCCTGTAGTACCCCGGGAGAGTATCGGTTCGAGGCGTTGCTGCCTCGATGACGCGTCCAAGCGGTTTCGTGTTTCCAGTTAGTATAGACTCTTGCTTGCCTGCGAATCGCTCTTTCCATTTAAGCAACTCTTTGGTCACATCGTGGTAGTTGCGAACAATTTTCTCCGCTTCAGGTACTCGCGAAGCGGCTTTGAGAATCGCAGCGTCGAAGGCACGGTTCCAATCGTCCTCTGCCACCCGATGCGAGTATTTCCCAAGGGTCATGGCATACTCACCCAATCGAGCAATCAGGTCATTCGCATTGAGTCCAAGTGTGTCACGATCGATGAGTTTGACTGCGGTATCGCCCAAACCTGCCTTGAGTTTGGCGAGCTGCTCATTCCAACTTGGGTCGATGCCATTGGCGGGCACTTTGCCCGAATTGGTTTCGAAGGAGAGATCGTCGCTGGAACCTTTTCGGTTAATGTGTTGCAGGGCAATGATTCGCTGCAATCTGGCTTGGTTGGAGAAGCCCGCTCGCATCATTTCATTGATAAACTCCGGACCGGAAAGGGATTTGCCGTCCCATGTGACTTTGCCAGCCTGAAGTCCTGCCAGGGAAGCGGAACATGCGGAATGGAATTGGTCGAGTTCCTTGACCAATTCAGACGAAGCAGCAGCGATCGCTTCGTGGACCATTCGCCGGCGGTGTGCGCTGGCGATGGGATTCATTCTGTTCGTCGCTTCTATCATTTCGCTAAATGGACCACGTTGGGGCGCGGACAGAATCCCTGCCACCGATTCGTATTCGTCGTACGCGGCGTCAAGAATCTCCTGCGCTTCCAACGGAGCCTGCTTGGCTTTCGCAAAAACTTCTTCGATTTTCTTAAGGCGTTTTGGCAAGTTCTTTTGTAGACTCGTGATCGCTTTGACGTGCATCTGCTGGGCCAGCGGTGTCCCACCAAAAGCATGAAAAGCTTCCACCCGTTCCTTTTCGTGAATTTCAAAACGCATCCGAAACTCAGCACCAGCGGGTTCACCCAAGTCGGTCAATCGATCGGAAAGCCGCAGCAGACTCTTAACATGCATGCTTTGCTTACCTACCGAGTCGGCTTTCGGCCCACCTTTCATCATCTGTTGATACAGTTTGGTGCAGGCTTCATCATCCTTGACTGCGTCTGCGAACAGTTTTTTTGCTTCCTCCATAAAACCATGAATGGACATCGGAGGAGTTGGGTCGGAGGTGCTAGGATCGGCTGCGTTGGAAGTGCGTAATGAGCAGGTCAAGCCGAGAATGGTGAGTGCAATACTTTGGATTCGTGCGATGGACATGATGTTCCTGTCTGAAACTTGGATGGGATAAGGCGAGCGGCAGACTAAAAAACACCTGCCAAGGTTTTTATGGGAGAGCGAGGCTCCTGCTGAGCTTGGCATTGGTTCGGCAGGAGCCTCTCCCTCCCGGTCGAATCAATGCTGCCGCTAGCCGAAGGGCTCTGACGCAACGCGTCAAGGCTTCACGATGACAGCCCGAAACGCACCGCTTGGATAACCGCTCTTGCCGTCCGCTCTCACCATTTTGGATTGCAAGATTTCTCCCATCAGTTCTGTGTCCTTTAGTGCGAGGATTTTGATAGAACTAGGCCCTTCGGAATCACTTTGCCACAGGCCGGCCTCCTTGTCGGTCTGCGCGAACAGTTTTCCGGTGACCGTTTGACCAACCAACTCTTGAATCGATGCTGCGGAGGTATTCCCTTGAAACAGAATCGATTTGACCGCATCCCGATCTTCGTCGCCGTATGAGCGGATTTGCAGAATGCTACTCCTACTTGCCCCCATGTTGAGCAGGCGTGCAGAGCAAATTGGGATATCGATCCCGTCGTCCAGAGAAAGTCGAACCGACCCCATCGGCACGACCTTGGCCATTGTTTCTTGAACGACCGACGAAGTCTTGCTTTGGACCTTATCGACCATCTTGTTCAAATCCTCTTTGGAGCATCCCACCATCAGCGTTAGACAAAAGAGTACGGCGAATCGGAGCAGGATGTCACCGTCGAAAGTTAACTGTCGTTTGGAGAATTGCATAGCTTGGTCACATGAAGCGAAGAGGAATACGTATTTGGGAATGCTAATGTTGCAAATAACCGCAAAAAAGGCAAGGGTTTGGCGTTGTGGGCCATTGTCGCCTTTCGCTCCGCGAAAGTGCGTTACAGCGGTGCACTTTCGCGGGGCGAAAGGCGGCAATAGGTCGCTACTTAACGCCAAAGTTCGCTGGTATGGAAACTCGTGCCCGGTAGTTTGATGCGTTGGACAGGCTGTTCCGTTTCTGCGCGGGCATTAATTTCTCCGGGGCGCTGGCCTGCGTGTAGATCCAAATCTCTTGGGAATCCCAAAATACAAGTTCGTCACACTGGTCACCGATCTCAGCCTCCAAGTGTTCACCCACGTCCCTCCGGAATCGCTTCAGGCAAAAAGTGGTATTCGGAATGGGGACCAACAACCGGCATCAAAGGACCGGGCCGAAGTTTTTCGAAACCGTCGTCGAACAGCATCTGATCCATGACTGTCGCGGGGGTCTGAGCGCGAGCACCCATCGGAAATGATACTCCGAGCAAAAAGCTTGCGAGGCAAATAGAACCCAAAAGAAAACCTCGTTGACGTTTTATCATTTGCGTGACAGCCTTATTTATTGGTCCGAATGCATTTTCATTGGTCGGAAATTCGCAACACCTCTCCACAACCAATACTCTTTTTTTGAATCGTCTAGTTTGAGCACCGAATCAAATGCATCTAAGGCTGCATCCCATTTGCCTGACTCTAACAACTGCGCTCCGTAGTTATTTAGTGGCCACGCCGAGCATTGCCGACCGCACGTCAGAGTTAGGAGCCAAGTCAAGCTACGAGTATACAGGCAGGGTACGATAGCATTAGCAAACCGGTATTGAAGACTTGTGAACACACGAGCGAATACTAGGGCTGCAAGTAGCGGGAGAAGGAAAACCAAAAACGCAAATAGGGCAAACCCCTGCATGTCCAGAAAAAACAGCAATGCTACTGCTGTGGTTGCGATCAGAAGTGTCAGGATGGTGAATCGCATCGGATGTGCAGCTAACTCACACCAGCGGGAAGTAACGTGAGCTTCCCGCGACTCTTCTTTGGTATGATCGTGAAGTCTCGTCGATCCAAGGTGAATATAGACTTCCGCTGGTCTCGTTCAGCTACCAAGAGAAGAGTCATGTCCGCCAGCTGCAAATGGAGAGTTGGGAATCGTTTCTGAATGGGAGCCATTTCCGCAAGACACAATTCCGGAAGATCGGCGATTCGCAGCAAGCCCGTTTCGACTAATGTCCATAGGCTTTGCAAGCCTTTGGGCTGGTCACGAATCAGCCAAGCAAGCTCCGACAATACGGGCCATGTCGTCCACATGGGCGGCTGGATGATTCTTAGCGTATCAAGACAAAGAGCATGGTGCTCATCGCTCTGGTCGAAAATCGCAACAAGTGGTCCGGTATCAACGACTACGTGTGCATGAATCACCGTCACTTTTAGGCTAAAACCCGAACAGATAATGCCCTGGGTGCCAGGCATGATCCGAGTGATGGGAATAGTGTGAGCTGTGCGACGGATGGTGTTGTATAGGAGCAAAGGCGTTGTAGCCGTTGCCACTCGGATAAAAACTCTGATTGAGATTTACGGCTGGCGAGTAGCCCCCTCCATAACCCAACGACGGTTGAAGTGCGTATCCTGGCTGCTGAGCATAGTAGTTCGGTCCAAAATTCCCACCCGGGTTTTGCAACATACCCCCTTGACCGTAACCCCCTTGACCGTAACCCGGCTGTCCATAAAACGATTGGTTGTTGTAGCCATAACCATTAGAACACGAGGGGCTGCCGAACGGGTACTGAGCTTGTACCGAACGAGTGGCCAAGGATCCGACCACAACTGCGAAAGCAAAGCATCCAATTTGCAACATGCGGAACGACATCGATTGATTCTCCAGAAGAAGGGGGCTGATACTAATCGTTCTGGAACAATTGCACTCTTCGTGCCATTTGTGATAAATACAAAATATTGGACACATCGCGCTGATCGCCACTGTCGAATGCCACCGTGCTCGTACTCGATCCGGTTCTCGGCACGGAGTGCCGAGCTACACTTGTCGTCATCTTGGTGACGTTGACACGTCAATGACTACACCAAACAGAGTTTCACCGCATCGGTCAATCCTGTGATGGGATCACCGACAGGAATGAACTCGTGCGCAAAGTAACCATCGAACCCAGTTTCGGCGATGGCTTTGGCAATGGCCGGGTAAAACAACTCCTGCTGATCATTCAGTTCGTGCCGTCCCGGATTGCCACCCGTATGGTAGTGACCGAAGTACTGATGGTTCTTTTGGATGGAGCGAATAATATCCCCCTCCATGATCTGCATATGATAGATGTCATAAAGGAGTTTGAAATGGTTTGAACCCACTTCTTTGCAAAGCTCGATTCCCCAGGCGGAGTTGTCGCACATGTAGTCGGGGTGGTCGACGCGGCTGTTGAGCAACTCCATGTTGATAATGACATTTTTCTTTTCCGCCACCCCGACGATTTTCTTGAGTGCCGCCGCGCAGTTTTTCAAGCCAGCCTTGCGATCGATGCCCCTTGCATTGCCTGAAAAGCAAATGACATTGCGATAGCCAGCAGCGGAAGTCGCTTCAATGACGTCATTCAAGGTCTTCAAGGACGCTTCATGATATTTCTCATCGCACAAGCCATCGGTGAGTGGATGAGAGGAAACCATGGTGCAAAGCAAACCGTGCTTTTTGAGCGTTGCAAAGTCCTCGGGCTTCAATAGGTCGATTCCGACCAAGCCCAATTTGACCGCTTCTTTGCACATTTCTTCCAGCGAAAGTTTGCCGTAGCACCATTTGCAGACCGACTGCTTGAGCCTTCCCTTTTTGCCATCGACAGGGCCGGCAGCTTGCAACGTGGATAGATTTGGTAAGGCAACGGTCATAGAGGCTCCTGCAGCCACAGCACTTACAGCGCCAAGCCCGAAATTGCGTCGCGTGATCGTGTCGTGTGTTTGGGTTTCTTCGTTTTGCATGATCGGTGAGGGTGAGAGGGAGAGGTAGTGCGAAGCGCAAGCATTGTCGCCTTTTGCTCCGCAAAAGTGCTTTAACTAAGCGCACTTTCGCAGAGCGAAAGGCGACAATAATAAAATCACAACGCCTTAATTGGTCAAAGGAACGCAGATGATTTTTTCGTCATTGCGCACATAGATGCAACCGTTTGCAAACGCTGGGGCGCACCAGACCACATCGCGACCAAACGCGTTGTTGGTTGGCTCGATGATTTTTTCACGCGAAATTTCTTCATATCCTTCTGGATTCATGCGTGCGATGATGATTTCACCCAATTCGTTGAACAAATAGAACAACTCGCCACTTCGAACGATAAAGGCGGTGCCGCTTCCGAGCGGTCGTTTTCCGATGGGTTTGGCTGTTTCCCAAAGTCGTTCGCCTGTGTCGATCTTAAACGCGATTAATTCTCCGCTTTGATCGAAACCATAAACAACATCGCCAATCCCCATAGGCTGGACGTTGACGGGCGACATGGCTTTCTTGGCAACATCGCGCCAAAGCTGTTTTGCGGTTGGTGTTTTCGCATCCAATTCAATCAGCATGTTCTTGTCGGAGTAGCCGCCGACAAATAGGTACTTTCCCGATTGGATAGGCGACATGATGATGGAACCATTGCTGGCTTCATAAGGAATCGTCCAGTAAAGCTTGCCCGTGTCCGGATCGATTGAGTTGATAGCAATAGGATTGGGGAGAATCAATTGACGTTTGCCGCCAGCGTTGATGATGGTCGGAGGCGAGTAGCCTTGTTCGGGTGCCGTTCCAAATCGCCAGATCTCTTTCCCGGATTTTTTGTCGAGGCAAACCGTGTGCGATCCTTCGCCACCGGCCAACGTGATCAAATGATCGCCATCGATGAGCGGATGGGCTGCATATCCCCAAAGCGCTGAATTCGTTTTGTATTGCTCCTTCAGCTTCATGGACCAGACAACGTCTCCTTTGGCTGCATTGAAACAGTACAAGTCCCCTTCGGCTCCGAGTGTGTAGACCCTTTCGCCGTCCACGATAGGCGTGCAACGAGGACCAGCCGGATACGACATGGTATAGGTTACGGGATACTCTTTTTTCCAAACCTCTTTACCTGTCTTGCTCTCGAGACAAAGAACACGCTCAGTCCCGACGAAGGAACGACGTCCGAAGTTGTCCACCTTCACATCCGATTTTGTTACCAGATCGGTCACATACAGCCGATCGCCGACAACCGCTGGGCCTGCGTATCCGCCAGCGATGGGTGTCGTCCAGCTGGCTTTAAGACTACCCGGCGCGAAGCTCTGCGGCGGCTTGGCGATGTTCCAGACGTTGTCGCGTTTTGGGCCCATCCACTGTGGCCAATCCTCAGCTCGGCATTCTAGGGTCACACCGGCGATGCCTAGTGAGCCAAGTGCCATCGCGCCGACAATTTTTTGAAAAGACTTCATGTATCGGAATCCTCGAACGAGTTGGTTTTTTTAAAAAAGGGCTGAAACAGGATTTCAAATTGTAACAAACCGGCAGGATCCACGCGCTAGAGGTGGATGTTCTTTACGTGGCGTTCAGCGAACGTCGCTGTGACGCATTGGCCTACTTGCAATTCCGGGAGGGCGAGGCTCCTGCCGAGCTATTGCGCCATGGCTCCGCAGAAGCGTCGCCCTCCCGACCAACGAATTTGCAGGGTCCTAAACCGGACGATCTCTCCGGGAGGGTGACTAAACCGGACGATAGCAGAGCGAGGCCCTCGCTCGGTTTTTCGCTGCTCTTAGAGGGATGGTAAAGATCCCCCGAGATAAACTCGGGGGCTTTCGCTAAGCGGCTCGGCGCTGTGGTGGGCTTGTTCGACTCATTGGGATCGTTCTACTTTCCGCTCCGAAAGCCGCACTAGCCGACTCTAGCCGACTTTGCATCGAACGAACGTAGGATCTATCGCGAATCCCCATGACCCAACCCAGTCTTTCTGCGACCGTCTTGGGACTCATCAAACCACCGGCCAAATGACCTAGGCGTCGCGCTAAAGAATCAATGACAACACCACTCTCTTCGATGGATGCGTAGGCGCAGGCTAGTTGGCCACAGGCGCGGCCAATTTCGTAGCCCGCTTCCTGGCCCGCGGCAACTCGCTTTGGGGCCTTGATCGTCACTTCGCGAGCGACTTGAATTTCGATTTCCATGGCTGAGGCCAACAGCGCAAACTCAACTTCTGCAATTTCTCTCTGACATGGCTCGAACCAGCCGCCTAAATTTTTAAGCATTCCCTTCCGGAAAACTCCACCGCAAAGTAATGGAGCAACAGCGTTCTGCCCCAAGGACGTTACTCTTCGATGCGGCAACGATTCCCCTGAAAGGCCAACGTAGACTTCGTTCGAGGCGATATCGCCGACAGGTAAGCAGACCGCAGACACACTCCTGTCGTTCATGAGATGAAGGGCTTCATCGCACCAATGGGCATCGACCACACAGCCCGGCAAGACTATTTGGATGATCGGCGAACAGGCGGACGCGACCGCCAAGTTGAGTTGATTCGTAAAACTCGCACCCGATTCGGACTCGATCAAAATCGCTTCGTCTTGATCGAGCGCATATGGATCGCGGTAACGACCATCGTGAGCGATGACGATTTCGAAATCGCTCTCTCGACTTTCAAGAATCGAGAGGAGAGTTAGTTCGAGACCAGAATCATCGTGAAGGTGAGGAACAATGATTGAGAGACGCGGCACTTCAATGGACTCCATCAAATCGCGATTTGGCGAACTGAATCAACTTAACCCACTAAGTCGATCGGCCAAATGGAAATCGAAGTCCAGCCATTTGAACGTTTGCCAGTTAGTCAAGTTTGGAAGACTTTAATACGTGGGCGAAATCTCGCACTTGCAGGCCCTTACGCGAGCGGCAACATTGATTATCTCGGGAGGGAGAGGCTCCTGCCGAACCAACGCCAAACTCGGCAGGAGCCTCGCTCTCCCATTGAAACCCTTGGCAGGTAGTTTTTACTCTGCCGCTCGCCTTAGCGAGAGGCGCCTTACTGCAAAGGTGGAGCCTTTGGCTTTTCTGGGAGCGGCTGAGGTTTAGTCCAGCTCTCCAAATTGCCTGTTGGGCGCGCATGCGGTATTAGTTGCCCCACGGCTTTCGTTACCTGCTTGTTGCAGGCTTTGCAATTCGTTGGCGGACGCTCAATTCCCGAACTGCAAAACGGGCATTTGAACGCGACGCTTGGCTTTCCTGCCGCTTGCCAAAGCCCGTTGATTTGACTGGCGGAAACCCAGGCGGAATCATCCTTTCGTACTTTCGTTTCACCATCTATTTCGCCACTACGAATCAACTCGAGCAAACGGCTCGATGGAAACGGACCTTGCTCTCTCCCTATTTGAATCCGATAAAACCACTGGGACATCGTTCTTCTCGCTTTATCGCTCGATTTCGAAAATACCTAAACTGCTAAGGCGAGCGGCAGATTGGAGTATCCCAACCCGAAGCGTAAGCGAGGGGCAATTTCGCAGGTCCATCACTTACGTATCGGGTTATGATTGGTAGTTTTCATATCGCCGCTCGCCTAGGCGTGATCATTGTGGCCTGATTGATGAGGAAAGCACAACCACTTTTTTCATTGAAGTTTCCCACGAACCTGCCATGATTTGCTCACGATCGTCGTAGCCCCGCAACAAAACAACTACCCTGACACCAATTTTCAAGAATATGCCATCCGTCCTTGCCCTGTTCGCCCACCCTGACGATATCGAGTTCGTAGCCGCCGGTACACTCTTGCTGCTTAAAGATTTGGGGTGGCAAATCCACTATTGCAACGTCGCAAACGGAAATTGCGGTTCGGCGGTTACCGATCGAAATGAGACCGCAGCCATCCGTCGTGCAGAATCCGAACGCTCTGCCCAGCTTTTGGGAGCAACCTACTATCCCCCGTTTTGCGATGATCTAGACATTTTTTACAATCGAGAAAATTTAGCCAAAACCGCGGCCATCGTTCGGCAGGCCAAACCGTCGATTGTCCTCACGCATGCGGCTGTCGACTACATGGAAGATCACATGGAAACTTGCCGACTGGCGGTGACCGCAGGGTTTGCGAAAGGCATTCCAAACTTTGCTAGCAATCCTGAAACCTCGAGTTTTGATGGCGATGTCGCCATCTATCACGCGCAGCCACATGGAAATCGGACCCCAATAGGTGAATTCGTAATTCCGAAGCTATCGATTGCGATCGATGCAGTCATTGATCGAAAACTGGCGATGCTCGATTGCCATCAGTCTCAGCACCAGTGGCTTCGGTCAACGCAAGGAATGAACTCGTATTTGCAAACCATGTTGGAGCTCGGCGCAGAAGTAGCAAGACTGGGCAAAGTTGAACGGAAATACGCAGAGGGCTGGCAAAAGCATTTGCATTTAGGTTTCAGTGCTGGCGATTTTGATCCGTTGGGAGATTTGTTTGGTACGGCAAGCGGCTGAAGGCTGGGCCGTTGTTTTCGTTTAACCGCGTGGGCATCGCCCCGCGTTTTACAGTGATCGCGGCCCAATTACAGTGATCGCGGCCCGATGGGCACGCGGTTAAACGATTTGGATCGACGCGAAAAACGTTAAACCCCTCACAATCCATTTCGAACGCTTTTGTTCCAGTGCTGCCAAGGCTTTCGTCGATGTTTCCAAGGTTGTATTGCCTCGACTACGGAAAAGATTTTATCGCCATGGACATCGATCGAAACCGATATTTTATGTTCGGCGTCATACTGTTCCTGCTTGGACTTCAGTTTCGCCTGGTGGACTCATTTGTCTTAAATGAGAACAGTACGCGTGCCTTGCACCGTTTTGCTCAAAGATCGAAAATAGCCGACAACAATTTAGCAACGAACTTAGCAACGAACGTTTACATGCAGGTCGGTACGCCGAAAAAGAACTTGCGCCCACCCAATTGGCTGGGGTTCGTACTGCTGACTGTTGGCGGCGTGATGTCCCTTCATGCGATGGTTTTGCCAAGACGACAATGACGTCAAAGCGAAACGTACCGATTCGATACTCTCCGTAAAGGGTCAATGGAAAATGCGAGTTTTGCGATCTTCTGCTTTCTGGGTAATCCTCGCCGCTTGCATTATGGCCGTTTTCGCAAACCTGGGTGGCGATAACCCGATGAGCGCGGGAGCAAGCGAACGACCAACACTTTCTCAAATGGCTAAAGAGGAATCTGTTTTGAGGGAGGGAACCCCACTTACGGAAGTGAAAGGCCGATTCAAGAAGCTGGGGGAACGGTTTCAATTTATCGAGGACGGGACCAATAAATCCTTCAAATGCTTAGAAAACCTCTGTTTGCAGCGAATCGCTACGAATCAACACGACGACGATCGAAAAGTGATCTGGATTGTTTCTGCCAAAGTCACGGAATTTAACGGCGAGAACTTTTTGGTTTTGGAAAAAGCCGTTCGCGGCAGGTAGTTCATCCGAGTTATAAGGCGAGCGGCAGACTGCAATCTACCTGCCGAGACTTCATGTAGGAGAGTGAGGCTCCTGCCGAGCTTTGCCTTGGCTCGGCTGGAGCCTCGCTCTCCCGGTAAAAACACATCCGCCGCTCGCCTAATCCCGTCAAAGATTGACATTCCCCCGCCAATGAACGATAAAGGAGCGTAACAGTGACGACCCGTCGGCACTAGAACCGGGGCGCTGAGTCACCCGGCCACGAAAAAGCCATTCCCACCCACCACAATTGTCCCAGCCTTTTTTTGCTGATGGCAATTCCCTCCCGCAACTTGGTCCGCCATGAGATCTGGTAACAACCTGTTGTTGCATCATTCGTTTTGCGTTGTCGCCGCGATGCTGGCTTTGTTGCAATCGCTGGCACCCGCAAACGCGCAGGTTGCTCTTTCCACTTCGATCGACAATCTGGTGGAACGGGATTTCGAACTGCTAATCAGCACCGCGGAATCAGATAGCCTGCTGCTGCGAAGATTGTCTTTGGACTTGCGTTTGTTGGTTCCGACGTCGCAAGAGCTGGACGCGTTCTTAGCCGATACTGAGCCAGAGCGATGGTCGCGATGGGTTCAGCGATTTCTGAACGATCCGCTTCACGGCGAACGCATGGTGGATTGGCTGGATAAATCTCTGCTGCAACGCCGGCCATTTCAACATGTGGATCGAGCGAAGTGGCAGACCTATTTGCGTAGAGTGGTGGATGAACGCAAACCGCTCGATCAAATCGCAAAGGAGGCGCTAGGAAGTGTTTGGTGGAACCAGAGCGAGCGGGCTCAACAGCGATTCTACTTGGAGCGAGCAGGAGATGCGCACGCGATTGCACGGGACATTGGTCGGGTGTTTTTCGGAAAGGACATGCAGTGCGCACAGTGCCACGATCACCCACAGGTAGATGACTACCTACAAATCGATTACCACGGCTTATTGGCCTTTGTGGCGTCAAGCTCGTTTGTCGAAGCGAAATTCAAAGACGACAAGGGAGCCGATCAAAAACTTCAAATCTATGCCGAACGTGCGGCCCGGGATGCCCCGTTCGAATCGGTTTTTGACAAAGGGATTCTCTTTCGAACCGGGACGCGCGCGCCCGGGGGCGAGGAATCATTTGATCCGTTTGAAGCTCCAGACCAGCGATACCACGCTAAACCGATGCCGGAATCTCTGGACGGAGCTCCTAATCCACCCCATTTTAGCCGTCGCAACAACTTGGTTTCTCAACTCTCCGCGACCAATCGAGCATTTGCCGCAAATTGGGCCAATCGCCTCTGGGCCATGATGATGGGAAAGGGGTTGGTGCACCCGCTTGATATGCATCACCCAGACAATCCGCCAACCAACCCCAAGCTCTTGGATGCATTAACCGATGCCTTAATCGCTTCTGGATTCAACATGCGCTCCGTGATCGAGCAGATCGCTTTGAGCAACGCTTACAAGGCAGGTTCTCACATGCCGATTGAGGCGTCTTTACGACTGGGCTCCATCATGCATCTGCCGCCTGATTTGCAACTCGACCTCGAACGCACCATGGATTCTCGGAAGCAAACCTTGGAAGCCGAACTCCTTCAGCTTGCATCGACAGCGGAAATCAACAAGAAAGCTTATGCAGATGCAGAATCGGCGTGGAGAGCCGTTCAAAAGGAACGGGTTGACGTTTGGGCGGAACTCGACAAGGTCGAGGCGGCCTTCAAAGACGTGATGAAGAAACTTGAGGCAACCAATGCCGCATTCGAAAAGGCCAAAAAACTGCTGGCGGACGCCGTTTCGAGGCAAAAACTATTGGAGGAAGCGTCCGAGAAACTGGAACAAGCTAAATTGCTGGGACTAGCCGACGACGCTGAGTTGCAGCAAGCCATTACGACCACAAAAGCGAAAGCAGAAACCACCAAGACAACACTCCCTGCCCTGGAAAAAACGCTCGTCGACGCGACGGCTGCGCGGGATACCAATCAACTCGCCTTGGAATCCGAACGAAGCCGCGTTAACGAACTTGCTGCGAAACTCCAACCTGTGGAACAGAGACTGCATGTTGCCGATGCGAGTTTTGTAGCGGCCCGAGCCCAGTGGCAGAAAGCCCAAGCCGAACATGGCTTCGTGGAGAATCGGCTCAACGACTTGTCCCGAATTCAAAAGTGGATGGCAGCCTCTCAGTCGGTGCGGGCTTGCGAACAGGACCATGTTTTTGCGTTGCAAACATTGGAACAGCATAAGTTGACGTTAGCGACTCAAGCGACGCCAATAACGTTGCTGCAACAACAGGTCGCGGACAGCGCTCTTGCCAAGAATGCAGCCGTGTTGAAACTCGCTAAAGCTCAAGAAGAAAAAGGGATCATACTGGCTCAATTGGAAATTCTGCAAAAGACGTTCGATTCACTGGATAAGTCGCTGGCGTTTGTTGAATCCGTCGAGCCACTCGTGGCTGCGAAACAGTCCATTCAAGTTGCGATGGAAGCGACACAAGCAACTATCGTGAGCACGGATGCAAACGTCAGCTCGATAACCGCAGAACTTGAGGGCCAATCCAAGCTGCTAGAGTCTCAGACAAGTCAACTCGCCAGTGCTCAGCAGACGCGCTTGGTACAAGTGCAGCTCGTCGAACAGGCCGAGAAGTCGGCTGCAGAAAAAACGGAATTGGTTCAACAGACCGTTGAAACATGTTCGGTCGCAATGCAAAGCGTGGTGGAAGAACGACAGAAGTCGGTCCACTTGGCACCGTTGCGTCCTCTATCGCCCGAGCAGCTTTGTTTGAGCGTTTTGCAATCAACAGACGTTTTAAAAAACCATATCGCAGCGGAAGCTGCTGAACTTGAAAAACAAACGCCGCTGGCTGCGGACGCGACGACCGAGCATCGATCCGCCAGAACGCTTCAAGCCACCCGGCAAGCCCTGGACAAACTTCGTTCGCACATGGATGTTTTTGCCAACCTCTATTCTTCCGGCGTCGGTCAAACGAGCGATGAGTTCTTTGCTTCGCCAGACCAGGCCTTGTATATGGCGAACGGAGGTTCCGTGTTCCAATGGTCCGCCCCCAACAGCACCAATGTCACAGGGCAGGTTGTCCAACTGGCTGACCCAGCAGTCGCCTCAGCGCTCTTGTTTCGATCGCTCTTGTCGCGAGAGCCAACATCCGAGGAACAACGCTGGATAAGCGAAATGCTAAGCAACGCAGGTGATAAAAAATCAGCGGTCGCTCAAGAGTTGGTTTGGAGTTTGCTAACGAGTTCCGAGTTTCGAGTCTACCCATAGTCCTTGTTTTGGAGCCTTCCAATGACGATTGCACACTACGCCTGCGGTTCCCGTGAGCATGGCTCTAGTCGACGCCGCTTCCTGCGTCAGTCCCTTTCGGGAGTTGCTGCCGGCAGCGCCATCGCGGGTGGCTTGGGTTCGCTCGCATTCGGAGCAGCGGCGGAGCAATTGAAATCGCAGGATATGCGAGTCGTTGTTTTCAATATGCACGGGGGACTCAGTCAACTCGAGAGTTGGGATCCAAAGCCTGGGACAAAGACTGGCGGTCCGTGTCGATCCATTCCAACCTCGGTGCCTGGCATTCACGTTAGCGACTTACTGCCCTACACAGCCAAGCAAATGCACCATCTTTGCTTGATGCGCGGAGTCAATACCGCAGAAGACGATCACGGCAAAGGTACTTACCTGATGTTGACCGGTCGTCGGCAGTCGGCTGCGGCTGAGTATCCACAAATCGGAGCGGTGGCAGCTCGTATGCTGAACGACGAGAGTCGCGGGCTTCCTGGGCACATTGTTGTCACTCCCGGAGGTGGCGGTGGCAAAGGGAACGAAGCTGCTTACCTCGGCCCTAAGTACTCCAGCATATCTTTAGGAGGTAGCAAGCCGCCACCCAACACGACCAAGCCGGATGCCATTACCGACGAGTCGGAGGCTAGACGACACGAAATGCGACGCCACCTCAATCAGGAGTTTCTTTCGCGTCGAAGAACTGCGATCACCGACGCATACACCCATAGCTACGAACAAGCGCTAAGACTGATGGATCGCAAAGATGTCTTCGATATTTCGAAGGAGTCGGTGGCCGATCAAGATCGGTATGGGAAACACGATTTCGGTAGACAATGCTTGATGGCCCGTCGGCTGCTTGAGAATGGTGTCTCCTTTGTTCAGGTTACCCACTCCAATTACGACACGCACAACGAGAATTTTATTTTCCACATTGAGCAACTGGGGGAATTCGACCAATCGTTTGCAACGTTTGTTGCCGACTTGGCGGACCGGGGTTTGCTTAAGAAAACCTTGGTGGTGGTATTGAGTGAATTCGGTCGCACCCCCAATATCAACTTGTACTACGGTCGCGATCACTGGTCGAAAGCTTGGTCGGTTGTCATGGCAGGTGGCAAATTGGCCAGAGGCGCGGTCTTTGGCAAAACGAACGACGAGGGAACCGAGGTTGTCGACGGACAAGTGGACCACGGCGCCCTGTTTCATACCTATCTACGTGCCGTCGGAGTTGATTCATCGCAATCGATCGCTGTCGACGGCCGGGATTTGCCAATCGCGGATCCGGCCGCTGCACCTATTTGGAAAGTGCTGACATAACGTGAGTTCCACTATCGACGTAACCAAGACACACGTGGCTTACCAGTGGAAACACGATCGACCGCTAATCGCATGCCGCATGGCACCCGATGGCCTGCAGGCTGCGAGCAGTTCCGAGGATTCTTCGTTGCAGCTATGGACGGTTCCGAGCGGCGAAAAGAAGATGCTAACGGGACATGAAAGCTGGGTGCATGCATTGTGCTACAGCGGTGATAGCCAACAGTTGGTTTCCGGTGGCTGCGATGGAAGGCTAATCTGGTGGTCGGTGCGAGGTGATTCACCCTCGATTCTGCGCAAGATTGATGCACATGCCGGTTGGATTCGCGGAGTCGCCATCTCATCTGACAATACCACGTTAGCTTCGGTTGGCAACGACAAGATAGTCCGACTCTGGAGTATGGCTACCGGCGAAAAGATCTGTGAATTGCCCGGACACGATCGGCATATCTACAGCGTCTTGTTTCACCCGGACGGAACTCAGCTCGTTACGGGCGATTTGCTCGGGAAGATTCACATTTGGAACCTCGGGGATCGCAAATTGGAACGATCCATTGATGCCACACCGTTGTATGCGGAGAACAAAGGACAAGCGGCGGAATTTGGGGGCGTTCGAGCGATGGCCTTGAATATCCAGCGGAGCGAACTCATCGCTGGAGGGACCCACAAGGCGACGAATCCCTTTGGGGCAGTGCATGAACCGCTGGTACTGCGGCTCAATTGGTCCGACGGAGCTTTGAAAAAATCGCATGCGTGCGATGGGATTACGGGCGGCCTGGTGTGGCGAGTTCAGTGGCTGACGGACGGAACGGCGGTTGGGGTATCGGGAGGTTCTACTGGCGGTATTTTGTTGTTCTTTAATGATACGCAGGAAAAGGAATTTCACCGATTCAAGCTGCCTTCGTTGGCCAGGGATATGGATATCCACTTGGAGAGCAACTTGGTGGCGACCGCACACTACGACAACCATCTGCGGATTTCAGCTATGTTCGCGAAGGCATAACATGGCGGATGCTGCCAGCATCCGAATGGCCGGTAGGAGATCGTCCGGTTTATATCACTGGTATTACCAACGAAAGTCACCCTCCCTCCGCAACGCTGTGAAGGATTTTCATCAATGAAACAGCTCGCTATTTGACCTTACGCCTTCCGTTCGGGCCCGTCCCGACGGAGGCAGCAATTGGCGGCTACAGGCATGATCATTCGGTTCGAGCTCTCCACCGAGTTTACTCGGTGGGAGCAACGATTGGATGCAAGAAACGCTGCTTCCACCGGTATGAAACCGGCGGAGAGCCTAGCCCCTCACGGGTTGCAAGTAGCTGCCAATTGTCGCCCCACTGGCATGAAGCCAGTGGAAGCGAAAAAGAGGAAAAGAGGAAAAAAAATGCCTCACAGCGTTCCTCCCAGCGGGAGGGTGGCTAAACCGGACGGTCTCCAAGGCTGCAAACCGAGGCTAGGCAGGCTATTGCGAACCGACGCTGAAGTGTCGGCTACTACTACTACCACGACCACGGCCACTTTTACTGACCAAGCAGACGAACAATGGGGGTGTCTCGAAATTTGCCGACACTCATGTTGGCGCCACCGATGATTGCAAAGGCCTTGTCCGAGATAGGCACGATCCGGTGAAAAAAACGACCTGTTGGAATTTGTCCGATGATTTCCCAGCCACGTCGTTCGTCGTTGAAGCGTTGAATCGATCCGTCAGCGGTGCTCACAATAAGTTGGCTACCGATTTCGGCGGCGGAAGTTCCGAATCCAGTCAGTGGCACTCCCGCGATTGGAGACACAGTTTCCCATGTGTTAGACTTCGGATCGAAGACGCAAGTCTCCGTGGTTGTTTCGCTATTCTCGTTCATGCCTCCGATGACAAACACGCGATCCTTGTGGGCCGCGACGGCGACTGCTCTTCGTTGAAAGGGGGGTGGGGCAATTGGCTCCCATTCACTTTTGGAATTCTCCAGCGGAAGTCGCCATGCCGTCTTGTGCCATTCGGTTTCGTCCGAGTTCCCCTTCATATTCCAACCGCCGATGGCGTAGAGGTATCCATTGAGCACAATCGCGTCCATCGACGAGCGGGGTTCAGGCAGATTCGGCAGGTCCGACCATTTGCCAGTTCGTAGATCGTATTGATTCACTGCAGATTGTGAAACCAAGTTTCCCTTTTCCCCTTTTGCATTGGTAGCAGTAAACCCTCCCACGAGGATAACGCTCGACCCATGCGACACGAGCGCGTTCCCTTGTACGCGTGCTCCCTCTGCGATCGTTTCCCATCCCTTGTTGTTCTTTAGGTCGAGTCGAACAAGTTTGTTGAATTGCTGGTCGTTGGAGTATGAATGCGCGCCTCCAGTGTTGCCGCCATAAGCGTAAATCGCATTATTGTTGACCGCCGCACCGAAGCTGGTGATCGCTTCGGGCAACGCACTCAAGGATTCTTTTTCCTCGGGTACCAAAGCAGCGCCGCCGAGGTTTGGAACGATGAAGCTGACGGTTGTGTAATGTCGAACGGCTTGATAACTGGTGCCTTCGTACTGGCCGGCTGTTTCTTCCGTCTCCAAACAACGCACGGCATAAACGCCGGGAAGGATCAATTCAGCCGTCGCGATGCCGAGATCGTCGGACTTGAGGGGACGATGTTCGTTTGGCGAAAGGAGTTCAAATACAAAGCCTTTGACCGGTGTTCCGTCTTTGGATATGGAGAGCGAGAGCATCTTTCCATCGAATTTTGGTTTTACAACAAGGCCCTTGCTTGGCAGATGTACAATGTCCCTGTCCTCCATGCCCTCGCGTTCGCAAGTCACGCTGGCCGCGGTGTAGATAAGAAGACTCTTTGTGTCCGTGCCATGCACACCATAAGTGTGTTTGAGATGCCACGCAGACGCACCCTTTGAGGTTGCGACGAGTGTGCTTTGATCTTGACTGAAGCCGAAAGATTCCGTTTCAAATTCTTTGTCCCCTCGATACGCTTCGACTTCAACACCGTTCAGTTTCTGCAGTAATTTGGGATTGTCCGGTTGCGGTCCTTCGCTGAAGTAAAGATGGACTTGAAAGCCACTTTCATCTTGAGGGACAAGCCATAAGAAATGGCAACGCCCTGTATTGCCGTGCATGCTGCAAAGGGCCAAAGCCAACACTCCAGCAATGGTTCGGATCTTGTGCATTTCAAACACTCACTCTCCATAAACGCGACGGGTCAAGTTCACCGCATAAGTGTACCGTATTCAACAGTAACCGTAGTCAAGTCGCTCCGCCGACTTGAGTACGCGATCAACGAACTCCCACGCTCGACCAAGCACACCAATTGGATCGAACTGTTTTTTACGTAGTCAAGTCGCTCCGTCGACTTGAGTCCTCGATCAACGAACTCCCCCGGTCTATCAAGCAACTTAATGGCATCAAACTGTTTTTGTTCAATGGCTTCAATGGTCATAGAGAAGTTGAAGACTCTTGGGTCTGAAATCGCGCTGACCGTCAGTCGCGGAGCGACTGACCTACGGCGGAGCGAATGACCTACGAAAAAACCCGCTGCTTTTGGCAGCGGGTTTTTCGAATGGTAGGCCAAGGATGCCGATTAACGTTTGGAGAACTGGACTCCACGTCTCGCACCACGCAAACCGTATTTTTTTCGTTCTTTCATTCTCGAATCGCGGGTCAGGAATCCGTCAGCACGCAAGGCTGGAAAATTCTCTTCGTTGAGGCTCACCAACGCTCGAGCAAGTCCCATTCGGACCGCGCCTGCTTGACTGATAGTTCCACCACCACTAACGCGGATGAAAATATCAACCTTATCTCGGTGCCCGACGTGATCGAGCGTCTCCATAACGAGTCGCCGCTCCGATTCATTTACAAAGTACTCTTCGAAGGCTCGATCGTTGACCGTGATTTTCCCGGCCCCGTTCTTGACGCGAACTCGGGCTACCGACGATTTGCGACGGCCAGTACCAAGGCTGTCACCGCTAACTTTGTCTTTCTTAACTACTGCAACCATGGAATCGTGCTTTATGCTGAATGATGTGGAAGGACGTACTAGCTAGCTTGATGGCCAAACGAGGCGGGCTGTGGCTGTTGTGCTTGGTGAGGATGCTCGCTACCGGCATAAACTTTGAGTTTGAAAAGCATATGCCTTCCAAGTGCGTTTTTCGGAAGCATGCGTTTCACAGCCATCGTAACCAAATCGGTAGGCTTGCGTTCCAAACGTTCGGCGTAGCTTTCCATTTTCTGGCGATTGTAACCGTTGTACCAAGCGTAGTGACGCACTTTGAGCTTATTGCCAGTCATCACCACCTTTTCGGCATTGATGACGACGATGAACTCGCCGGTGTCAACGTGTGCGGTGTATTCTGGGCGGTGCTTTCCCATCAGAATCATGGCAATATCTGTCGCCAGTCTTCCTAAAATGCAATCCGTCGCATCGACGAGATACCAGTTTTGCTCGACTGAGCCGGGCTTTGCTACGTATGTTTTTGGTTGTGCTACCATGAGTCATTCCTTGGATTCCCGCAGGGAAAAATGAGCCTTGAGCCTAGCACCCTAGGATCGGATGCCGCTTTTTCTGCGAAAAACCGGGTATTTCGAAATTTGTGAGGGGCAGAGTATATCGGTCTGTTTTCGCGCTCACAAGGGCTTTTCGGTCCCAACTTCTCCGGATTTCCAAGGTTCAACGGAAACCCCGTGGAAGTTTAGGCAGTCTGGGAAGAAAATAGGGTGTACCGAGTTTGCTAAATCGCAGGTATAACGAAAGTCCGATAACGTAGGAACAAAGCGTTTAATTTACCGTGTCGCTGCGTTTGACGCCGCGACTTTTTCGAGCAGCAGGCTTTACCGTGCAAACCGCGAACCAAGCTCCTTGCCAGCGACTTCTTATGGTCGACCCCAAAGGGAATAATCTAGTGTTGGATCTGACCCGCTTTCACGCTCCATTCAACCCGCCCAAAACCACTCTCGTAGATGTCCTGCGGTATTGGGCGAATGTTCAGCCAAACAAAGTTGCTTTCTACTACACGGACGGCGAGACCGACGACGATACGTCGATGACCTTTGCTGAATTGGACCATGCAGCACGGGCCGTTGCCGTGAAGATCCTCGAAACCAACCAGCCTGGCTCTCGAGGTCTACTTCTGTATCCGCCAGGGATCGAGTTCGTTGTCGGTTTTTTTGGGTGCCTTTATGCTGGATGCGTGAGCGTTCCCGCGTATCCTCCACGCCGGAGCCGAAAGGGAGCTCGTATCCAGGGTATTGCGATGGACTGCCAAGCTCAGTTTGCGCTTACCACCGCCGATACCGTTGCCCAAATACTCAAAGACGAATCGACCCAAGCGGAGACGGGGTCCATGAAACTTTTGGCTACCGACAGTGTGGATCGATCCTTGGCCATTCAATTCTCTGAGTTGCCTATTCCACCTTCCGACTTGGCCGTTCTTCAGTACACCTCGGGTTCGACTGGACAACCGAAAGGGGTCATGCTGACGCATGCCAATCTCATTCGCAATTGCGAGATGATCTCGGTGCTCTTTGACGAAACGAACAAAACGGTTGGCGTTAGCTGGCTACCGATGTATCACGATATGGGGCTTGTCGGTGGAGTCCTTTCACCGGTATCGATGGGGCTTAGTATGGTGCTCATGAGCCCTATGTCCTTTATGCAACGACCGGTCCGATGGTTGAAGACGATTTCAAAGTACCAGGCCACCACGAGCGGCGGTCCCAATTTTGCCTATCAACTTTGCGTCGATAAGGTGACCGAGGAAGAAATGCATGGCCTAAACCTCAGTTCGTGGGGCTTGGCCTTCAACGGAGCGGAACCTGTCCGCGCCAGCACGCTCGAGCAATTCAGCCAGAAGTTCGAACGGGTTGGGTTTTCCAACACGTCGCACTTCCCCTGTTACGGAATGGCCGAAACGACGCTCATTGTTGCAGGCGGTCCTCGCCAATCACCACCCGTCGTTAAGCACTTTGATGGCCGTCGACTTGACGCACGCATGGTGACTCAAGTGAGCGAGGATGCTCGCGACGCACGCAGTTTGGTAGGTTGCGGTCAAGCGACGAAAAATGAATCGATTTTGATCGTTGACACTGATACTTTAAAACCGCTCCCGGAAAACTCGATCGGAGAGATCTGGATTCAGAGCCCTAGCGTCGGCTTGGGTTATTGGGAAAAAGAAGAAGTCACTCAAGATATCTTTCAAGCCCGAACCGCAGACAACGATGGGCCTTATCTGCGAACAGGCGATCTCGGTTTTTGGAGCGAGGGGCAAATTTACGTTGCCGGTCGCGTTAAGGATTTGATCATTGTGCGTGGTGTGAATCGCTACCCT
Source organism: Pirellula sp. (assembly GCA_031372345.1). Lineage (GTDB taxonomy): Bacteria > Planctomycetota > Planctomycetia > Pirellulales > Pirellulaceae > JBKCUI01. The sequence goes on from JANMLD010000083.1 coordinate 32,876, forward strand.
CAAGACATCGAACAAACCGTGGAGGAATGCCACGAATCGATATCGTCGTCGGCCTCTGCCGCTTTCGCGGACGACTCGGGGCCTCGCGAACGACTCATTATTACCGTTGAGGTTCAACGCTCGCTCGAGGACGACTGGAATCCAGTGGTGCTTGCCATTCGCCGTAGCGTGACGCAAGGGCATGAACTGCCACCCGATGCCGTGGTCCTGGTGCGACACGGGTCGTTGCCTAGAACGTCTTCGGGCAAGATCCAACGGCACGCATGCCTTCGAGACTTCCGAGAGGGGAATCTGCGAGTCATTCATCAATGGCTATCTTGGGACGATGATTTGCCGGAACAAGCTCCGATGATCGCCGCGTCAACCGTCGATCATGCGAGATCAGGTGCCCGACGCGGTAACTTCGGCTCAACCCCTCCGTTCAAAAAAACGCGAGACCCGGATATCGATGTCGTCGAGCTTGTCAAAAGAGCCGTAAAGACGGTAGCGCAAGAGCGTGCGAAACTGCTCGATTTGGATACCAACATCGTTGTGGACCTGGGGCTCGATAGCTTGGAACGATTGCAAATCGCTCACGTCCTGGAAAGCTCCGTGGGTGGACGCTTTCCAGAAGAAGTACTGCAAGAGATTGAAACGGTCCGAGAAATCGCCGAAGCGATTGAAAAACACTTTGGAAAAGACCGCATTCGGCCTGATGTGCTTTCGGACGGGCACGAAAATCAAGTTGGCCCGGCCGAACGAGAAGTTGCACCGGAGGACTATCGCTTCGACTTGATGCCTGAGTATCGGCGCCTCAAGCAGACGATGAACCAGTTTGAAATGACTGGGCTCCCCAACCCCTATTTCTCCGTACATCAAGGCCTCACACGCGATACGACCACAGTCGGTGGGAAGCAGCTGATCAGTTTCGCAAGCTACAATTACTTAGGCATGAGCGGCGACGCTTACGTTACTCAAGCGGTTGTGGACTCGGTAAGGAAATATGGTACCAGCGTTTCCGCCTCGCGATTGGTCAGCGGTGAAAAGGACATCCATCAGCAATTGGAAGGCTTGATCGCCGATTGGATCGGAGTCGAAGATTCGATCGTGCTGGTGGGTGGTCACTCCACCAATGAAACGGTCATCGGTCACATCGTTGGCCAACAAGATTTGATCCTGCACGATGCGCTCTCGCACAACAGCATCGTTCAAGGTGCCATTCTATCGGGCAGCCGGCGCCGCGCCTTCCAACACAATGACTTCGACGCACTGGACGAAGCCTTGACGGAATTGCGGACTCGCTACCGGCGTGTATTGGTCATCGTTGAGGGAGTCTACAGTATGGATGGAGACTTCCCTAACCTTCCGAAGTTCATCGAGGTTTGCAAAAAGCACAAATGCTGGTTGATGGTAGACGAGGCGCACTCGATTGGGACGATGGGAGCTCACGGACGCGGAATCGCCGAACACTTCGGTGTTAATCCAACCGATGTGGACATTTGGATGGGCACTCTGAGCAAGTCGTTTGGTTCGTGTGGCGGCTACATTGCCGGTCGAAAAGAGTTGGTAGAGTACCTAAAGTACACGGCTCCTGGGTTTGTCTTCAGCGTTGGCCTTTCGCCAAGCAACACCGCAGCCGCCATCGCATCCCTTCAATTGCTGAAACGCGAACCGATGCGAGTTGCCCGCCTTCAAGATGCGTCCCGGCTCTTTCTAACGGAAGCCAAGAAGCGAGGCCTCAACACCGGCAACAGCGGCGAAACGGCCGTCATCCCCATCATTACAGGCAATTCATTGCACGCATTGCAGCTGTCGAGGCGAATGATTGATTCTGGCGTGAATGTGCAACCGATCCTTTATCCGGCAGTCGAAGAATCGGCGGCTCGCTTGAGGTTCTTCATCAACTCTACTCATACCAACCAACAGATCCTCTACGCGGTCGACAAATGCGCCGAGCATTTACAGTCGATAGCCCCAGAGTATTTTCGGGCTGCCAGCTAGCCAGCGATGTCCCGATTATGGCATTAGAACAGCCAACTGGCAAAGACGATGGGCTGGGCTCAGGCCGAGGGAATGACAGCATTACCACGCCGCCCACTGTTTCTGCGGCTACCGTAACTCGCATGGCACTGTACTTGAGAGAGTTGCAGCAGCTTCATCGGTCTGGTCAAGTGCGCATCCAGAGCAGTGCGATGGCCAAGCGTTTGGGCTTGAACGACTCACAGGTCCGACGAGATCTATCATGTTTTGGCCAGTTCGGACAAAGGGGAGTTGGTTACAGTATCCCGAGCCTTACCAAAGCCATTCAAGTCATCTTGGGTACCGATCGATCCTGGAATGTTGTGATGATTGGGGCCGGAAACTTGGGTAGAGCCCTAGCGGGGTATCGAGGGTTTAACCAACAAAACTTTCGCCTTGCAGGCATTTTTGACAGCGATCCCGACAAGGTTGGCACCAAGCTAGGAGCCCTCACGATACGTTCGCTTCAAGATCTTGAGTCGGTTGTGGAAGCAGAGAAAGTGGATCTCGCGATTCTTGCTGTGCCTGCGAGTTCGGCTGCATCGGTGGCTCAAAGGCTTGAAGTCGCCGGAGTGACTGGAATCCTCAATTTCGCACCTGTGACAGTTCGCGCCCCAGGTAGCGGACTAACCGTGGTGGACGTGGACTTGGCGGTCGAATTGCAGCGGCTTGCATTCGCTGTCATCAATCAAAAAAACAGTTAGGCGAGCGGTGGCGTTGATGTTACCGGGAGGGAGAGGCCACCCCTGTAAACATTATCCGTTCGACCATGCACAACAAATTCATTGACCGGGAGGGTGAGGCGGGTGAGGCTCCTGCCGAACCTTGGCGGCGCCAGCTCGGCAGGAGCCTCGCTCTCCCATTGAAACCCTTGGCAGGTAGTTTTCAGTCTGCCGCTCGCCTAATAGCGACTCGGATGGTGATGATCAGCGAGAAGTGTCATACTGGCGTTGTCCAGCTCCGCATTTTGAGGGTTGTCCAAACGCATGAGAATATTGCACGAAACACATATTCCAATTGAACGGTTTCCGATTCCTTGGTCCGATTCCCTACCTGCTCTCTTCGGCCCTAGTACTTTTCAGATTGAAGCTGCAAGTCGTAATCCTGTTCCGTTCGAATGGCTTGGAATCGTGTCATCACACAACAGCCGACACGGATACGCAAGCCAGGATTGGCAAGAATCGCTTCAGTCCGCCTTGCATCTGGCACGCAGGCAGGGCTGGGGAGTTCTCTGCGCAGATGCAACGCCCTATTCGGACATCATCATTCACGCTTGCACGCGATTTCAAATTCCATTTCGAGTGATTCAGGTCCGCGATAGATCAGATGGGGATCAGCAAACCGAAAGGAAGTCGGACAACTTAGCACACGCATGCAATTGCGGAATTCTATGGCTGCTAAATGCGGAATCCAATTCCAAGGGTGATGCCCAGCCGCACGATCTTGCATCCGTTTTTTTGGCCGATCACCTCTTTGTACTTGAGCTGCGCGAAGGCGGGAAGATCGCAAAGCTGTTGGAGAGGCGACTCGGCTGTTTGGAGATTCCAATAGGATCGACCTATTTGTCGCTCCCTACGAACCACGCAAGCTCATCTCGCGGAAAGTCATCAGGACCAAAACGAATAGACTGGCTAGCCCGCGGCGCAATCGGTTGGTTGAATACCCGTACACCTGCGTTGTTCGATCGGCCAGCGGTTGCAGGTTCAACCAGCCGCGAAGACGGAACGCCACTGCAAACATCTCAACGACAAACCCATCATCCCATATTTCCCATTCGGCTATTGCGAAATACCAAGCCCCAATTTTTGGTGCATTGCACGCGATCCAGACGCGGACCGTGGCCTGACCAATCCGTTTCGCAATTTCACGATGAGTTGCTCCAGCATCCCTGGAGCGAACAACCAAACGTGCTGGGCACTCTTCAACGAATACTCGAAAAACAACGATTGATCGCAACCAAAAACTTTCGTAGAGGTAAATTGGAGACCGTCTGTTTTTCGAGCAACGAGATCACGGAGCTATTGTCGATGCGACGATTTCAGTCTCATGTAGCACGCTGGGATTGGGAGCCATATGGAATCATGATTGATCGCGATTGGCTTGAAAGCAATGGTGCTAGGCAAGTCACCTACATAGATAGAGCAACTGCCAAACAGGCAAGCGAAGAAGAGTTGGGATTTTGCCAAGTAATTTCCAATGAGTCCGGCTCCCAGGATTGGCGGAACGAGCAAGAATGGCGGATAGCCGGCGACGTTCGCTTGAACCAAGTCCCCTTTTCCAAAGCCATTGTCTTTGTGCCGACTATGGCGGATGCGAGAGCCATTCAATCGCTGTCACGTTGGCCAATTGCAATTGCAATGGGCCAACATTTAGACACTTAGAAGTTTTGAAAAAAACGGGAGAGCGAGGCTCCTGCCGAGCTTGCGTCGCATTGGTTCGGCAGCAGCCAAGCTAGCCGTTTGGGCGCTAGCCCCGGTTTCCCAATTGCGCGGTATTCACCGCAAGTGGTAAGATTGCATGCCTGGCACCTACCTCCTGTTCGGCTTTTTGTTCCGTAGCAGCATTGTCAAGGATGTTTGAGGCAATGCATAGTACAATGAGCACGAAAGGAGAACCGACCATGACAACAATAACGATCCAGGAGGCCCAGGCCCAACTGGAGGAGATCATCCATCGGCTGGCACCAGGCGATGAAGTGGTGATTACGGAAAACAACCAGCCAGTAGCGCGCCTAGTGCCGACAGCCGCGCAGGTGCCCCCCCGAAAAATTCCTCGCTTGGGCACTTTGCGGGGAACTGTCTTGTCCATGGAACAATTCGATGATCCTCTCGAAGATTTTAAGGAATATGTCGAATGAGACTGCTGCTCGATTCGCACACCGTAATATGGGCAGCGGATGATCCAACACAACTGCCTGTTCTAGCCCAACAATTGATTCAAGATCCGTCACATGACCGGCTCATCAGTTCGGCTACGATTTGGGAAATGGCAATCAAGTTCGGATTGAACAAACTGCCTTTATCCTTGCCGTATCGCCAGTGGATGGACAAGGCAATCGCCGATCTCGGGCTGATAGCATTGCCGATTACGCTCGACCACGCTGAGCGGCACGCCGGATTGCCATGGCACTATCGTGACCCGTTCGACCGGCTACTGGCAGCTCAAACGCTCATGGAAAGAATCCCACTTATTAGTGCGGATAAATCGTTCGATCCGTACGGCGTGACCCGATTGTGGAAATGAACTCCTGTCGAAACGAGTCGTGGCGAGTTACGCGGTTCGCTGTATGTTGATTCGTTTTTTCCGACTACTTATTTGTTAGAACGGATCCTGAAAACACAAGGGTGTTCGCAGAGAAATTGCAGTGAAACAGGCTTTTTCCCGGTTTTCTTTTCGTGCTTGTGGTACGCTTACATAGGGGCGACTCAATCCATTGTTCGTCTCCATGGATGTTTGCTGGGCTCCTGCATCTTGTTTGTCAGCCCCTTGAACGCACCCAGAACCATGAACAACATCAGCTTGTCGACTGACTCTGCCCTAACTCCCAACTACGTATTATTGCATGGCAAAACGCGATTGGCGCCCACTGTCTTACCCTTGCGGTCCGGTAAGAATTGTTCGGCATTGTACGGCTTCTCAGACAAAGCACCCTATGACTTGTTTCGCAGCAACAGCGAATTGGCCTTAACCCCCTTCCCGCTGGTAAAGGTCTATCTTCGAACGCTCATCGAAGCTGGCAGCGACACTCTGCATCTGGTCATCATTGATGCAACTAGCCCGAACGACGTATCCGTGCGTGCAGCTAGTATGGAAGCCGTGCTAGAGGCTCAATTAGCCCAAACCGCAATCGTCCACGCAGAATACTCGCTCACTTTGGATAATGAAGCCAACGGCTATCGAGTCGACGAGTCTTCGTGATCGCTTTCACTCGGTTTGTTCGATGAACAATAGCTGATCGACCGTTGGTTGAGCTACGATCTGCTGCTTGCCATTTGGCCAAGTAATCACGATGCGATCGATCGAATCAGAAGTGCCCAGACCAAACGTTACCGGCAATTCCACTTGAGATAGATAGCTGCGTGTTGGACTAACCCGTCTGGACTGTGTCACGTCACCCATGCGAATTTCGACGAGTGAACCGATGGCATCGCGATTCGAATTCTTGCCTATGAGTTTCACACGCAGCCAATGATGGTTGAGCTTCTGATCGTTGCGAAGCAAACGAGGCTTCTGGCCGCAACCGAGAATCAACAAATCCAAATCGCCATCGCCGTCGATGTCGGCGTACGAAGAACCTCGACCCACCATCGGTTTTTGAAGCCCACTTCCAGTTTCCTGCTCACGGCACTTAATGAATTCGGTGTTGTATTGTGCTCCCGCGTTCCAAAAAAGCTGAGGCGACTGCTCGTAGTGCTGGCTCGCCTGGACTTTTGCAATGTCTTCCTCCAGGTGGCCGTTGGCTTGAAAGAGATCGAGTCTGCCATCCAAATCGAAGTCGAGGAACAACACGCCAAAGGTCAGTTCCAAGCGTGTGGCGGGCCCGAACCCGTTGGCTACGGCCGCATCGTAAAACTGAAGATTCCTGGAGCGGGAGACGTACAAGGCGGACATCTCATTGGCAAAATTGCCGATCGCTACCCCGATCGAAGCGTCGTTTCGAAAAGCAGCCGCATCAATTCCCATCGCGCCGCGAGCCGCCCCAGCCGAATCGAATGCCACACCTGCCATCGCGCCGATCTCTTCAAACTTGCCATTGCCCAAGTTGTGAAAAAGAAAGTTCTGCACCGTATCATTGGCGATCACACAATCCAGTTTTCCGTCCCCGTCGAAATCTTCAAAGGCTAAACCTAATGACTTGCCCATTGGAACGGAGGTCGCAGGATTGACGACCTGAAATCCGGCTTCCGCGGAAACGTCGGAAAATTTCCCATCGCCATCATTTCGAAACAACGAAGGGAAAGTGCCAGCAAATGGTTGAGGGCGTCCATAGGCTCGCTCATTCCCACCCAGCAATCGAAACTCTTGCGCCAAATCGAACGCGCGGGTCCACTCCACATAATGACAAACCAACAGATCCAGATCGCCATCTTGGTCGCAATCGAACCAACCGCTAGAGGTACTCCATGCATTCTCGTCTCCGCCTACACCGGCGCGATCAGTAACGTCAACGAACTTGCCTCCTTCATTGTGAAATAGTCTGTCCTTGCCCAAACACGAGACAAACAAATCCACTTTGCCATCGTTGTCAAAGTCTCCACATGCCGCCCCCATGCCGTACAGGGTTACATCGAGACCAACCGCTTTGGTGACGTCGGTAAAGCCCCCTCGACCGTCGTTGGCAAAGAGCGCCAGCGTACTGGCAGGCTTGGACACATCGCGTTTGCCTGGCCAGTCGCAGGAATTGACCAGCAGTATGTCCTGGTCGCCATCCGAATCGAAGTCGAGGAAAGCGCAACCGCTCCCCATCGTTTCCGGTAGCAGCTTCTCACCGGTTGCACCACTGCAATGAATGAAGTTCAGGCCAGCTGTGTCGGTGATGTCGGTCCACATGATTGCCGGAACAATTACCTTTGGCAATTCTCGCGCTTCGGGCAACGAAACAGGATCCAAAACCGCAATTTCGCTTTTCTGTTTTCTCGTTAATACAAAGTAGGAGACGCTTGCAAGCAGTCCAATCAAGACAATAACGATAGCGGAACCCATGAACGCGCGACCGATGACAGAATCGTCTTCCTCACGTTCGTCCGCATTTTCGCCAATACTCATCGAAAACTCACTCTAGTGCAGCATGTAGTGGATAAATGACTAACGGTTCGGCGGCACTGTTAGCGGCTGGGTACTTTTCACGTCCCAATCGCACGGCAAGACCTTGAGCATTGTCATCCGGTTTGTATCTAAGATGAAGTGTCTTGTGTTTTTTTTCCAATTCACCTTCACTTAACATGCCGTAAATCAAGCCCAAGTTATAGTGAGCATTGGCATTTTCCGAGTCGATGGCTAACGCTCGCAGGAATTGCTTTTCCGCTTGCCGGAGCAACACGTCTCGTTCTTTGGTCTGCGAATCAAGTCGCAATTGTTCAGCTCGGTCAAACAGGGTACGACCGAGAGTGTTCAGCACTTCGATATCGCGACTGAAATCGAAACCTCTCGATTTGCGTTCTTCCGTAGTCTGGTCCACAATGCTTCGGAAATTGGCTTCCGCCTCGACCAGCCGGCCCTGTTCGCGATTGACTAATCCGCTGAACCAAGCCATCGTCCACTCGGGTGCCACTGGATCGGTTGCTTTGGCTGCACGCTGAACCGCATCGATCGCTTCGTCGATTCGACCTTCACGCAGGTACACGCGAGCTAGGTTTACGGGACCGTCGAAACGCTTCAGCGTTTCGACCATTTGAAAGGCTTGTTCGGCCTGCTTTAATTCCGATTTCCCCTCGAGAAAGAGTCCGATCCCGTAGTCGTTCCAGCGTTGCCAAGCTGGGATTTTGGAGTCCGGGTTCTTGGGTTCGTCCGCCAGACCTTCGATTGGGAACACGACCGTATCCGACGCCAGTGTCAGAACAGGGAGCGTATTCCGATACAATTCTGTCCCACTAGAAGCTGTGTCCGAAATCAACTTCACGTTGTTCGAATCGCTCGTCGCAATAGGGTTGTCGTTTGGTTGTTGCCGCTTATGAACGATCTCCATGTACTCGTAGTCGAACTTTCGGTATTGCAACTTGACCGTGGCTGTAATCGGCTGCGTCAGATCGTCAGGGACACGGAACGAATAATGCGCAACCTGTCCCGACCCCGGGGGGATCTGATGGTTATAGAGGGGTGTAAAGATATCTTGAGGATTGCGTCGGTTAATGCGGTTCCCATTTCGATCCAACATAAAGACGTTGATGAAATGAGACCGAGGATCGACTTCCCCCTTCGCATCCATCCCACCGCTTTGGCCAATGAGTCGCTCCCCGCTCTTCAAGGTGACTTCAAGCCAGACTTCGTTGGAGTCAACGGTGCCTTGGGTGAATTCATGGCCGACCTTTAAGGTTCGGACAATCGACTCGAGTAGGTAGTTCGATCCGGGTTTCAAGCGAGGCACTTCAGGCCGGATAGGGCCAAGCAGTTTGCCATCCACGCTCGCATCTTCCTTTACTGCAAAGATGTCTACGCGCATCGTCCCTTCCAGGAACTTTTTGTGTTTGTCTTCCACTTCGGTCAGGTAACCGCGCAGGGCTGGCAAGCCGGTATTTCCCGCGGCAAAGGTGTGATCGTGGATCGAGAATTTGCTATTCGAGCCAGCGAATTGTTTGGCTCCGAAGTCCTTCGACTCTTCCAATGGCATATGGCAACCTGCGCACGCCTTTTGCGATTTCTCTGGATAATAAAAGCTTCGAGCGCCGTGTCCCGAGACTCCGCTAAGCAACCAGGAGTCGTAGTGATTCTGCCCTCGCAAAAAGTCCTTGTACTGATTCAACGCGAACGGCAGATGCACTTTATGACACGTTGAACAGAATTCCGAGGTCTTATGGAAATCCTTCAAAAAGGTCTTTTTGTGAAACGCTGGCTTGGCCTTGATGAGCTGTTGGTTGACCCACTGTAGCATTGGATTTTCACTAAATGCGAAGGGGTAGTGGAGTGGTTCTTCGATCGTGAAGTCTGCGTTGCCTCGCGTTGAGTTGACGTTCGTCACCGCATGGCAAACCGTGCATGTAATACCAGCTTGCGATGTCGGATGGTTGACGTCGTCGAACTTCGGATCGTCGAAGGCTCCACTGAAGAAAGGAACCGGATCGTGGCACCCAGCACACCACCGAGAAGCCTTAACATCGCCATCTCGCTTTAGAGAAACCTCACGGGTCTCACGCACGCTGGCTAAATAGGCTGGATTGTTGAACGAACTAAAACGATGCGCGCTGTGGTTCCAACTTTTGTACGCGTCCGGATGGCACTTCAAGCAGTACTCGTCGTTGTCGAGATTCTTGGCGGAAATAAAAGCCCCGTTTGCGGTCCGGGCGAGCGAGGGTTCAAAATACTTCACTCCCTCAATAGAGCCAATCTTGTTCCATTCTCGCGGATCTTGGGTGTGCATGGAAACCATGACGGCTACCGAACCCACCGCTATTGCACCATACGCAATCCCCAACTTCCATTTGATCTTTTGCCCTACCAGACGATGCAGCCAGTAGAGCCAGATCGTTACCACAGGGCAAATAACGTGCATCCAGTAGACGATTGCCCGAGTTGAGGGGTGCTTAAGATTAAAGACATCGCCGATACGTACCAGCAGTAGCCCAGTGACCAGAACCACAATGCTGACCGCAAAAAGTGCGTAACCGACTCGAATAGCACGCTTGTTCTTCCGCTTGCGAGCGGTAAACATGTGGATCAAACCAAAAACCACAAATGGAACTAAGAAAATAAGGCCCAGTACCACATGCCCCAAGAACATGGCCATGTAAAATTGGTTTTGGTACGTTTCGCCACGTTGCCATTCCAAAAACGTGATGGTTGCCAAATACAAAGAATTTGCACCCAGCAAAGACAACATTGCAAAGACCACAAAAAGAAGTTTTTTGAGTCGTTTACCGATCGGCGGCGTGTAGCCTTTTCTTGGCGTATTCGACATGGTTGATTATTTCAATTCAGACTGAATGGTCTTCTCGCCTATTAATGGCAAAGAATAGATCATTTTTTGGTGCGGGTCCGCAATGAGCAGTTTTTCGCCCTGCTTCGCCAAACCAACCGGATTTTTAAGCGGTTCACCACTGAAAAACTTTTCCGGTTTCCCCTTTGCTGGAATTCTCCAGACCGATTTTGCATAACCGTCCGTTACGTAACTGTCACCTTTGGAATCAACGACGATCTGGTGTGCGAATTGAAACACCGGCTCGGTGACGATGACCTCCTTGGTTTTGTCCGCTGCGAAACGAACCAAAGGCTCCTTTGAATGAGACACGACCCAAACGCGATCCTCGGCATCGACTGCAATTCCTCTCGGCGCAGGCACTTTCACCCATTCGGTGGCAGCTCCGCCCATTGATGGAACTTGGAAAATGCAGTGAAGCTCCAGGTCGGATACCAAGAGATTGCCCTTAGAATCGATCGCGATGGCGGTTGGAATCCCAATACCACCGGCGGTCATTGGCACAGGATTTTCTGGAGTATCAAAACGATAGATCTCGCGGGTCGCCGAATCGCCAGCCAGCAACTTTCCGTTCATGTCCATGGCCAAGCAGCGTACGGCATTTAAGGGTGTTCGAAACTTTTTAGAACCTTGGAAGTATATAAATGCCTTGCCGTCCTGGATCTTCCAAATTCCTGGTAAATTCCGATCTGCGACGTAGAGCGTTTTGTCTGGTCCTGCAACGACAGCCAGCGGGTATTCCATCCCTTGAGAGAAACACCGCTGTGAAGCCAATTGGAGCAAACAACCAATCAATCCAATGAATCCAATGAATACCAAGCTTCGAATGTGTTTCAATTGCATTTTCCTGCGTTTTGAGTGCGGCACGGCAGTCCTCGCCTAGACTGCGAATTTAATATAGTCGCCTTTCGCTCCGCGAAAGTGCGCCTCGTTAACGCACTTTTGCGGAGCAAAAGGCGACAATGTTCTATACCTTGCGAATAAACTCACAGTCTAGCCGTAAATTCTGTGATGCTCGGCGGACCATCGAGCCACGCTAGTTTTCTCTAACCTGGTTCCAAAACAAACCGGGCGACTGTAAGCGTGTTTGAAACCGCTTTAAATACTCAATGTGTTTTGGTTCAGATGGGAAGGACTCGTCAGGTTCATAAGGATACTTGGTCATGGCTCGAAACGGGAGTGGTTCGACTGATTGACCGTGGATCGTGTTCAAATCCGCGTCTTTATCCCATCCTACATTATAGATGATAAAATCTCGTTTCCAGCCCTTTGGCAAAGTTGGTGCCTCGGAAGAAAACTCGAGTGTCATTTCGTCTCCGGCCCCTAATACCACTTGCATGTCATCAGCGTCAGCAATCAGTTCCTTGACGTCTCCAAAACGGGTGAAATTTCCCGACATGGGCGGCCAGATGGATTCCGTAGTCACTTTTTCGTAAGCAAACTGCTTAGGAGCGTTCCCCGGCTGTGGGATCAGTTCCGAGAAACCTCGAAAGTGCAAATCGGCCTTGAGTAAATTAAGTTGGGTCAATCGATAGTCCGCAGTTTCCGTTTTTTCTCGGCTCGTTGTTCCGTGCCCGGTTGTCCAAAAGACTTCATCCCAGCACAACTCCATGTTGGTTACGATGCGAACTCGATGGTCGTTCGACTTAAATTTCCTAGAAAGATCGATTGCAATCGTCTTGGTCTTTCCACCAGGAAACCCAGCATAAGGAATCACCTCCACCCATTTTCCGTCTTCGTTTGGAACTTGAACGGATGGTGGGCTAAGTCGAGGACGAAGCGGGTTTTCGGTCATTGCCAAATTCAGAGAAGTGCAGGTGGGAAAAACCCAGCCAGTCAAGAAGAGCATCACTTCCTCTGCGTTTTGCGAGTCGCCGTTCAAATCGATCTCTATCCAATGTTGCTCGACTAGCCCCTGGTTGAAACCTTCGTTCCAGCAACGCGTGAAGCGTTGGTCTCGTTCCGAAGTCAATTCGGAAAGATCGTTTCCACGCTGGTCGATAACCGATCGCGGCTGCAAGCGATTGCGAACGGTGTGCACACGAAACTTGGCCAAATCAGGCGGGCCGACCTTTTCATTCGTAAAAACTTCGATCTCGGCTGGATGGTCGACCGCAAGCAGTTGAACGGCATCGAAATAAGCTGCTTCCCAAAGTTCTTCGGTGATCTGCAAAACGTATCGCCCGTCTCGCGGTTTTATTTGATCGCCGTCGATCTTTAAGTATTCCCATTCGCGGGTCGGAGCGGAAACGCCTTGAGCAAATTGAAGTCCAATCGGGGCGGCCCAAAGGCAGTCCGTGCAAAACTCAAATCGTTCGCCATTCCAAGCGTAAAGAAAAGGACAGGATCCACCTAAGTTCTGTTGGTCAAATAAGGTCGAACGGTTGCTAACATTAAGCACGTTGTTGGGGATCCCGTTGGTCCAAAGCACGCGCATGATGTCGGCACCGGTTTGCTTGCCGAGCCCAAATTTGGTCTGCGTTCCGCGGACGATGCGAGCTTGGTAAAGCCCGCCCGATTTGAGTTCAATCAGACTACCAACGCCATGCATATTGCATCGTTCGCGTGGCCGCTGCTTTCCGTCTTCATCGGCTCTAATCACGACCTCAAGGTGCTGATTGGAATTCCCGCCTTGGTTTTCAATGAGACGCACTCCTCCGTTCATGGTCAGGCAAGCCAGATCTTCGTCTCCGTCACGATCGAAGTCGATTGCCACGACCTGCGAAGTCTTATCGGAAAAACGAAGCGAAGCTTTGTCCAGCAGGAGCTTGCCATCCTTTCCACCGCGAAAAATCTCTAATCCGGTGGCTCCCCAGGCAATACAATCCTCGAAACCGTCCAAGTCCAGATCGTTGGCGAAGAGTCCAATCATCGGCGTCGACGACAATGTGGTCACTTGATCCAGCACCCAACTATGCCTGCCGAGTGATTTCATGGTAGCCAATTTCGTCCCTTGCTTGCCGCACATGACTAGATCCCAACATGCATCACTATTGACATCGATGGCTTCGATCGCGCAACACGAACCTACCACGTTGGACTTCCAGTCAATGTTGGAAGGATGGTACCGCCCGTGCAGGTTGTTCGTAAGAAAAAGCGGGCGATCCAAGTCCTCGGAGGCTAGCATAAAGTCGTTGAGCACATTGCGATCGAGATCCATTGCCAATATCGAATCGACCTTTTTCGACCCAGACGGAATGTCGGAAAAGGGGGTGAAGTCGGCAAAGGTCCAATCCCCTCGGTTGGACCAAAGAGAGATCCCGCTCTCCGAAGACACGATCAAATCGATATCCGAATCGTGGTCGAAATCGATTGCGGCAACCGTCCTAATCCCCCGCAAAGCAGTAAAGGAATCCGCTTGCGTCATCGCCGTCAAGGATCTATCGGATGTCGAGGGATCGAGATCATTGCGATAGAGCCGGATCCCCTCTTCCCCGTACACGACCAAATCGACATCCGTATCTAAAAATTTCGCCAAGAGAGGATTGGATGGCTTTGAGACAGCCGCTTCGGGCGGCGCTGTGGTTGGAAGTGCGGAGGGTGGTAACGCATCCTTCCTTACTTGGTAGTCGTGATCCAAATCGACTAGCACGATACCTTTGAATGTCACGTCCGTAAGGGTCGTCATCAGCTTTTTCGAGGACTCTTGACCATCGATTTTCCAAATCTCGATTTGCTTGCCCGATGCGCAAACCAGATCGTTATGGCCGTCCAAGTCCATATCCTCGACTGCAATGGCATTGACCTCTTTGGAGGCGAAAGCGAGGAGGTCTTTGGGCACGAGTCCCCATTTCGAAGAACCGATTCGACTCGGAGCCGGTTTTTGTTTTTGCACGGGATCGCTAAAGTCGAGTTGGACAAACTCAAGTTCGTGTGGATTCAACTGGTGTAGGTCGTTTTGATAAGCTAATTCCGCAAGCATCACATTGCGAAGGAAGGCCATCTGAGTTTGTGCGACTTTCCAGTCTCCTTTTTCCACCGCCACGGATCCGGCATCCAATAGCGACGGGATGCGACTAGTGGTCCTTGAAATCAGCGGACGGAACAATTCGCGACATCGTTCGGCTTCGGTCTTGAAACCTAAGTCTTTGGATTTGACGAGTGAATCCAGCGATGCAACGGCAAGCACAAGGTTGCTGGGAGACAATTTTGCTGCTGCCCGGATTGAAGCCTGCATTTCCTCTGCGTATTCTGGTTTGGCATCCATTTGCAAGAGTTGAAAAAGCTGGTAATAGGTATCCGCGGTTGCTTTGGGTTTGCGGCATGCGATTCGAAGGCTTTCGATCGCTTGGTCTCGGTCGTTCTTGATTTGATGAAATCGGCTGACAAAAACGTCAGCGTCCGGTTCATCGGGAGCGAGACTCTTGAGTGCCTTGGTGGCTGATTCGAATTCTTTCTGAAGCGATTCAAATTCCGCGGCCGATTCCGCGGCGTCGATTTTTTTCAACCGGAGGAGAAGAGTCAGGCAGAGGTTCTGGGTTCCGAGTCGTTCAGTAGGGAGTTCCAGGGCGATCTTCCGAAAGCCTACGGTTGCTTCGGAGAGCATTTTTCCTTCTTTGTCGTTTTCGGCTCCGTTTTCAAGTACGGCAAGGCAACGGTTTTTGAGTGTTTCACGTTCGTTCCAGGTCTTATCGGAATTGGAAAAGCAGCCGAGGAAGCTTAAGGGCACGAGGAGCAGAAATACTAGGCCAAGCGAAAGTTGGAAGGGATTCTGTGGTTGGTGTGCCAGCATTTCCGTTATGTCGCGTTCATGGGTCGGAGAGATCGAAAGGAGCCATGAGCATAGCCGTTTTGAGCAAATTTCGCCACCAACAAAGTCAATAGGTGCCTGGCACCTATTGACTTTGAACTTTGGTTTGTTATGCTGCTGGGAAAGGAGATTTGCTATGCCCCGTATTCCACGTGCCGAACAGTTTGATCCGAATTCTGTCTGCATTGCCCATCTTGTTCAGAGATGCATACGCCGAGCCTACCTGGCTGGGCTCGATCCCCTCACCGGCAAAAACTTCGAACACCGCCGTGAATGGATTCGCTGCCGCATGGAACGTCTTGCCTCCGTCTTCGGAATCGATGTCCTGACTTACGCCATCCTCTCCAACCATATGCACGTCGTCGTCCGCACTCGCCCCGATGTCATCGCCGGTTGGTCCAATTTCGAGGTCGCGTTGCGCTGGCTACGGGTCTTCCCCGGCCGCCGTATCGATGAACAACTAGCCGAACCCACCACCAACGATGTCGAAACGCTAGCCAATAACTCTGAACGCATCCAATCGATTCGCACCCGCCTCTCCAATCCCTCCTGGTTCATGAAAGCCCTCTGCGAACCCATCGCTCGACTTGCAAATAAACAAGACCAAGCCACCGGCCATTTCTGGGAAGGTCGCTTCAAAGCACAATCGATTACCGACGAAGCGGGCCTATTAGCTTGCAGTATGTACGTGGACCTAAACCCCATCCGGGCCGCACTGGCCCAAACCCCCGAGGAATCGCTCCACACGTCAGCCTACGATCGTATCCAAGCCATCCAGGGAGCCACCATTCCCTCCGCCGCCGCCGATCTCGTTGCCATCGAGACGTCCGAGGCAGGCCGCATCCTGCGAACGTCATCCCCTGACCAACTCCGAAAAAGAAACGCAGCCGCCAAAAAACGCCGCGGACCCTCCATTCTCCGAGACGCCTGGCTTTCACCCTTAATGATCAACGAACAAGCCAACGTCGGCCCGCAAGCCAGCAAGTCTGGCGTGCGGGCAAGCGACAAAGGCTTTCTATCCTTGAACCTACTGGACTACCTGAAGCTGCTCGATTGGACCGGACGCCAACGCGGCAGCGTACAAAAAGCCGACATCCCAGCCGATTTGGATCCCATCTTGAAACGGATCGGGATCGACGGTCGGATGTGGGTCGACTTGGTCTGGGGCTTCCAAAAGTACTTCGGCCGTGGCATCGCCGCCGGCTCCCCCAAAAGCCTCAAGGAATCCGCAGCCAATCGCCATCGCAAATTCGCACGAGGCCAAAACGCCGCCGCCGCCTGCTTCGTCGTTAGCTGAAGGCCAGATTGGCAAATGGAAGCTGGGAAGTCACAAATGGGGTTGTAGGAATAGCTGAAGTGGTAATTGGAGTGGCGTTTTTCGCCTCGTCGAAATCGGCTCGAGCGATTAGACTTGCACCTTTCTAACGTGTTGTTCTGCTTGGGCTTCGGGTTGTAAAATGAAGGTTTTGGTTGTTGGAAACGGCGGTCGCGAACATGCTTTGGCTTGGAAAATTCGCCAAAGTCCACGGTTAACCCATCTGTGGATCGCTCCTGGAAATGCTGGAACAGCAGAAGAAGGCGACAATGTACCCATCGCCGCGGATGATATCGCTGGCCTGGTTGCTTTTGCGAAAAAGGAAAGAATAGATCTGGTGGTCGTCGGTCCAGAAGTGCCGCTCACCCTCGGTTTGATTGATGCATTGACCAAGGAAAAGATCAGGGCTTTCGGCCCCAGCAAAGCCGCCGCTCAACTCGAAGGTAGCAAGATTTTTTCAAAACTACTGCTAAGACAAGCAGACGTTCCAACTGCGGACTATCAAGCCTTTCGCGACGCTGACAGCGCTATGCGATACGTTAAAGCACGCTATCCCAACGAAAAGGAAAAGACCCCTCTGGTAGTTAAGGCGGATGGTTTGGCCAGCGGAAAAGGAGTTATCGTTTGCTCTCGCCGAGAAGATGCACTCGACGCCATTGACCGTATCGGTCGCAAGAACGAATTCGGTCGAGCGGGCGCTCAAATGGTCATTGAAGAGCGCCTCGAGGGCCCTGAGGTAAGTATTCTAGCCATCACCGACGGCAAAACGATCTTAACCTTGCCAGCGGCCCAAGATCATAAAGCCGCGTTCGATGGAGACACGGGTCCAAACACAGGTGGAATGGGGGCTTATTCGCCTACTCCCGTCGTTACGCAAGAACTGATTGAGACGATTGAAGACCAAATCCTGGTCCCAACGATCCACACCATGAAACGGAATCGAAAGCCATTCCGCGGTGTGCTTTACGCAGGCTTAATGTTGACTCAGACCGGACCGAAAGTGCTTGAATTCAATGTTCGGTTCGGAGACCCTGAATGCCAACCGCTGTTGATGCGATTGCAAAGTGATCTGCTCGATATCTTAGAAGCGACAGTCGACGGAAGGCTCAACGAAATCGATCCTCCCACTTGGGATCCACGTCCCGCCATTTGCGTTGTGATGGCAAGTCAAGGCTATCCAGAGGAGTACGAAAACGGTCGTGCTATTCGAGGCCTGGAAGCCGCTGCAGGCATCCCTGATGTCAAAGTCTTTCATGCTGGCACGAAGCTTGTCGATGGACAAGTCGTAACCAATGGTGGTCGCGTTTTGGGTGTGACGGCGCTCGGTTCCAGCTTGGCGGATGCCAAACGGCAAGCCTACACTGCCGTTCAAGCCGTGCGATGGCCAGGTGCTTGGTGCCGCAAAGATATCAGCGACAAAGCAGTTCAATACACTATGGAAAATGCTAGGTAGCTTATAGTAGCTGAATTTTTAAGGATTTAGTTCTTTCCTGAATCCTCACTATTCAATTACGCATGAGGGACGACTCACGCTTACCCACTAAAGGCGCAAGGGCGGAATTTTCGTACAGGTTGGAGTACAATAATTGCTATGAGAAAGATTTTTCCGACCGGTTCGGAAGGTGGTTTTTGGTTTGGGCAAGGGATTAGGCGAGTGAGCAGGTTTCTTAGGTTGACGTGGTATTTTGCAATCTTCCTGGTTGCTCGGCTGTTGCTCGATTGCTTGTCAGCATACTGTCAGGAAGAACAGCTAGGCAGCCGGCCTCCACCCAACGTCGGCCAGTTGGAATTTTTCGAAAGAGAAATCCGCCCTTTGCTGGCTGAGCATTGCTACGAATGCCACAGTGCCAAAGCTAGTCGACTAAAAGCCGGACTGTATCTGGACTCTCGCCCAGGAATGCTCAAAGGCGGGGATTCGGGGCCAGCATTGGTTGAATCCAACATCGACGAAAGCCTAATCATTCAAGCGGTGCGGTACGAAACCTTCGAAATGCCCCCGAAAGGCAAATTGCCCATAAAGGATATCGAGACGTTGACGAAATGGGTCGCCATGGGAGCTCCTTGGCCCAAGGACGTTGAGCCAGCGGATGGCCCACTGCGCGACGTTTTTGATCTGCAGAAACGCAAAGCAAACCACTGGGCTTGGCAACCTATTCAGAACCCTCAGCCACCTTTGGTTGTCGATCAAGGCTGGCTATCGAGTCCGATCGACAACTTTATTCTTTCGGGACTTGAAGGAGCCGGAATGAAGCCGACAACGAAAGCGGACAAAACCACTTTGGTCCGTCGTCTTTGTTTTGATTTGATTGGATTGCCCCCAACACCCGAGCAAGTGCAGAACTACGTGGGCAATACTAGCGAACAAGCCACGGAGCAACTCGTTGACCAATTGCTTGAGTCGCCTCATTTTGGAGAACGCTGGGGCAGGCACTGGCTGGACCTGGTTCGGTTTGCAGAATCGCGGGGACACGAATTCGACAACGATGCCCCCTACGCTTATCAATATAGAGACTATGTTATCAGGGCACTCAATGCCGACGTTCCGTACGACCAACTGGTCCGAGAACACATTGCAGGCGACCTTTTGCAATCGCCTCGCCTTAATCCGACCGAGCACTTCAATGAGTCGATCCTCGGGACTGGATTTTGGCACCTCGGTGAATGGGTACACTCCCCGGTGGACATTCGAAAAGACGAGTCGGACCGGTTCGACAACATGGTCGATGTCATGTCCAAATCTTTTTTAGGTGTTACCGTTTCCTGCGCTCGTTGCCATGACCACAAGTTCGATGCCATCTCAACGGAAGATTATTACTCACTTGCAGGGTTTTTGCAGAGCAGTGACTATCGCGAGGTCCCATTCGATTCGCTTGAGCAAAACCGAAAAATCGGAACGCAACTATCGGAATTGGATGAGAGTTTTCGAAATCAAGCGTCCCTTTTGCTTGCGAAAGTTGTTCCAACATCCGTTGAGGCATTGCAGCAACTCGCTGACTCGCGATTGGAGGCAACACGCGATCAAGCGATCTCCGATTGTTTCATTGTTGACTACGCAACTGTCTCGCCAAAGGATTTCCAATCGGACGGGGAGTTGTTTGGACGACAGCCTCGCCACGTGGGTGAAATCTACCTGTCGCTTTCGGACGGGAATCGCAAACTCGAATTTTCGCGATCAAACGCTGCAACCAGCGACCCGTTCTGGAATGTAATCAAAAAACAAGAAGCCAGCTCTCCTAATCAGAAAAGCAGCATCGCTGCATTGCCTCGAAGCGGTAGAACGTTGCGTTCACCTACCTTTACGCTTCGCGATGGCAAAGTGCAATGCAGACTCCAAGGCAAAGGCCACATCGTCGCTTGTGTGGATTCGCATCGCCTGATTGCTGGACCTCTGCATGGTGAAACTGTCCGCGGCATCCCTAAAGCAGATGGCTTTCATTGGGTCACTTTGAACTTGGGTCGATACATCGGCCACCGTTTGCATTTGGAGTTTACCCCAGACGTCGATTCGCTGCTGGAGATCGAGGTTATCGTTCAAGGAGCAAGTCCTGAGCAACTCAAGACGATCGAAGAATCGAATACCCTACTTTCCAAGAAAGTCGCTGAATGTGCTCAAACAATCGAGACAGCCATTCAGGCGGATGCGATGGCTAAGGAATCCCTTGCCAAAATAGTCGAGGCCTGGACGACCCAGCGCATGATACTTCAGCAGCAAGTGCGGACCACTTCGCGCTTGGCGATGGCGATGGTGGACGGAACAAGCGAGGATGAACATATACTCATTCGCGGCAGTTCCTCCAATCCTGGACGCTTAGTTCCGCGTCGGTTTCTTTCCGCCGTGGATGGCCCTGAGGCGATGCCGATCGAAGTCGGCAGCGGTCGATTGCAGCTGGCAGAACGGATCAACGCCGTCGACAACCCGCTAACATCACGCGTGATCGTGAATCGCGTTTGGCATCACCTGATGGGGCGAGGGATCGTGCCGACGACCGACGACTTTGGGGTGCTTGGACAACAACCAACCCACCCGGAATTGCTGGACCATCTAGCCACTCAATTCCTAGCGGATGGAAGATCGATTAAGAAAATGATTCGAACGATTGCCCTGTCCAAGACCTATCAAATGGACAGTCGACCGAGTTCAATCGCGATGGAAATGGATCCCAAGAATCAGTTGTGGCACCATCATCCCCAGAAGCGTCTTGAGGGGGAGACGATCCGCGATGCTCTTTTGAGCCTATCGGGACGACTCGATCCAAGCATGTACGGTCCCTCGATCCCTGTTCATCTGACATCCTTTATGGACGGCCGGGGTCGACCTAGCACGAGCGGTCCACTGGATGGCTCAAACCGGCGATCGATCTACCTGGAAGTTCGGCGAAATTTCCTTTCGCCCATGTTTATCGCATTCGATACGCCGACACCGTTCAGTTCCATGGGACGTCGCAATGTTTCCAATGTACCGGCTCAGGCCCTCATTCTCATGAATGACCCTCTTGTCGCGGAGCTCGCGAAGGCATGGGCCAAGCGGGCTTGCGATACGGTTCCATTGGGCGAAGTGCAATCACCCGACGCTCGCGTAAAATGGATGATGATGACCGCCTATGCCCGGGAGCCAAATGCGCTTGAACTCTCCGCAGCTCGACGATTTCTAGAAAAGCATGCAGCCGAGAACGGACTTGCGATTGGCGATGACGCGTTGTGGGAAGACTTTGCACATGCCCTTATTAATAAAAAAGAGTTTATCTTTCAAAGATAAGTCCTATGAATCACTGCAATCGTTTTCGACCAACGCCAGTCAACCGCCGCGAGCTGCTACAACGATTCGGCAGCGGTTTTGGGTTGTCAGCCCTAGCCGCCTTGATGCACGACCCTGCGTATGGAAGCGAGCCAGCACAAGCATCGATTTCCGATCCGAGAAAGGGATTGCCCAACCACGGACTGCATCATCCAGCCAAGGCCAAGTCCGTGATATTCCTGTACATGGATGGCGGACCCTCGCAAGTCGATACCTTCGATCCTAAGCCGATGCTCGACAAGTACAACGGCAAAGATCCGGGCGAGTTTTTTAAAGTCGAGGCGACACAGTTTAATAACAATGGCAAAGTGCTTGCCAGCCCATGGAAATTTCAACAGTATGGTGAATGCGGCCTGCCGGTCAGCAGCCTTTTTCCAAACGTTGCCACCTGTGCCGATGATCTGTGCGTAGTACGGTCGATGATCTCTGAATTTCCGGAACATACCTTTGCAAATTATTTCTTGCACACCGGCAGTGGGCTCCAAGGCAGACCGAGCATGGGGGCATGGATCACCTACGGCCTAGGCAGCGTAAACCAAAATCTGCCCGGTTTCGTGGTCGTCAACGGTGGCCTAATACCGCCCGGTGGACTCGACTGCTTTGGGAGCGGTTTCTTGCCAGCCAGCTATCAAGGATCCGTGTTCAAACCGAGAGGAACAGCTGTTGCCAATGTTCAGCCACTAGAAAAGACCGTAGTGCGTCAGCGCAGCAAACTCGCCTTTGTGAATGAACTTGACCAATTGTCTAGCGATCAATTTGGTACGCATGACGGTATTGAATCGGCCATTCGGAATTACGAATTAGCGTCTCAGATGCAAGTCGCCATTCCAGAATTGATGGCCATTACCGGTGAAACGCAAGCGACTCAATCGATGTACGGGCTGGACGCCGCTTATGAACCTACTCGTATCTTCGCAACCGAGTGCTTGATGGCACGACGACTGGTGGAGCGAGGAGTTCGATTCATTGAGCTGACTTGCCCGAATGTGGGGGCGGATCGTTGGGATCAACATTCCAACCTCAAGGAGGGGCATGAAAACAACGCGCGTGCCGTCGATCAACCTATCGCAGCTTTGCTAAAGGACCTCAAACAACGAGGCTTGCTCGATTCTACGTTGGTCGTTTGGTCGGGAGAATTTGGACGAACCCCCTTCGCTCAAGGCGCAAACGGTCGCGATCACAACCCGTTCGGCTTTACATTATGGCTGGCGGGGGGAGGCTCCAAGGGCGGCACTGTCTATGGTCAGACCGATGAATGGGGTTATAAGGCTATTGAAGACCGTACGGAGATGCATGATCTCCACGCGACCATGTTGCACTTGCTCGGGGTCGATCACACGCGTTCAACGTTTCGTTTTGGGGGGCGAGACATGCGACTGACCGACGTCAAGGGACATGTCGTTCACAAGATCGTTGCATGACACGTGTTCCACTGCAGGCTGCTGTTGGGTTGCGCAGTGAAACGCCCCCAAACCCCAGATGAAGTCGGAAGCATCAATGCAAATGACGCGGCGTTCCGGCATAAGATCTTGCAGGATTCCTGCAGCTAAGTCGTCGGTTTCACGAAAGCCAAACGTAGGCATAATGACAATTCCATTTGCGATGTAGAAATTGCAGTAGCTTTCTGGCACTCGCTTACCCTGAATGAGTCGCGGCGGCGGGGTCATCAGAGGGATAACGTCAAGGGGTCGTCCTGCTGCATCCGTCATCTCGATCAGATGTTCGCGCTGCAGGCTTAGCTTATCGGCATTGCTGTCGTTGTTGGAATAGGAGACGGCAGCAACCACCACTCCTGGTCGAATGAACCTTGCTAATTGATCGATGTGGCTGTCGGTATCATCTCCTGCTAAAGCACCGCCGTCGACCCACAGGACTTTCCGGATTCCAAGCATCCGTTTCAGTTCGGCTTCAATCAATTCACGGGACCAATTAAAATTGCGAGTGGATGCGAGCAGGCAACTGCTTGTGGTCATAAGCGTTCCTTGACCGTCCGTTTCAAGACCGCCCCCTTCGCCCACTAAATTCGATCCAAAAGACTTCATGGCGGGTTCTTCGTCCTTTCGCAACTTGCCTTGCGAACTTAGGAAATTGCAGATGGCTGTCGACGCAACCGCATCCTTTTCGTGCGGATACTTGCCACCCCAGGCGTTGAATCGCCAACGCGTTGCCCCAAGTTTTTTGCGGTCTTCGCTCAACAAAAAAGTTGGACCGAAATCGCGAATCCAGCAATCATTGGTAGCAGTGTCATGGATGGTGATGTTTTCAGCGTCCCACAGGGACTGTCTGGCTTGCTTTGTCGCTTCGGGTGTACCGCCAAGTACATGCACGTGCTCAACGTCTGCTAGCGTGCGAATGACTTGCTCCGTTACGTTTGCGATGTTGGTGAATTTCCCAGGCCACGTCTTTTCATTGTGAGGCCAAGCAATCCAGGTTGCTTCGTGTTTCTCCCATTCCGCAACCCATCGGTATCCAGCATCGACAGCCGAACCAGCAGTCGCTCCATCTTTATCCAACATAAGTCTATCGTTCGTTTTTGTAAGGGAGTTCCATCTTCACGAATTCGGCTAACAGAATCTAAGCTGGGAAGGGCACTAGCCTAATAGGACACAGCCGACAAAAGTAGCAGGCACGCTCCGTCGTGCCGTCCGCTGGAGTGAATTGACAATGATTCCTGGTGAACGGCACATGGAATGTGCTTACTACTTTGACTTTTATCGGCTGTGTCTAATAGGAAGGTACACCCTCTCCGCCGTCTTTGGTGGCAAGGGCTCGCAAAGTCGCGGGCGGAGTATTGCTCGAAAAGAACTTCACCGAACCGTCAGCCATTGTACAGTTGGCTCCCCCGGTATGGCTGTGGCGATGGTCGCTTGAAAATGCGGCCATGAACGCTTCCATATCGCCATCGCGTGGTTCCATCCAGTGCACACTCGTCGCGGGATCCGATTCGTAAACCATGATTGTATTCGACGTACCGTCCGTGATTTTAGGAAACGTTGTCGTGGTTTCCCCTGGAAAGACACTTTGGGGATCTACGATCGCTAGATAAAGCGTATGGCCCTTTGGCAGACTGGAACTTGGACACATATACGATGGGACTTGCAATTCTAATGCAAACGCGTTATCCGGATGGTCCCAAGGCTTGCTAAAATCGATTCTCGAATACACGGCGTTCTGCTCCATATAAGGGAGAATCAGTGTTCTCCAGCTATGCAACTTATTCCCATCACTGTCGACGGTGTAGGCCGGTGGTAATGCTCTGTAAGTGTCCGCATAGTTGTGAATTGCTAAGGCAATTTGCTTCATGTTATTGCTGCACTGCATGCGCCGAGCTGCCTCGCGTGCGGCTTGAACGGCCGGGAGCAACAGGCCGGCGAGAATGCCCGCACAAACAAGAAACCCTAGCGCACATGCAGCCAGGACGGCAATCACGATAGCGACAGTGCTTCCACCACCTTTGTTCTGAGAACCCTCTGCGTACGACATGGCCTACGTCCTTTGATTGAGAATGAATTCAGCACGGTATTCTATAACAAGTAACAGCAGCGAATGTTACCACTGCAAATATTCTTCGAACGAATCACGGATCAAATCAATGGCTGGCATGACTCCAGTCCAAAAGTAGAAATCGGCAGCCGCTTGGTGAGCCATCAAATCGACTAGTTCAATGTGAGTTACACCGTGGACTTTCACGGAATCTCTCCACTGACGCAGCAGTTTGTCGGTCGTGTTGGAGAGAATCAAGGAACTGGCGGAACCGCTCCAAGACAAAGCCGCAATTTGACGCGATAGAATTGCATTCGGAACCTTCGCCAGGACCAAACAGCCAACACGGAAACCAGATTGTGCGAATGCCTCAATCGAAGCCAATTCCCTTGCGTGTATGACATCCGTCGGATTTCTTTCCACTGCGTCTTGCTTGGTATGGGCGTCTAGCCCATCCGGAACAACCACAATGCGATCGGCTAATTCAGGACTTGCAAGACACATCGCTTTGGCAATTCTAGGGTCGCCGATGACTAAGACTAAGGATAGCCGCCCCCCCTCGGATTCCATGCAAGATTCGACGTTTCGTTCGACGCAATTGATAATTCCAGTGCCGAATGTATTGTCTCCCAACCACGAATTGCCATCGAGCCTCGCAACGTTGACTCGCCCAAGGCACATGGCCGATTCCGTTACGCTATCGAGCAATGGCAGAGCCTTGCTTTGAAAGGGATCAAAAATCGCCATGCCGCTGAGCCCCAATGCTTGAACACCATGAAAGGCCGTCTCAAATTGTTCCACCTCTACCTGGGACGTAAAAAACCGCCAATCCACGCCGCACGCGCGGGCTGCCCGGTACATCACAAACTGCGTTGGATTGCCAGCCACGGGATTGCCCAAGCAGCAAACGTATGGCTGGAGTACGCGTGTTAAGTTCATAATCACCCTTCGGCCAAAGTTCGATCGCTTTAGAAGGTTAGCGACAGCGAACCGATGCGGCGAAGTGTTTCTGTCATCAAAGCGTCTTCAGCCGATTCATCGTCGGCTTCGTAGGTGACGGAGAATCGCAAGAAACTTCCCGCGTCGTCCCAGGGTACGGTCACCATCGAATGCTCAGTGATGAAATACTGAGACGCTTCTTCTGCGTTTGCAAACTGCAATCCACCTTGAATGCCCGTAGGAGCCTTGGTGTACAGAAAGTAACTTCCGCCCGGAACATCGCAAGTGAATCCACAACTGCGCAGGCATGACACCAACTTCTCGAGTCGACGGCGGTATTTCGTATTGATGCGTTGTGGGATTTCAGGCGAATCGAGTCCGGTGATGGCGGCTCGCTGTACGGCCCCAAATTGGCCACTGTCGCAGTTGTCCTTAACATCGGAGAACGCCTGAACGATTTTTGCGTTTCCGCATACCCAGCCTATTCGCCATCCGATCATGTCGAAACCTTTGCTCATCGAGTGAACTTCGACACCGACCTCCATTGCGCCCGGAGTCTGCAAGAAACTCAGAGGCCTGCCTCGGAATGTCAATAAAATGTGGGCTGCGTCCTGCACGACGATGAACTTGTGTTTGTGGGCCAGCTCAACCATCTCTGCATAAAACCGTTGCGTGGCAACTTGGCCCGTCGGACTATTCGGGTAATTGACAACCACCATTTTGGTCCGGTTCCAAGTCTCGCCCGTGACTTGACTAAAGTCAGGATAAAAATTGTTTTCTGCCAAGAGCGGCAGTCGATAAACGGTACCACCGTAGTACTTGGTATGGGTACCAGCCACGGGGTAGCCGGGAACCGTCATCATCGTGATGTCGCCTGGATTGATGAAACACGCGGGCAACATGGACAGAGCAGTTTTGCTGCCGATGCAGTGATTGATTTGTGTAGCGGGATCCAAGTCGACTTGAAACTCCCGTTTCATGAATCGACTGACGGCTTGCTTGAATTCGGCGGGACCATTGTCCATGTACCCGCGGTTTTCTGGCCGATTGATTTCAACAGACATTTGCTGCCGAACTTTGGCATCGGCCATCGAATCGTTTTCGCCAATTCCAAAATCGAGCAATCCGCGAGTGGGATAATCGGCCAACGCTTTGCGTTTGGCCCGTTTGATCTTTTCGAACTTGTAGATTTCGTTCCCTTTTCCGTAACTGATTCCGCCGATTCGCTCGGCAAAAAGCTCCTGAAAATAGGGGTCTTGGGAGGCAACACTTGGTTTAGCAACGGCAGATGCGGTCGACATTGGCAATCAATAGATAATAGGATTCGATTTGAGTGAGGCTCAGGCAGCCACCCCTATGATACGCAAAAACCCGACTTTGATCCATTGGCAAATGCATCCCAATGGTAGTCAAGGCATTTGGATTTCGTCGATTTTGCGATTTCAACGGCATCTTTTTGTTTTGAGAGCCCGCAGCGTTGCGAACATCCGGATCAAGCAAAGACAAGCAATACTACTTGGCTCAGGAACTGCTGTAATGTTCCATGCCAAGCCGAAGCTGGTATTCGAATCCGAGTACACTGCAATCGTGTACAGCCCAGCATTCAAGTTTTTGAGATAAAGATGCTCGACATTGTCGACGAGGCTTAAGCTAGCTCCTACCAGTCCGCACCCAATTCGTTCCTTAGTGGGTTATAGCCCACGTCCTCCTTATATGCTTGAGAGAAGACTCGACTGGGAGCCAGCAAGGCCAAGACAACAAGCGCAGAATAAGGAAGACTGCGAAAAAACGAATTGCGAATCAGAGGCAATGAATCGTCTAAGCAACGGAGGAGCCTTCGAAGCTCAAGTTTAGTCCGAAAAAACTCCTCCGTCACGCGTTTTGCTAAAGAGTAAAATCGAGATCAATCCTCGTCGTTGCTATCATCCTCTTCCAATGCCTTGGCCACGGAATGCGACAGCTCCATTTCGGAGTCCAAATCCCAGAACCCGAGCCCCTCTTCCAAGTCCGTTATCTGGGCTGTCGGTTTCCCATCCACAAGTGCAAAGATTCCGAAGTCCTCAAAAGGGCGTTCCGGCGACGTGTACAAGTTAATGCCATCGAGGATTCGACCCAAATCGCCGGCAAACCTTCGCTGCATGTAACGGGAGAAAACAGCCAAATCCTGGGGATCCGCACCTGTCGCTAGCAAGCGTTTGATGTGCTCGCCGATTTCGTGATCGCCATCTTCGGCGGCCTCCTCAACCCAAGTAGCGTCGTGAATTGGGTTGAACAAGTCCTCGGCAATTTCGTGAAAGCAGATGGTCTCTACGATTGGCTCCCCCTCTTCGACGGCATCGTGGGCCATCTCGTCGGCATCTTGGAAGCCGCGGGCGTTCAGGAACTTAGTAATTTCTTCAATGTCTTGCAGGGCCATGGCGTCTGTCTCCGGTACAGAAAGTTGCGATCGAATTTTGAGCGTTTTAAAGCGATTGAGCCAAGTTCTAACCAAAGAGCGGTAGTTTTGGCAACAGGCGACTTGAGATTAAACGTGGTTCATCAACAACTCAGGTCGCCCGAAAGACGACTCCGGCGTAGCCCACCACGCGGTTAGAATCGCCACCTTGGCTTGCGCTATTATCGTAACGGACTTCCTCAACCGTAAACGACTCGCCGAGATTGATCAGCGTCTGCATGATGATCGCTGCCGGAACGAGCCCACACATACTGATGAAGTTGTCTTTGCAAACTTCGATCAATCGCTTCGGATCGCCAGTCAACATCGCGTCAATCGCCAGTCGATCACGGCGTCGATTCTCTGCTTCGGGTGCGTAGTGATTCATATCGCTCGAGATTACCATCAACGGTCGTTCCGGCAAATCTCGCAATACGTCCGCCAGTTGCTCGGATGCCAGCATAATCTCTTCCAACGAAGCACTTTTCATCGCAATCGCGACCAGCTTGGGGCGATCTTCCTTCGTCGCAAGTGCCTCGAGAATAGGAAGCTGTATTTCGACGCCATGTTCACGTGCATGGGCGGCAAAATCCAATTCAAACCCTTCAACCCCCTCGGCCAGCTTGTGCATCAACTCCTTGTCTGCCTGCCATCGTTCTCCGCCAGATAGTTCCCAAGCTTGCGACGGCGATACCGCCCAATCGCAACCCAAGGCTGTATGCTTTGGGCCGATAATTAGCAGCGTTGAGGGCAATTGCACACGGCTCCATACATCCATCGCAACTTGACCGCTATAACGAAGACCCGCATGCGGAGTCATGATTGCCAGTGCGGGGGCGGCTGAAACATCTGCCGGTAGGTTTGCTTTTAAATCAGCCACGAGTTTGCGTCTGGCATCTGGGTTGGAGGGATAGAATCCATCGGCAACCGCGGGCATTCGCACATCTTCGTCGCTATTCGCCATCGTCGTATTGCTTGCCAAAAGTGAACTAGCGGTCGACATGCATCCCATCGAGTAAATGCCGATTGGATTCCGACGCGTCTTAATGGAGTTCGCCGCTTCGTTTAGCAACGCCTCGGGGCTCTTCTCGGCATCGAAGGCAACCGCAGCGCGGTCTCCGCATACAGCGATCACCGCGCGCGACGCGGGCCTCAAACCATACGTTTCGCAGTGATTCAACTTGGCCTTCAACTGGTCCCCATCCCAATCGTCGAAATGGATGGCGCCGTGATGAACGGTGTCGAAAAGAACCGTGATGACTAGCTCGATGTCCAGTGCTTTCTGGAACCGGGCTTTGGAAAGCGCTTCGGACGCTGCTTTGCAAAGATCGAATAGGCTCGACTGAAGTGGCATGTCATTTCGCAAAGAAGTCTTGATCCAATGCGCTAGGGGTTTTTTGGTCGCCGTATCGACGATCGTCAAAACGAGACCGTTGACATTCCCGTCCATCGCATCGAGTGCATAGTAGGTTGGTGTGGCGCCATGCGAAAACGCGATCAAGTTCTGTGTCGCGACCTGCTTCAGCTTCAATAGACTGGAAATATCCCCTGGAGCACTACGGATCGGCACTTCAGACGGCAAATTGGCGATCTCGATCTTGCCTTCGATCACAACACCCTCAAAGGTTTCAAGAAGTGTGTCCGCGTCCATCCACGACGCCTCTGGGATTCCAGCTTTGCGACACACCCCTTCCAGGAACTGCTCCACGCTCCAATTCTGTTCAACAGGAACACTGGGCAAGAGAAGTCCAGCCTGCTGACCACGCGAGATTTTGAGGCCGTGCCTTCCAACTTGAACATGTTCCATCCGCCGTTCCGCTGGCACGGTGAGGACAATCGGCGATGCAAGTAAGGAAACATCAAGATTCAGGTAAGCCAATTCAGAAGTCGAAATCGCAGGCATTCGCGAGTCCTCTTTGGCCGTGCGCTGAGCTGACGAAAGGATCGCGTCTTGGAGTTTGGTTGGCCTGCCGAGGAATCCGCAACAACCTCTCAACTGAGATCCACGGCTGAGCGTCGAGAACATCCCCATGACATGCAAGTCAGCCAATGGGCCGAGAATATTGAGCCATTCACTCGTAAGTTTGCGGTTGCAGACAGTTGCAATGACCACAAACTGTGTCGCCTTTTGAATGGAACTTTTTTGCTCATCGCTCAGTTCATCCAGTTTAAGCATCGCGAGTTTCACTGGAGCGGACATGGATTGACTTGACATGGCTTCCTCGATGGGAGAAAAAGACGAACGATTTGTAGGGGGCTCAGGCGAATCCAACGACGACTCTTGGTGAGCTCGGAATATCGGCAATGATACCCGATGGACTTCATTTTGTAGATTTGTTTGGCGGAAAGTATCCAAGTTCACCGGCTGTCGTTTGCGCCCCCAATCGCCCGGCGAATTACCGAAACGTCCGGGCTGTTTCGCTCCGCACACGCTGCACAAATCACCCAGTAGCCCGTACTTACCCAATTGATACCAGTCGCGTTCAATCAACATGGAAGAACAATGACTGCAATAGGACGAACTATGCTTGACATCGTGAATGTTACCCACGAACGGAAAATGTAGCCCCGCGCGCTTTGCGATCGCATGGGCTTGGAGTAGTGTTTCGGGCGGAGTTCTAGGCCGATCGATCATGCGAAAGTCGGGGTGGAAGGCTGAGAAATGAACTGGCACGTCGGGGCCAAGCTCCTTGAGTATCCAATCGCACATCCGACTTAACTCATCCACAGAGTCGTTTAAGTCTGGAATAATGAGGTTGGTGATCTCAAACCACACGTCGGTTTCGTGTTTCAAGTAACGCAGCGTGTCGAGGACAGGCACTAGATGCGAGTAGGTGATCTTGCGATAGAAGTCCTCAGTAAAGGCTTTGAGATCCACGTTAGCCGCATCCATGTGGACATAAAAATCGCGTCGCGCTTCAGGCAAAATGTAGCCCGCGGTAACGGCCACGCTTTGGACGCCAATTGCTCGACAAGCTTTGGCGGTGTCAATTGCGTATTCAGCCCATATGACGGGGTCGTTGTAAGTGAAGGCAACGCTTTTGCAGCCGAGTTCTATGGCCGCGCGTGCGATCAGCTCTGGCTCCGCCACAGAACTCAATCTGGCAACTTCTCGCGATTTGGAGATATCCCAGTTTTGACAAAATTGACAGCCCAGATTGCAGCCAGCCGTTCCAAACGACAAGACGCTGGTACCGGGATAGAAATGATTGAGTGGCTTCTTTTCGATGGGGTCGATGCAAAAGCCTGTACTGCGACCGTAGGTGTCGAGCACCATTTGATTGCCTTCGACTTTGCGAACGAAACAAAAACCACGATCCCCTTCTTTCATCTTGCATTGGCGTGGACACAGATCGCATACGATTCGGTCAGAATCCTCGTCCCGATGCCACCAGTTTCCAGGGTGAGTTGCACTCATGATTCGACGCAATCTTTTGTTGGGATACTAAATCTTTCGGGTCGCCTACGAACGCTTGAAGCAGAAACCTCCGTTCCGGTAAAAACGGTTCTAACCAACTGAGGTTATGCATTCGGATCGAGATCGCAAATCGAATGCTTACTCGATCGCGTCGACATGCGATTTCAGATTCACGTTCACTAACTATTTTCGAGCTTCGGCCCTGATTGTACCAAGCCAAAAATCTCACAGCGATCTTATTATTTGGCCCGTTGATTCCCTCGGCCATGACTTCGCGATAAGCTGCTGAACACAACAGACCAAATGTGTTTCGGGAGTCGCACTTAGCCGCCGTTATCCTGCAGCGAAGCAGGCAGCGGCGGCGTTTTGGCCTCGTGCGAATTTGCGATGGCGATTGGCTGCGGATTCCTTAAGGCTTTTGGGGGAGCCGACGGCGCCGCCACGGCCGAAGTACTTTTGGAAACCCCAGACCAAGTCGACCCACATCCGACCGT
>JANMLD010000243.1:0-14036 GCA_031372345.1 Pirellula sp.
CAAGTCTGTGCAAGTGAGGCCATTTGCGTCTAGAGCAATTCAAGGGAAGCCAGTGAGCGAGCTCTCAAACTAGAACCAGAAGATCGACTTAACTCATTTCGTGATAAGCATTTGGATCAAAGTACAAGTGCCATTCGGGTCAGACCCTGTTTGCTGTTTTTGGTAGCCTCAATGATCACTGTAAAGGCAGCGACACGAACGCTTCTAACGAATAAACCGGAGGCTTACCTGGCGGTGAGAACAACGACTTTGACGGCAACGGGAAAATATTCTTGCCACTAATTTTATTACCCTACCGGCACTGTTCCGTGATCGGTGATCTGCCCCAAGAGTCCCGATCTTGGAATGCTGATGCTTGGATCCAAACAATTGGAAGTTTTGCAAATGAGTTTTAGTGATTCTGGACGCAGGATGTTCTAAAAGCTCCGATGAATCGAAGCACTCCAAAGAAAGCAAAAGGGGACGCGGCGCAATTCGCATCTTGCCTTCCCGCAACACCGACAGTGTCGGCACTGGGCGTGGGTTAGGAACGGAGCTCAATAGCTGGCCTGCGTAACCCTCTGTTGAGGATACACCCACCATAGCTTGCTCGGTCAGCCGATCGCTTCCGGCTTAAGCCGCTATAGGGAGAACCGACGCCTGGTCGGTTTCTTGGGTTCCAGGCTGGCCTCTTTTTCGGCTGCCATTTCTAGAGGGTGGTGGTAAGAAAATTGTTGGTAAGAAAATTGGGATCGGAGGTTCTAGGTTCGCAGGGAAATATTCTTACCACTAATTTTTTTACCCTACTGGCACCCTTCCGTGATCTGACCTCGGAGTCGCGATCGTGGAACGCTGATGCTTGGATCCAAACAATTGGACGTTTTGCAAATGAGTTTTAGCGATTCCGGACGCAGGATGTTCTAAAAGCTCCGATGAATCGAAGCACTCCAAATACTCCGCTATCGGCCATGATCAAATTCGTAAGTTGGTGCAAGCGTTCTTAGCTTCTAAGGTAGGTTACCTAAACACCATTGCGAGTACCGCGAGTAGATCGGTCTTTGCTACAAGTTGAGCATTGCTTTCTGGAACTGGCTGAGGCGCCCGCGATTGTGGCATCAAGTTCGATTTCGTCGTCGGCTTGGCTTCTACGGCTCGAAGCGGCCAATAGGCGTGCTGTCCATCGATAATTCGCAGTTTGCCATTGTGTTTGCGAGCCAATTGCTCGATTCGCCTTGCGTCCGTAAAGGTGAACGCAAGATAACCGTCCTCGATACCAATGTACCGGATCGACCATAAGGCAGCGTCCATTCTCAACTCCGCAACATCCAACAACCTCGCTGCAACTTCGGGCAATGGCCCAAAACGATCGGTCAACTCCTGACGGATCTCGGCAATCGCATGGACATCCTGCAGCCGACTCAAACGTCGATAAACGTCGATCTTGTGCCGCATTTCAGGGATGTACTCGTTGGACAAATACGCTTCGATGGGCAAGTTGACTTCCACGTCGATTTTGATCCTTGGCGGCTGGCGAGTTAGCTGACGAACAGCCCCCTCCAGCAGTTGGCAGTACAGTTCGTAACCGACGGTCGCAATGTGTCCGCTCTGCTGCGTCCCCAGAAGATTGCCAGCTCCGCGGATCTCCAAGTCGCGCATGGCGATTCCAAAGCCTGCGCCTAATTGGGAGTACTCCTCGATCGCATGCAGTCGCCTAGCCGCGTCCGGATTCAGGCTGCGATTGCGATCGACCAACAGATAGCAATGCGCTTGATTCTTATAACGCCCTACGCGGCCTCGCAGTTGATGCAACTCGGACAGGCCATAGCGGTTCGCTTCATCGATGAAGATCGTATTGGCATTGGGAATGTCCAAGCCGCTCTCGATGATGGTGGTGGCCAAGAGGATATCCGCGCGATGTTCGATGAAATCGAGCATGACCTGTTCGAGGACCCCTTCGGCCATTTGCCCATGACCAATGAGGATCCGGGCTTCGGGTGCAATCCGCTGCAGTCTCGCCGCTATGGAATGCATGTCTTCGATCCGATTGTGGACAAAGAAAATCTGGCCGTCCCGATTTAACTCACGCAAGATGGCATTGCGAACAAGTGCGTCGTCAAACCGTACGACACGAGTCTCAACGGCCATGCGCTCTTCCGGCGCAGTCTCCAAATTAGAAATATCGCGAACACCGAGCAACGACATATGCAGAGTTCTCGGGATCGGAGTGGCTGAGAGAGTGAGGATGTCCACCATCGAAGCCGATTTTTTCATTCGCTCTTTTAGCTCGACTCCAAACTTCTGCTCTTCGTCGATGACTAACAGTCCCAAGTTAAAAAACTGAACGTCTGCCGAAGCCAATCGATGCGTTCCGATGACAATGTCGACTTGACCATGCGCCAAGCGTCGAAGCGTTTCCTTTTGCTCAGCCGCGGTTTCGAAGCGACTGAGTTTGGCGATTTCAAATGGAAACTCCACCATCCTTTTCTTAAACGTCTTGTAATGCTGTTCGGCCAGGACCGTGGTCGGCACTAGCACGCCAACTTGATAACCGCTTTCGACCGCTTTGAAGGCCGCTCGCATGGCGACCTCGGTCTTTCCAAAGCCTACGTCACCACAAATAAGCCGCTCCATGGGGCGAACACTCATCATGTCCGCCTTCGTGGCGGCAATCGCGGTGATTTGGTCAGGCGTTTCCTCATAGGGAAACGAGCCATCAAACTGGCTTTGCCAAACGGAATCGGGCTTGAATGCGATACCGGTGAGGTGTTTACGTTGAGCCTGCAGCTCCAGCAGTTCGGCAGCCATGTCCGTAACGGCTTTCTCGGCTGCGATCTTTTGCCGGACCCACGCTTGGCTTCCAATACGAGCCAATTTCGGCCTGGCTTTGGTCGCACCCACATAGCGTTGAACGAGGTCTATCTTGCTACTTGGGACGTAGAGTTTGGTACCACCATCGAACTCGATCGTCAGATGCTCAAACTTTTGTCCTTGCTTTTCGATCAACTCCATTCCTCGATAGACGCCAATGCCATGCGAGAGATGGACCACCAGGTCCCCTTCTCGCAGATCTAGGAAGCTGTCGATCGCTCTAGAGGCAAGCCTGCGTGAGGAGCGCCGCAGCGTCGAACGCTTGAGCAACTGATTGACGGTGAGTACAAAAGGTCCCTTGGGTTGCAGTTCAAATCCGCTGCTGAGCAGCCCTAGTTCCAGCTTCACACGCCCTGCTTTAAATGCGTTGCTGTGTTGCATCAAATCGTTGAGGCGGCTCAACTCCCCCTCGTTGATGCATGCGATCAATGCGGATCGGTCACTGCCCAAAGCACCATCAATATCCTTCGCAATGTTTTCGAGTTCCCCACCAATGCGTTGCACATCGCCGATCGGGATTCGCAGCAATTCGCCTAGAAAACCTTCGCCTGCCAACTGCGTGATCTGCGCAAAGGCATACTTGAGTAGTTCTGAGTACAGCTCGTTCGGATCGCGGAAGCGTTCGGGGAATGGAATCCTAGCCTTGAACGCATTCGCATTGTAGATTGCCGCGATGGGTTCGCTCAGGAGAACCATCGTGTCCTTGGGCAGGTAGTCGAGCAGCGAGGCTTCCTCTTTTGTGGCTTCGTTGGCCGCGATCAAATCGACTCGGTCCATTCGACTAAGGGATCGTTGGGTCACCGAGTCGAAGCTGCGTATGGACTCGATCTGATCGTCGAACCATTCGATGCGTCTAGGTTCGCCGCAGTCTGGAGGGTAGACATCGAGGATTCCGCCGCGGGCCGTAAATTCGCCGGGCAATTGCACGCTCGTCGTGGTGCGATAGCCAGTCGCTGCGAGCCAAAGTTTCAGTTCCGCCAAATCGACCCGCTCGCCAACACTCAAACTTCGGCGGTCTTGCCTGAGTTGCTGTGGGCTAGGCACGCGATGCATGAGGGCAGGAATGGTCGTTACGATGACGGGGTTATCGACCTTGGCGTTCGCGACGTTACTGCGTTGTGTCTGGCACGCATCGAGCCTAGAAAGCACTTGCAATCGTTGGATGACCTCCTGTTGTTGGAGAGAGTCAACGTCGGAATCGTCAGACGAAGGCGGAAACACATCGCAGTTGCGATCGAGGAAGAAGTCCAGGTCTCGGGCTACCGTTTCAGCGTCTTGATGTTGAGCAAGGATAACCAACATCGGCCGTCGAAATCGTTGAACGGTTCCGGCCGCCATGGGAGCAACGGCGCCAAGCCACGCCCCTTCCCAGCAGATACTGTTGCCACGTGACCACTTGTCCGTTGCCTCGCGAAACGCTTCCAGTTGCGTGACCCCTTGCAGCAGTTCTCGCGCCTGCGTTTCACGGCGGGTTGATGCGTCCGGTTTAGCGATCAATTCCCCTTGGTGGATCAACTCCGCTTCGTGGATTTGGGCTTCGCGTTGTCGTAGTTTTTCAACCGGATCCATCTCAGGCTTGGGTTCGATGCCCAGCTTGGATTTCTTTCTACCAGCCTTCGCCTCTGCGTGTAACCCGTCGACGCCAGTCGGTAGCACGTCGAGGCCAGTATGCAGCACGTCGAGGCCGGTATGCAGCACGTCGAGGCCGGTATGTAGCCGGTCGAGGCCCTCGACCGGCAGGGACTGTGGCAAATCCGTCCTTCTCGGCTTAGCTGGACCCGCCTCCGAAGTTCCCTTGGTTTTTTTCGCTATCGGCGCAGGCTTATCCGCAGCCG
Source organism: Pirellula sp. (assembly GCA_031372345.1). Classification (GTDB taxonomy): domain Bacteria; phylum Planctomycetota; class Planctomycetia; order Pirellulales; family Pirellulaceae; genus JBKCUI01. The sequence goes on from JANMLD010000243.1 coordinate 4,683, forward strand.
CTGAAGCGATCTGCAGATCGTCGGCGATCACCTCGGTCGTACCAGAACTGTCGGTTCGATTTAGGAAATCGGCCAACGTTCGTTTAGCCTTTGGCCGTTGCGGCTTCATCAGACTCTATTCGGTTTCGAAGTTCTTAAGTACAAACGCCCAGGTATCCGCAGCCGTATCGACAAGTTTGCTGACCGGAGTTCCGGCTCCGTGTCCGGCACTGGTTTCGATGCGTATCAGTGTAGGCTTAGGTCCACTCTGACACGCTTGCAAACGGGCCGCAAATTTGAAACTATGGCCTGGCACGACTCGATCGTCATGGTCGGCGGTGGTGATCAACGTTGCGGGATAGCGTCTACCGGGAATCAAATTGTGGAGCGGCGAGTAAGCCAACAAGGTCTTGAACTGCTCTGGATCTTCGCTGCTGCCAAATTCGTTTACCCAAGCCCAGCCTATAGTGAATTGGTGAAATCGGAGCATATCGAGCACCCCCACTCCGGGCAACGCCACTGCAAACAATTCCGGGCGTTGAGCCATGGTCGCACCCACGAGCAATCCGCCGTTGCTTCGGCCCTGAATTGCCAGTTTGGAAGGATTCGTAACCTTTTCCGCTATCAAATATTCAGCGGCTGCAATGAAATCGTCAAATACGTTTTGTTTTTTCTGGAGCATACCCGCTTCGTGCCATTCCCGTCCGTATTCTCCACCCCCGCGCAGATTAGGCACAGCGTAAACACCTCCCATTTCCATCCAAGCCAAGTTGGCAGGGGAAAAAGTCGGCATGATCGAAATGTTGAATCCACCATACGCGTAAAGCAACGTAGGTAGTTTCCCGTTCTTTTCAAGCCCTTTTTTATGCGAAAGAATCATCGGCAAGCGTGTTCCATCCTTGCTCTTGAAAAAGACCCGCTCGGTGACGAAATCAGCTGGATCGAATGCAAGCTTTGGTTGCCGCCAAGTCGTTGCCGTGTTGTCGGCCAAGTTGAGTCGAACTACCGTCGGCGGAGTAATGTAGTTCGTGAATGAATAAAACGTCTCTTTGGCAGTCCGCTTGCCACCTAAACCCGCAACGGTACCGAGCGACGGCAACTTCAGATCATCCAGTCGTTTTCCTGTCGTCGCAAATTGTCGAACCACGCTAGTTGCATCTTTGAGATAGGTGACAAAGAACCGATCGCCAAACAGGCTGACGGACTCAATCGTCTCATCCGCTTCTGCAACGATCTCTTTCCATTGGTCGCGCGCAGGATGGTCAACGTCGATAGCGATGATGCGTCGTTTCGGTGCGGCATTGTCGGTTTTGAAATAGAAAATCGACCCATCGTTTCCGATAAACTGATAGTCGCTTTCAAAGCCGGATAACAACTCGGTAACGTCCGTCGCGCCAGTGGCAGACTTGTCCTTGAGTCTAGCGAAGAAGATTTGGTTTCTTTTCTCCGTGCCTCGCCAAACCGAAATGATCAGATACGCGTTGTCGTCGGTTACTGCGCCGCCAAATCCCCATTCCTTTTGGTCTGGGCGGTGATAGATCAAAGAGTCCGATTCTTGTGACGTGCCAATTCTGTGGTAATAAAGTTTTTGGAAGTAGTTAACGCCGGTGAACTCACCGTCGGAAGTCGGTTTATCGTAACGACTGTAATAGAAACCAGCGTTGTCCCCCGTCCAAGAAACCGAACTGAATTTGACCCATTCGACCTTGTCATCGAGATCTTTTCCGGTCGCAATGTCGCGTATCCGCCAAGTATTCCAATCGCTACCGGCCGTAGCCAGTCCGTAAGCCAGTAGTTTGCCGTCGTCGCTAGCGACATTGCCTGTAAGCGCAATCGTCCCATCGGCGACGAGGGTGTTTGGATCAAGTAAAACCTTGCGTTCCGCTTCGAGGCTTTCCGAAACGAACAGGATGTTTTGATTCTGAAGGCCATTGTTATGTGTGAAAAGATAGTGATCGCCGTGCTTGGATGGAAATCCGAAACGTTCGTAGTTCCAAAGCTCCGTCAGTCGTTCTTTGATTGCATCGCGGCGTGGAGCCGTTTTGAGGTAGTCGAAGGTGACTTCGTTTTGTCGTTGGACCCAATTCTTGGTGTCTGCGGAATCGACATCTTCCAGCCATCGGAACGGATCGTCGATGGTTTTGCCATGGTAGTTGTCCGACTGTGGGATGGTTTTTGTCAGTGGATACTGGACGGTCATCGCTGTATCGGGTTGCGGCGCTAGTTTCTTCGGTAGTTCATCCAAACTTTCTGGTTTTTGGGCGAGCGAGATTGACAGTGGTGTACAAAAAAGAACTAGGCAGAAGCGGTTGGTTATGAGCATGATGACTATGAATTTGGATCGAGAATAGGACGCTTCAGTCGTCGAGCAAGGTCAACACAGTATACCGTCAATCGGGGATTTTTATTGTCGCCTTTCGCTCCGCGAAAGCGTGCCTGCTAACTAACGCACTTCTGCGGAGCGAAAAGTACTTGTGGACGAGCGAGGCCCTTCGCTCGTTGGGTTTCTGCAAAACCTGAGCGAGGGCCTCGCTCAGCCACAGACAATGGATGTTTCTGATAAATTAACAGGCTGGGAGCAAAAGGCGACAATGTTTCGCATCGCGAGAATTAACAGGCTGGCAGCCTGTTCTACGTTACATCGTCCCCAAGATTTGAATGCCTGCAATGGCAGCCTCGACAACCGCTCGCGTGCTTGTATGCCCTAGGCTCAACCGCAACGTCCCGCCCTGGTCGTTTGTCCCTAAGCACGCATGGATCAAGCCAGCGCAGTGGTATCCGGATCTGGCTTCCACGCCACAAGCGGAATCCAGTAATAGGGCCATCTCATGACAGGAGAGTGTTTCGCCGGTCAAGCTGACAACCGGGAGCCGATTGCGTTTCGCATCGCCTGGAAGCGGGCCGATCAGTTTTAAGTTCGGTGTGCTGAGAATTGCGTCGATGATTTGGCTGGTCCAGATTTGGAGATTATCATTTGGCTCCTGTTGTTCAAGCCATTCCAGTCCGGCTTTCAGTGAAGCGATTCCGGGTAAATTGCTATTTCCCGATTCGACGGCATACAGCCAATCAAATGGGCCCTCGATCGAATCGCTTTGAGTTCCAGTACCTCCGATCCAAATTGGCTCCATTTGTTGTTGGATTTCACGCCGCACATAGAGAATGCCGGTCCCCAACATGCCGCCTGCTCCTTTGTGACCTGGGGCTGCGAGGATATCAAGCCCGTCCGCAACGACATCGATTGGAAGGTAGCCTAAGGACTGGGCCGCATCCAACAAAAAAATCGCTTCTCTCGCCTTAGCGATTGCCGAGATGGAACCAATGTCTTGAATGGTTCCAGTAACGTTCGAAACATGGTTCAAGATGACCAATCGCGTCTTGTCAAGCATCGATGACTGGATTTGATTCGGATCGACCCAGCCTGTCGGGTCGCACGGGACTGCTGTCCAAGTGATGCCGCATGTTTTCGACGCAAGTTGGAGTGGACGGAGAACGCTATTGTGCTCGGTTGCGGTCGTCACGACGTGCGAGCCACGCATGCTTGGCGATTGCAACAAGCCAAGGATGGCCGAATTGAGAGCCTGCGTGCCATTGCTGCAGAAGGCGACGTCGTTGCTGTGAGGAGCACCTAAGAGTCTCGCAACGGCCTGGCGGGCAGTGCGAACAAGTTCACTAGCATGCTCCGCCGATTGATACACTCCGCGTCCGGCTGCCGCACCGTTTGAGGTTTGGAATTCAATGCAAGCTTCGAGCGAACCTGGAGGCTTGGGCCATGATGTAGCAGCGTGGTCCAAATAGAAACGAGGGCGAACAGCCAAAGCGTCGTGCCTGCTTACGGGGATAGATATCTAAGGAAATTCCGGACCGGTTGACCTCCTACATAAGCTGTAGGCTGGCCGATGATACCGCGACCAAGATACGCGTTCGATAGAGACTGCCCAAACCCAATAAGAGGTCTGTATCCGGAATTGTTGGTATATGGCATGGCGGTGGGAGGAACGTACGAAAACGGCGAGCCTCCTGGCTGAGTTGCGTAGGGATACGGTGCGTACCCGTTCGGTGCTCCACAGCGAGGTTGAGCGCACGGGTCTACCGCTTGTCGATATGCATTTTGAGAAACCATGTACCTCGCATCAAACTGGCAGGGGGGCGAGCTCACGAACGGAGCACCGTTCACGATCGGGTAAGATCTTGGAGCATTGGGCATCACACTGTCGCTTGGACTCCGCATTGGGTTAACACCGCTAAACCCTGGATTGACACCCATCGAAGGGTTGGGGTTAAGCGGCGCTGAGTAAACTGGTGGCGAACTGTACCCGGGCACATTGTTTGGGATGGGATTCGAAATAACGGGAGGCATGACGCTGCCTGGGGCGTTGTATGTCGGGATAGGATTTGTTCCCCCGAACGGCACAGAACTAGACGGCAATGCACCAGGGTAGTTAGGTAGGACCGGCTGGGCATTGGGAAGAATCGGGGAGTATCCTGGATTGGCTCCGGTAGCTGGGATTTCCGGCTGGTAATTCGTAATAACGCTGTTGGACTGTCCAACTATCGGAAGATTGGCACCAGCTAGAGTGACCGGATATTGGAGCGACGGACGTGCATTTGCCTCGATGTCCGAGACAAAACGCGCAGGTCGAAAACCATCCGCAGTCGAATTCCGAAGCTGCGGGCTGGCTTGCTGAATAATGGTATAGCGAGGGCCGGGTAACACCCCGATCGCCTTGGACGTTTTTGTGCTCGAAGAAGTCGGCGCAAGTCTTTGTTTGGCTGTCTTGGGATCGATGTTTGGCTTTTGCTGAGCTTCTCGATCGGGGCCGGTCGGTCCGATTTCAAGACGTGTTGGTTCCGATGGTTCGGAATTGCGTTGAAGGAAGTTGCCCAAGGGATTGACGGCACCATTTGCGTCGCTAGCTCTATTCAATTCAGCCAACAGAAGCTGAAGATCGTTGGCAGCATTGGTGTCTGTACGAGGGCGAAAAAAGGGTGAAGACGCTGGGTCAATTTGGGCTTGGAGAAGCATAGGCATTCCAATCGACGGGATGATTGCCAATGCGAATAGTGTCGTTAATCTGTGAAAGCGATTCATGGTGCATTATTAGTCGTATTATGTTTAACTGGCATTGTCGCTAGCATTGTCGCCTTTTGCTCCGCAAAAGTGCGTTTCCTATGCGCACTTTCGCGGAGCGAAAGGCGACAATAGCACGGCGTTCCGTGCCGTTTACTTGTTGCTTGGGTTGATTTTGACTCCCGCGGCCCTCAATCTTTCGATCGAAGTGGATTGAGAAGCTTCTTTTAGCATCGCTTCATCCAAATACAGTCTAAGGAAAGGTGCAAAACGACGCTCCGATTTGGCATCCGCTTCGCAGGCTTCGACGAGTGGGTTCAAGTCTGCAATTGCATTGCCATTGAGTCTCAAGAAATTGGGAGTCAAGGTTCGAACAAACTCGACATTTTTGATACCGCAACCCATCAGGCTAATGGATTCGAGCCCCTTCAGTTGGGCGATCGGTGCGGGGTCCTCGATTGGGTTGCCGGATACCTCGAGGGTCCACATCTTTTTTAGGCCTGAAACGGGTTCAAGCGATTTGATCTTGTTGTCCGCGATATAGAGCGACCGCAGATTGCTCATTTGACGAAGCGGTGTCAGATCCGAGATCGCATTCTTGGAAAGTTGCAAGTACTGCGACTGGATCAACGCAGCGATGGGTTCGAGCGTTTCGATCTTGTTGGAGGACAAATCGATGGATTGAAGCAATTTCAACTCCTTAATTGGAGCTAAATCGACGATCTCGTTTTTCTCCAGATCGATTTTCATCAAGGATTTGCAATGCTGAAGTCCTTCAAGGCTCTTTATTCCCCTTCCTTTGCCAACCACCTGCGAAATGTTTTTGACATCCTCGGCGGTAAGGGGTTCGGTGTTGTACCGTTTATCGAAAACCTCTCGGCGGACAACCGTTTCTAGGTTCTTGTCCGGAATCAAATCGTCGCAAATAGCGACCTGAGCCTGGATCGTAAAGGAAATGGATAGGAAAACAGCCGAAAATCCGCTGAGGAGAGAATTATCCAAACGACGCATTCAATTCGCCTTCCTATATGAGTCCAGGGTGGGTTGACCTTTCCACTTTATCCCAATGAGGACGCCAATTCCAGGCTTGTTCTTCTGCTTCGTAGTGCACAACTGCAAATTTTGACTACAAATGGGTATAAATAACTACCCACTGCTTCGTCAGGCAGTATTTGATGGCATTATCCCAACCCGATGCGTGAGCGAGGGACGACTCCACAAGTCCCTCACTTACGTTTCGGGTTATGATTGGTAGTTTTCACGTTGCGGCTCGCCAAATAGCGAATGAGGGAATTGAATTGCGAGTTTTGTTAACCGCCTTCGAACCGTGCGACACCTGGGACCAGAATTCCAGTTGGGAGGCGTTGGTGACCTTTTTGCATCATCGCGGCATCCCGACGGGAGTCACCACGCGACGCTACCCAGTCGACCTGATTCAGTTGCAGTTGCGATTGGAAAAAGATCTGGCGTTAGGATTTGACGCAGTCTTGCATCTTGGCCAAGCCCCAGGGGTTAGCCGCGTTCAAATGGAAGCGATTGCGGTCAATGTGGCTGGCATGACCGATGCAGCAGGCGACTTTTTCGGCCCATTGGTTCCCGGTGGCCCCATCGCCTACCGGACCAAGTTTCCGCTAGATCAGTGGAATCTGGAGTTGCGAGCCAGTGGGATACCTAGTTCGGTCTCCTTCCACGCTGGCACTTATTTGTGCAACGCTGCAATGTTCCTGACCCATCATTGGCACGAAATGCATCAAAAGTCTTGTTCCATCGGTTTCGTACATATCCCACTCACGCCAGAGCAAGTGCTTCATTGCAGACGGGACCTGCCCTCCATGCCTCGCGAACAGTCTGCTGACGCAATCGGAAGAATCCTTGACTTGATCCTAAATCGCGAACGCCAAACGCAAGAAGCGTGAAGTGAGGCTAAAGGCAACCCTGTAAACATGTTCACATCGACTTTGTGCAACCAATTCATTACTCGGGAGGGTGAGGCTCCTGCCGAACCATGGCGGCGCCAGCTCGGCAGGAGCCTCGCTCTCCCGTTGTATTTCAATCGATTAGGCATTGGAAAGATGTTTAAAGGGGTGGGCTAGAGGTCAGGCTAAAGGAGTAAAGGAGTAAAGGAGTAAAGGAGTAAAGGAGTAAAGGAGTGTGGAGTGTGGCGATCAACCAATTAATTCATATGTGAGAAAACAAGATCGACAATCAAGACATACAAGCAATCTGGTCTGCTTTTCAAGCTGGTGGTATCACAGCCATCGAATTGGGACAACGAATCCTAGAGGCAGCAGTACATGTTCAAGGGTCTGTGACCCCTGACTTGGACCGAAAGCGGCGCTGCGGTTACCCCGAGGTGATCTACGGCGCGGGCAAATCCCCAGACGCTATTCGCACCGTGGCCGAAGCCCTGCTGGCTGATAACGATGAATTGCTCGTTACTCGTGTCACGCCCGAGCAAGTTCGGACACTCACAGAAATGTTTATCTTCACCCGATGGAACCACATCGGAAGGACCTTACGAATAGGTTTGAAGCAGACCCCCATCGCGCCCAATGACGTTGCTTGGATGAATGGCGAAAAGAAACAAGGAATCGTCGCTGTCGTCAGCGCTGGTACCACCGACGAACCGATTGCAATGGAAGCTCTGGAAACGCTTGCGTGGATGGGAGTTCCAACACGACTGATGCAAGATATTGGGGTAGCGGGCCCTTATCGATTGATGTCTCAAGTTCCGGTGCTTCAAACCATGGACGCGATCGTCTGCATCGCTGGGATGGAAGGTGCATTACCGAGCGTACTTGCTGGGCACGTCCGATGCCCTGTAATCGCCGTTCCAACAAGCATTGGTTACGGTGCAAACTTCGCAGGCTTGTCTGCATTACTGAGTATGCTGAACAGCTGCGCAGCCAATATTGCAGTTGTAAACATCGACGCAGGATTCAAAGGCGGATACTTGGCCGGCCTGATTGCGAACCGCTAGTTATTCAAAAATCTTCGCGCTTGCCTCGTCTTTTGCATTCTTTTCTTTGGCTAGATTGTCGAGAGCTGCGGCGATGTCCACGTGAATCCAAGTTGGTGCCGCAGCCGTTATTAGGGTCGCTGCGATCTGTGTGGCTTGGACGACCCAAAGTATCGCCCCCGTACCGAGGACCGTCGTAGCGACCGCTCCCATATTAAACATGACCGCCGACTGACTTGAATCGTCTTCCTGCTTATGCCGCTCATCTCCCAATATCGCTCCAGGTAATACAAATTCTCCTTTTGATCGTAACGTTTCCGCTTCTTCGTAGTTCGTATGGTTCGTCCATTGCTCCACCGATTGCCTCGTCACTCGCCGCGATAAGGCGGCGTTCAACTCGCCGAGGCGGCGACCCTCCCTTGCCTCGACTAGACCAACGTCATTGCTCTCTTTTCGATGTCCAGTTTCCGATCTGTGAAATCCGTCCACTTCGGCAATCGCACTGATCGGCTGTACGACGTTTCCAATGGGTCCTACAGCCGGAGGCAACGGGGTATTCGAATTGTCCACCGGTGGCGTCGTACCGCCGCTATCTTCCCCGCCCGTTCCTGATCCGCCAGATCCCCCCGTTCCAGATCCCCCCGTTCCAGATCCGCCGTTTCCAACATTGGCTGGCAGCAGCACATTGATCGTGACCACAATCGGGTCGGACTCCAATAGCCCGTCGAAGGCTTTGTAAACGAAGGAAACTTGTCCAATGAAGCCCGCTTGCGGCGTGTACACAAATCCACCATCGATCGAAGCAACTAACAAACCACTGGACGGTCCACTTAAAATCTGGATGCTGAGCAAGTCCCCATCTGGATCGATGTCGTTGCCTAGCAACCCGGCAGCAAGCACTCGCAAGACGTCGATGTAACTCGTCGAATAAGACTCCGACAAACCAATTGGCCGCTCCGCTACGTTGAGTACCGCGATCCCAACCGTTACCACCGACGACGAACCATCGTCACTCAACGCCCTGACAATGATACTATGACTCGCATTCGCCTCATAGTTTAACCCCGAACCGTCGGCGACGGTCACAACGCCCGTATTCGCATCAATCCCAAACCGGCCCCCTGCACTGTCATCCAGCGAATAGACTATTCGATTGATCGTGGCATCTGCGTCAAACGAAAACGCTTGATAAGAAACAATGGTGCCGACAGCCGCGTTCTCGTTAACTGCATTTGGGGCTGTGGCCGAATCGCTAATCGGAGCGACATCGAATTCATCGACGTCATAAATGTTGATGAGATAAGACTCTTCGGTGAATGAACCGTCGGCACTTGTCGCTCGCACAGTG
>JANMLD010000246.1:0-12633 GCA_031372345.1 Pirellula sp.
ACTCGCTTTCGGTATCCCACCAGCGGTGGGCAAGGTCGCTGAACTTGGCCAGTTCCTGAGCATCGGCGTTGATCATTTCAGGATGGTAGCGAATGCAGTGAAGGCTGCTGTCGCGCGAACCATCTGGTGCAACAGGCAAGGGACCAATTCGACCGTTGCCACAATCGGTCGCCCTCCTGCAGTTGCGCTTCGCTTCGTTCGCTGCAATCAACTTGCGGGGTCACCTCCAAGGCGCTCCCATGCCGAGGGGCGCACCAAAGGAAAAAGCCGCCCGAAGGCGGCTTTTTCAAGTATCGGAATGGACCGATTACTTCTTCATCGCGTCAGCGGCCTTGCCAGCGGCGTCCTTTGCGGAGTCGGCGGCCTTGCCGGCGGCGTCCTTGGCGGCGTCGGCGGCCTTGCCGGCGGCGTCTTTCATCGCATCGGCAGCCATTGCGTTACCGCCGGATGCCGCGCCCATCGCCGAGCTCGCGCCGGCCATTGATGCATCGGCAGCAGCGGAAGCAGCGGTGCTGACAGCGCTGGCGGCGGCCGAAGCAGCCTCAGCCACCATCGGGGCGGCAGCGGCCGAAGCGGCGGCAGCAGGCATTTCCTCTTTCTTGCCGCATGCGGTGAGAGCAACGGCGGCGACGATGGAAGCGAGCAGAAGCGACTTTTTCATTGGTGTCCTCGATGTCATTAGGGGGTCAAACAATTACGGGCAATTGTGGGAACCCTTACGTGTGTTACGTGCGCAGAGCCCCAGCGTCCACAGGCGCGGAAAGCTCACGCATTTCCATCGCCCAGCCTTCGATTATAGACAGCTCTAGGGAAATTCCCTAGAGCCCCGTCGTGGTGACCGGAAAGGTCTCGTGCGAATGTTGCAAAACCGCGTCATACAGCTCGCGGCAGTGCACCTCGTCGGCGGCTTCACGCGACCAGCGCCCGCGGTGGTGAACCGCATCCGACAAGCGCACGCTGAACAACCCCGCAGCGATCAGCAGCGTCGGCATGGAACCGGCTTCGAGTTCCGGGTTGGATCTGCAGTGCACCACATGCGCCCACTGACGCCGCCACTCGATCCAGCGCGGATGGCGCCGCACCACCTCGTCGAAGGTGGTGGCGATCAAGGTCAGGCTGCGCTGCGAGCCGGCCCATCGGTTGAGGTGCTCAACCATCTTGCGCTCGCCCAGCGGCCAATCGGCGAAGTCCGGATCGCACAGGCAGATCTCATGGCAACCGATCGACGCCGCCGTCTCGAACGCCTGCTGCAAGGCGGCATGGAAGTCGCCACGCGACGTGATCAGGCCGTGGCGGTCGGGTGTCATTTCGCAGCGACCCCGCCGTGGAGGACCCAGCCCGCAGCGACCCAATCGTCAAGCAACTCGCGGGCCGGCGGGCTCAATGCGGCGAGCTCGCGGGCCGACAGCTGCCGCCGGTCGGCGAGGCCCCGCATCAGCGTCGCATCGCGCCCTGCGGCCTGGAACGACTCGCCGTTGATGAACACACAGCGTACAGCGAAACTCGATTCAGCCGGAAACCAAGCGATTCTTCGATCCGTTACAGCACTTCCATACGCAGACTCATCTAAAAGCTCCGATGAATCGGAGCACTCCAAATCGGATTCATCCTAACCAAGCGATTCTTCGATCCGTTACGGCACTTCCATACGCAGACTCATCTAAAAGCTCCGATGAATCGGACCACTCCAAATCCTACTCAAACCGCAGCAGTGCATACTTTTTCCTGCCTACCCGAAGCACAATGACGGACTCGCTCGCTAGATCTGCTGAGGTGAGAACGCGATCGATCCCCTCGGCTTTTCGGTTGTTGATATATACGGAGCCAGCCTCGATCGCTCGTCGTGCCTCGCCTTTACTGGAACTGAGCGAAACGGCGCACAACGCTTCGATCAGCGACACCCCTTGTTTCAAACGCTCCATTGGCATGGTGCTGCTGGGAACGTCGGCGAAGATCGAGTTCAGTTCTTGGTCGCTCAGCGAATCGATTGCGGCCCCGAACAAAGTCTGCGATGCTCGAAGGGCGGACTGCAATCCAGCCTCCCCATGCACCAAACGCGTCAGCGATTCCGCCAACCGACGCTGAGCAGCGCTGGGCTTTTCAGGCATCGAAGCTTCTATTTGCAAGTACTCCTCGCGCGTCACATCCGACAAGAATCTTAGAACCATCAACACGTCAGCATCGGCTACGTTAATGAAATATTGGTAGAACTCATAGGGAGTGGTCTTGTCTGCCGAGAGCCAAACCGCCCCCTTCTCCGTCTTGCCCATTTTCCGCCCATCGGAGGTTGTCAGCAATGGGCAGGTCAATCCAAAAAGCTGTTGACTCAGCATTCGCCGTCCGAGATCGATCCCTGCCGTGATATTCCCCCACTGATCGCTGCCTCCGATTTGAAGCTTGCAATTGCGGTGTTGAGCCAGGTAAGCAAAGTCGTAGGCTTGCAACAGCATGTAGCTAAACTCGGTGAAGCTCAAGCCGCTGTCTTGTCGTTCCAACCGACTCTTGACTGAGTCTTTGCCAAGCATCACATTTACTGGAAAATTCTTGCCGACATCGCGCAAAAAATCGAGAAACGAAAAGGAGTGCATCCAATCGTAGTTGTTCACCATGACAGCCGCATTGGGTCCTTCGAAATCCAAAAACCGGCGCATCTGGGTTTCGATGCTCGCAACATTGTGCTGCAAAATCTCTTTTGAAAGAAGGACCCGTTCATCCGACTTGCCGCTCGGATCCCCCACCATGCCGGTTGCACCACCGACGAGCGCAATCGGTTTGTGTCCCGCTTGTTGAAATCGCCTCAGCATCATCAGCGGCAAAAGTGAGCCAACGTGCAGCGAGTCCGATGTTGGATCAAAACCTGCGTAGACAACGGTGGATGATTCCAGTTCCTTGGATACGGCGGCCAAGTCCGTGCACTGGTGGGTCAGGGCTCGCCACTGAAGCTCGTCGATAATATTCATGGAAACAGCCATCAATGGACTTCCTCGTCAAATCTAAAAAGTGCGGTTGGCCGTTGATGCCAAATCCTGGTAGTTCATGCGAAAGAACGGAGATGGTACAAGAAATCATCCAATATGGAAACGGGCTATCTCCGTTCAACCCAAAAGACCAAATCGCATTGCAGAACAAGTCGCAGCGCACTTTCGCGGAGCGAAAGGCGACAATCACCCGTAGTCTTACATTCCTTTTACAATTGCCTGATAAGATTCAGACCATTCCGTTTCCTTTATCTGCTGAAATAGACTTCATCGCAGTCTCAAGCCGCACATGGGTGCAGTTCTGCGTTGCAACTATTTCCACAGGAGTGACCATGATGAGTCTCTATTTCTTTCGATCGTTCATCGCAATGATGACCGCGGCTTGCATTGCAATAGGTCTCAATACGAGGTCTGCGGATGCGGAGCAAATCAAGCTCAATGCCGCGTTGGCTAAGCCGACCATGTTGGCTGGCGAAAAGAGTCTTAATTACCTCAAAGTCAAACTGACTGGCTTTGATCTGCCGAAAGCGTCGACTCGGCCCCCGGTCAACATCGCGATTGTGCTGGACCGTAGCGGATCGATGAAAGGAGACAAGATCGTACAAGCGAAACGCGCTGCCCTTGCCGCAGTCGATCGTCTTCGCGATGACGATATCGTTTCGGTGGTAACTTATGATACCAATGTTCGCGTTTTGGTTCCAGCGACTAGGGCCAGTGATCGAGCCTCGATTCGCCAAGCGATCGAGTCAATTCAAGCCGACGGCAATACAGCCCTCTTTGCTGGCGTCTCCAAAGGTGCAGCCGAAGTTCGGAAATTCCTGGATGACAAACACGTCAATCGAATCATCCTTCTTAGCGATGGGCTCGCCAATGTTGGTCCATCGTCGCCGTCGGAGTTGGAACACCTTGGCCAATCCCTCCTCAAGGAAAGGATCAGCGTCAGCACCCTTGGACTAGGCTCGGGGTACAACGAAGATCTCATGAGCAGCTTGGCGGCGGCATCCAGCGGCAATCACGTCTTCATCGAAAACGCGGATAATTTGATCGCTGTGTTTAACAATGAATTCGACGACTTGTTAAGCGTTGTTGCCTCTGAATTTGACATCCAAATCACGCTGGCCCAATCGATGCGCCCGGTGCGATCTCTCGGCAACAAAGCTGACATTCAAGGCCAGGTGATTCGAATCCCACTTGCTCAACTCTACGCCCGACAGGAGCGATATTTCATCTTGGAGGTGGAGGTGGCCGCCGGCGAGAGTGGGCAGGAATCTCCGTTCGCAGACGTTCGGATCCAGTACCGCAATATGCAAACCCACACCACAGATCAACTCGGCAGCAGGATTGCAGTCCGATACTCCGATAAACCTGAAAAAGTCGAGGCCGATGTGGACGTGGAAGCAAGGGTCTTGAGCGCGGTTCAAATCGCAGCAGAACGCAATCGGGAAGCAACTGCACTGCGAGATTCAGGCAAGGTCGAGGAAGCCAAGTTGTTGCTAGTAAGGAACGCTTCGGATCTTGCACTCATCTCGGATTTCAGTTTCAAGAACAACTATCTCTGTCCAGATGTTGCCCTTGGCTGCAAGTTGAACGAGCAGCAATCGGCCGAAGTTGCCGACAACGCAAAATGGAATGATAATCGAAAGAGGATGCGAGAGTACCAAGACTCGACTTCACGCCAACAATCCTACGACGCAACAGGCAAACGCAAATAGTATCAGTGTGGCTCGGCGGTCTCCGCCGTGCTAGTCACTGTCGCCTTTCGCTCTTATTGTCGCCTTTCGCTCTGCGAAAGAGCGCAATGCAGAGCGCACTTTCGCGGAGCGAAAGGCGACAATGTTGTTCGATTGACCGCAACTACTCGCGGACGTTGAGTTCCAGCTTCCAGCTTTGGTCGCTTCGAGTGCTTTTGCACCAAAGCTCGAAGACGCCTAACTCGGTAATCCTGCTTTGAAATCGCACTGGTACAACTTGCTCCCCTTCGCTAGCGGTCAACTCGACCTCCAGCGGTGATGTCTCCTCGAGTTCGTTATCGTCCCAGCCTTTTAAATAAGTTCCAGCCTCGTCTTGTTTTCGCATCGTACTTGAAAAGAAGCGAAAACGACCGCGCTGCCCGACTTTGAGTCCTACCTCTCGACCCTTGACGTCCGTTTGCGTCCCCTCCTCCATGCCTTGCGGGACAACGCACAAAGCTTGCAATGGTCTTGGCATACCTGGAATCGAGGGCCCAGACGTTTCGATGCCCACATAGTAACTACGAGCCGTTCCACCGCGAATCCGAATTCCACCTTGTTGTTTGGTCCAAGAATAGTACGCTGCACCACACGCGACCGCTTGATCGAGATCCTCCACTCCACCAAGCACAATCGGAGCTTGGCCTGCTTCATTCCATGAAGCCAGCGTTTGAAGCATCCGGCCGCGGAACGAATCGGAATTGAACACTCCGCCATTGAATAGCAGATGCGTCAACTTCAACGGGCCCAGTTCGCCGGCAAGCAAATGGTCTGTCAAAAAAGCCCCGACGTGTTTCGTTATCGCCGCGTCCGATTCGAACGGCAATCCGATCTCCTGAAACCCGCTCTCCCCGCCACGAACTGGGCGCTCGTCTCGACCGACCATTGGAAAGAAGCCGTCGACCAGCGTTTTCTCCACCGTCAGCCGATCAAGCTCAATGGAAACCGTCCCTCCAATCAGTTTGCTACCTCTCCCCAATACGTTAAGTGGAAACGATTTCGGAGCCGACTCCCCCTTCAGCAAGGATTCCTTGGCCAACCGGCAGGAATGCCAAAGCGATACGGACTGCCAAGCGTTCAGCTTCGAACCCTTGTCCGCAAATTGCATCGAGGCAACGTGAGCCAAGGTCAAGTCCATGTTGTCGCCACCAATCAACAAGTGATTGCCGACCGCTAGGCGATTCATGTTCAACTCGCCATGTTCAGATTGTATTTGGACAAGCGTTAAGTCCGTTGTCCCACCACCGACATCGCAGACCAATAGCACGTCGTTTTCATGCAATGACTTTCGCCAATGTTGTCCATGCGCATGGATCCAGTTGTACAACGCAGCTTGGGGTTCTTCCAAGAAAAGAAAGTCCTCGGGAAATCCCGCTGCCATCGCCGCTTGCTTGGTAAACTCACGAGCGACCAAGTCGAACGAAGCTGGAACGGTTAAGACAATCCGCTGTTCCGCAAACGGAGCGTCTGGGAACTCCATTTGCCAAGCATCGACCAGATGATTCAGAAAAGCGGTTGTTGCGGTGATCGGTGAAACCAATTCCGTGTCCGCGTCAGACTCCCATGGCAGGATGGGTGATTGCCGATCCACTCGCTTATTGCATAACCAGCTCTTTGCGGCTGCGACGACGCGATCCGGCTGTTCGCTAGCGATGCGCCTGGCGTACTCGCCTACAATCCCAACCCCACTTCGAATTCCAGGAACTTGCAAGGCAGAATCGTCGAGAGACTTGGCTAAGTACAGGAAGGAAGGCAACGAAAGGCGTCGTTCAATGGCGCCAGGGGCCACCAATTGCGGAATCGGTAGAACCGCAACCAATGCCTCTGATTCGCCCAACGGTGCGAAAGCAAGCACCGAATTCGTGGTTCCAAGATCGATTCCAATACAATACTGTGCAGACATTTCGGCAGTGCTTTGAATGAGATAATGGGCTGCATCAATCGATGCACCCGCCGATTATTGCGACAATCGCTTCTTGAGCAACTCCCAAGCTGCCATCTCACGGGCTCCGGCCGTCTTTTCAATGATGATTTTGTGACGATTCAGCTCGTCATCGATCACGGATCGGTCGAGCATGTGAACCCGACTAGCCACAATGGCCAACTCCAAAATGCTGTGCTTGGCACGGTTCCAACCCCAAAACGGACGTTTCTCTTCTTGATAGCTCAGCGAGCAATCAGCAATTGCACGAGGGGCCGAAACATCCCACTGATCAATACTTAACGCATAGTATCGGCAACTCAACGCGAGCACCCACCCGAACTGACCATCGTGCTTTGCGGCCACAAGTTCAAGAATCTGATTGGCATCGAGGATCTCTGAATCGGCGGATAGATGCTCACCTGGGTTACATAGACCTAGAACTGCGGCGGCCATCAGGAGGGGATCATCCACCACGTGAAAAACGGCCCTCGAAGTTTTTTGTAGATTCAAAAATGTGGTCGACGATTGGAACGGTTTCAATGTCCAGGAGGTCAATTCAAGATTCACATGCGGACCAATCGGGGAAACATGCATCGACCCGTCCGCATTCTCCGTCGTAAGAACCCCCTCAATTACCATCGACATTGTCTACCCTGAACCCTGAACCCTGAACCCTGAACCCTCAACTCTCAACCCTTACCCCCCTCCCATACAGGTACGGATTCAACGTCGGATCGTTGTACATCTTCATTTGTCGATAAGTGCGATGCCGCTTGACACCTGAGTATATGTCGACAAGTAGTTCTTCCAACGATAGGGCGAGATCTTTCTGTTGCAATCTGCAAATGGCCAATCGCATATTGACCTTCTCCAAATGCTGCTGGTCTATATCTTGGCGAGCCAATTGCTCGTCGAGGTGATAGATTCGAAGGGCCATAATGGATAGCCTATCCAAAGCGCTACCGGGAGTCTCCGTGTTTAGCCTCGCCCCGTCGACGCTTTGTATCGACTCCTGTTCAAGATTGGAGGTGATCCAATCGTCGATCTTCTCAATCCAATCATTCCTTGCTTGATTGAAACGGTCGATGTTTCGCTTGACTTCGGCAATCTTTGCATCGGTTACATCGCGACTTCGCGCAATGTCCTCTTCGTGCCAAAGCAAATAGTTGAACTGATGTTGTTGGCAGGCTGTTGCAAGAATGGAGGAAACCACCCCATCCTCGGCAAAGGGATTGTCGATCGGTTCACGGTGCCATCGGGCAACGCAATCGATCTGCATCTCAACACAATTTTGAACTTTAAGCATGGAGGATCATCATTCTATTCGACGTAGGACAGGCTGCCAGCCTGTCGAAGCACTGCGCAGACAGGCTGGCAGCCTGTCCTACGTTAATCCCTGTCTGGGCCGATGCGTTACGCCGCCCTTACCGCTCGGCAATTTTGAGCCCATTGGATCCAGTCGGTAACTTCCGCTAGGTCCGGTACGCTGGAACCGCGAAGGATGCGCACGCCCCGCTTGCTGCTCGCAAATCGAATGACTTTATGATACAACTCGGCTGCATCACTTGCTGCAAGTTGCTCGGCAGTCTCTAACCCGCAACCCACAATCAGCTGAGCATCGTGTCCTCGAAGATTCGGAATGCGACAAACCAGCAGGGCTTGATGTTGCCACTGTTGTACCACTTCGGCGGAAACGGCTCGATTGCCAAGACGCGAAGCAACGTTTTCGGCATCGACTGCGATGAGGTCGCCAACTGTGGACAGATTGAATGGTGCTAATCGTTCCGCCATGCGGGGGCCGATACTGGGCGCATCTACAATCGGGCTATCGATGTCCAAATAGAATTTCCATTGGGATCCGGAATTTGAACCTGCAGACCGAGCGACCGCAGAGCTTACAACCGGGTTGCTTCGTTGATTTCTCGAAATGGAACCACTTCCTTGTTCTGCAGAGGTCGGATGGGTTTCTCGGGCTCTTGCAAAAGAAGATTCATTACCCCGTTGTGCCCCGCTTTCATTGGATCGAACAATCCTCGGTCTTGCTTTGTCGCTGGTTTCGCGGCGCTCTCGACGAGACCGATCGCGATCTTGATTTCGATCAGAACGAATTGGCACAACTTCTTCACGTGAACGATTACCATTGGATCGCCGGATATCCGCAATCCACGTGCGAATCCTGGCTACTTCAAAGGATGTTGCGCTTCGCAATAAGTCTTGTCCAGCAGATCCGGAAAGGAAAGATTCCACGCGTTGGACCAATTCAGCTGCTGGCAGGCTCCGTAGGGCGTCCGATCTGGTGATGCCGCACCCGACCAAAACTTGCGCATCGAAAGCGCGAAGTTGCGGTGTGCCGCACATCAATTCCGCAACGCGTTGGATTTGGTCCAACATGGCAGAGTCGACTCGAATCACCGAACCCAACTTGGTTGTTGATGCACGCAACAGGTCGCCGACACGATAAATGCCCGAGGAATTTAACCTACGCATCAATTCGGAACTGACGCCAGGTGCGTCCTGAATCGGATTATCCACCTGTAAAAAGAACCGTTTGCTGTTGGCCGATTTGTCACTCGAATCGTCCGCTTGATTCCTTGGAGTTGCCGTTCGGGTACCATGGGGTAACCACCAGGAATGGATTGCTTGCTCGTTCGCCCAACCGGTCAGTTGCCGATTTAGCTCAAGGATCTCAATTTCGGGAGAATCAACGCTGACAATGCGTAATGGTCGCGTATCACGCGCCGATGAAAAAGTTGCCGAATGCTCCATGCTCGGGTGCATGCCAAGCTCATTTTGACCATCGAGTACATAGCTAGGACGTGCATAACGCATGACCTCCAACATCCTCGAAACAGTACCGCCGTGCGCTGCAATCCTTCTGGCAATGTATTCATCGTTCGTCGAGAGAAGCAACTGCCGCCCGTCTCGTGAAAAAGCAGAAAGGACATGGAGAATCTGCTCAAGTGATTCCCCTCGGAAACCGCCAAGCGAATCGTCGAGAAGCAACGGGATACGGCCTATTCGAGGTACAGCCGCTTGGGCGATCGCTAGCCGAATGGCTAAGTCAACCAATTTTCGTTGTCTTGTATTCTCGCTTGGCAAAGTATTGTGATAGTACTCATTGCGGTGGTTCGTTTCGCTGCCAAGTCCAACAATGCCATGTCGGTTCAACTGCTGGTCCAGATAGGATGCTTCGACTGCCCAAGGTGGTAGCTGTCGAGCAGCGCCCGAAGTCAATTCTCGCAGGAACTTTTCGGCAGAAGGGATGAGCGATCCCTCCGTCGTTCTCCGG
This sequence comes from Pirellula sp., assembly GCA_031372345.1. Classification (GTDB taxonomy): domain Bacteria; phylum Planctomycetota; class Planctomycetia; order Pirellulales; family Pirellulaceae; genus JBKCUI01. Next base: position 9,922 of record JANMLD010000246.1, read on the forward strand.
TAGGGCGAACGGGTCCTTAGGTGGGACTGGACCTCTGCCAAGCGACGATGTGTCTGAGCCCTTCGATCCCAGCGACGTAACATCTCTTCCGAATGCGAGTGCTGTTGTCTAAGCTGAACATCATCCCAACGCTTACCAGGATGACTTGCATGTGCCGTCCCAACGATTCGATGATCTGATTCCGACGCAGCCTGCTCGGCCAGCAAGAGATCGATTTTGCTCTGCAACCGTTGGCGTTCCGTCACGTACTCGGCTCGATCGAACGCCGATTTGCTTTTCTCAAAGGCCGCGTTGTGGAGGGAAACGTTGTTAAATAGCGTTGCATTCGAATTCACTCTGAGACTGTCCGCACGATGCTCGTTGAACTGAGAGTTTGCCTCGTTGACAAGAGATTCCTGTTGGAGCGCGCGAAGTCTTGCAATCTCATGCTGGATAGAAGCAAGCCGCTCGCTTCCGGGCGGCGAACAAGGTTGACAGCATCGCTCTGCCTTTTCGGACGCTTGTAGGTTCATGTTTTGAACATGGGCCAGCTCGGCAGCGATGCGATCGCGCTCGATAGACCACCAAGCTCGATCATGATCGACACTCTCGGAATTGCGAAGCCGCTCTAAAAGCTCCTGTTCCTCCGCTTTTAGGCGTTGATATCCCTCATCCAGTTCGCTCTTTGCGGCGGAGTGAACGCCGAGTCGACTGGCTGCCCACCATAGTTTTTCCGGAGAAACCGATCCGAGCGGACTGCAGAATACCATGCCGAGGATATCGCCGCGAAGATCGTCCCATCGACCATCCTGCTCGTCTCCCTCCCAAAATATGTTTCCAAGCCCACGAATCTGGTCGCGATCGTCAGAGTGAATAGGGCGTTCCGATGGATGCAAAGGAGAATGAACGAACCGAGAGGGAAGCAGTGGCGAACCGCCAGCATACGACATCAAACGGACGTGACCAGTTGCATCTGCCCATTGCAATGAACCATCAATCGTCTCCGATTCTTCGTCATAGTTCAACTCGTTCGAGCAATGCCCGCGAAATAATAACCCTTTAACAAACCTAGTCATTGCCGAACTACTAGGTGCAGCGGTGGCATAGATAGCATTCAAGCCGCAGCCTAGAGGCCCAACCTGCAAGTGCTCTGCGGCATTTTTCCGGTCGATATCCATTCGAATGATATGCATATTAGGGCTCCTCCCTCACCAAAATCCATTTACAAAGCGACCTTTCCATTCGGATCGCCGTGGGTCAATGAGCAGCCTAGCACAATGGCGCAGACTGGGTAAAGAGCAGTTGTCAGTTGTCAGTTGTGAGTTGGCAGTTGTCAGTTGGCAGTTGGCAGTTGGCTGGAGGCTGGGGGCTGGGGGCTATTCAAAAATCTTCGCGCTTGCCTCGTCTTTTGCATTCTTTTCTTTGGCAAGGTTATCGAGAGTGGCGGCGATGTCCACGTGAATCCAAGTTGGAGCCGCAGCCGTTATTAGGGTCGCTGCGATCTGTGTGGCTTGGACGACCCACAAGACTACACCCGTTCCGAGAACCGTCGTCGCGACCGTGCCCATGTTAAACATGACCGCCGACTGACTTGAATCGTCTTCCTGCTTATGCCGCTCGTCTCCGAGTTTCGCTCCAGGCAATACGAATTCCTCCCGCGATCGCATCATTTCGGCTTCTTCGTAGGCTTGATGGTTCGTCCATTGGTCAACGAAGTGTCTTGTTACGCGACGTGATAAGGCGGCGTTCAACTCCCCCACGCGACGACTTTCCCTCGCATCGATTAGTCCAACGTCATTGCTCTCTTTTCGATGTCCAGTTTCCGATCTGTGAAATCCGTCCACTTCGGCAATCGCACTGATCGGCTGTACGACGTTTCCAATGGGCCCTACCGCCGGAGGCAACGGGATATTCGAATTGTCCACCGGTGGCGTCGTACTGCCGCTACCATCCCCGCCCGTTCCTGATCCGCCTGATCCCCCCGTTCCAGCCCCCCCCGTTCCAGTTCCGCCCGTTCCAGTTCCGCCCGATCCCGATCCGCTGTTTCCAACGTTGGCTGGCAAGAGCACATTGATCGTGACCACAATCGGATCGGACTCCAATAGCCCGTCGAAGGCTTTGTAAACGAAAGAAACTTGTCCAATGAAGCCCGCTTGCGGCGCGTACACAAATCCACCATCGCTCGATGCAACTAACAAACCACTGGACGGTCCACTAACTATCTGGATGCTGAGCAAGTCCCCATCTGGATCGATGTCGTTGCCTAGCAACCCAGCAGCAAGCACCCGCAAAACGTCGATGTAACTCGTCGAATAAGAGTCCAACAAACCAATTGGCCGCTCCGCTACGTTGAGCACCGCGATCCCAACCGTTACGACCGACGACGAACCATCGTCACTCAACGCCCTTACAATGATACTATGACTCGCATTCGCCTCGTAGTTTAACCCCGAACCGTCGGCGACGGTGACAACGCCTGAATTCACATCGATCGCAAAGCGGCCACCCGCGTTGTCATCCAGAGAATAGACTATTCGATTGATCGTGGCATCTGCGTCAAACGAAAACGCTTGATAAGAAACAATGGTGCCTACAGCCGCGTTCTCGTTAACTGCATTTGGGGCTGTGGCCGAATCGCTAATCGGAGCGACATCGAATTCATCGACGTCATAAATGTTGATGAGATAAGACTCTTCGGTGAATGAACCGTCGGCACTTGTCGCTCGCACAGTG
>JANMLD010000264.1:0-2046 GCA_031372345.1 Pirellula sp.
CCAGCTCGGCAGGAGCCTCGCTCTCCCGTTGTTTTTCAATCGATTAGCTTTGCTAAAGATGTTTTCAGGGGCGGGCGTACGTGCATGGTAGCGAGTACGCCTACGGCTGACTGTTAAACGTGGATCGACTTTGTACTACAATTCACTGCAACTTCGAACGCAACGATAAACCCAGAGGTCATTGTCCATGAGTATTCAATCAAACCGCCGCACGTGGATGGCACAGCTTACTGCTTTGGGAATTGGCTCCGTTGCCTTCCAAAGGGTGCTCGCTCACAAAGCCAGCCAGACCGGTGCAATCACCGCTCAAATGGTCAACGATGCACAATGGATTGCAGACATCGAGCTGACAGATCGCGAAAAGGCAACACTCGTGAAACAACTTCAGGACCAATCGGAGAATGAGCGAAAACTGCGAGCGATGAATCTGGATGCGGACACTGGGCCAGCCATAGCTTTCTTACCCCATTTCTTTGCGGAACACTTACCTGAAGACGATTCCGAAAAGCAACGCCTCTTGAATCCCGCTCGGACGATTGACGCTTCCTGGTCGATGCTCGCCGAACAAAATGGCACCAGTCAAATAGACTGGCAAGACGATGTCGCCATCGCGGGGTCTGGTATCGTCGCACAAGCGAACGCCCTCCGAGCCGGCAAAATAACTAGTCAACGCCTGACCGAACTGTACCTGAAACGGCTGAAAACATTTGACCCCATCTTGCGTTGTATCGTGACGCTCACCGAAGAGTTGGCAATGCGACAAGCAAAACTGGCCGATAAAGAGCTCAAGGAGGGAAAGGATCGTGGCTTATTGCACGGGATCCCTTGGGGAGCAAAAGACATTATCGCAGTCCCACCTTTTCCAACGACTTGGGGAGCGAAGCCGTACCGTGAAACCGTCCGTCCCAATCTAGCCACCGTAGCCCACCGCCTCAACGAAGCGGGCGCGGTCATGTTGGGGAAACTCGCGGTCGGAACCTTGGCCATGGGGGATATTTGGCACGATGCGACTACCAAGAATCCGTGGAATGTCGAACAAGGTAGCTCCGGCTCCTCGGCGGGAAGCTGTTCTGCGGTCGCCGCCGGATTATGTACCTTTGCCCTAGGAACCGAAACTCTTGGTAGCATTGTCTCCCCAGCTCGCCGATGCCGAGTCATGGGCTTGAGGCCTTCGTTCGGCCGGGTGAGTCGATACGGATGCATGACGCTGGCATGGAGTATGGACAAAGTCGGACCAATCGCACGGCATGCCATCGACTGTGGTATCGTCTTAAGTGTTATTCAAGGGACCGATGGAATGGACCCAACCGTTGTTGATCGGCCACTTGTTTTGCCACCGCAATTCTCCGTAAAGAAATTGCGTGTGGGTTACGTTAAGACGCAAATGTCGGAGAGCGAACAGTTGGTATTCGACCGGCTAAAAAGCGACGGTGCTGAAATGATTTCGATCGAATTCCCGCGTACAATTCCCGAGGAAGCGCTCATGGTCGGGCTGGATGTCGAGTCGGCAGCTATGCACGACTCACTCATCCGATCCGTAGAATCCGACGGCGACATGGGTCTTTGGGGACCTTCGTTTCGCAAGTCACAGTTTGCGAGAGGCATCCATTACATCCAGAGCATGCGAGCTAGAACCATGCTGATTCAAGAGACCGAGCGCGTATTGCGGAACGTAGATATCGTCCTAGGAGGCGATGACCTTGTGCGAACAAACTTGACTGGGCATCCAAGCATGGTAGTTCGGTTTGGTTCGCAAGAATTGACGGCTTCAACGAGAGAAACCGAAAAAGACGTGAAGGAACAAGCCGCACCGAAAGTGATAGCGCCTCGCGTCATCAAGCTGACGGCAAAGTACTTCGGCGACGCGTGGCTGGTTGCCGTAGCAGATTACATTGAAAGTCAAATGCCTTCCAATCCACGTTTGCCAAGCATGTTTGACTCGCGTGTTTAACTTTGTATGTGGCACGCTCTGAGTTTACGTAGGGCGTGGTTTACCGCTAGAACCTTTGACACACTTCCCACGCCCATCGCTAGCGCTTTTTGAAG
>JANMLD010000312.1:0-13886 GCA_031372345.1 Pirellula sp.
CACCCGCCGTAAACGGAACCCAAGTTAACCTACCGGTTTGCGAATCGAGCAAGGCTCCGGCTGGCAAATCACCGACAGACGCGTATCGCAGCTTGTCACCATTGGGATCCGATGCCGGAATCAAAAGCGTGTAGGGCTGGCGTTCGTCGGCAAAGACGCGGCTCGCGATGGTTGACGATGGAGCCGTATTGGTGGAACGGACAGCGATCACCAAGGATTCAGAATCGCTTGCTTGCTGGGCAGGAATTCCGTTGCCACTGTCCGAGACCGTGACCGTGACAAAGCTGTTGCCAGCGTTGGCAGCCGTCGGAGTCCAACGCAGGAACGATTGTCCGTAGGTTATGCCAGGGACAATCTGTGCGCCGTTGAGTCCAGCCAAGGAATACGTCAATGGTTCCTGATCGAGATCGGAGCTGCGCAGTTCGATTTCAAATGGCTGCCCAACGATTGCGACCCGATCTCCAACGTAGGCGAGGACGGGAGGATCGTTGGGTGAGTCTATGTTGACTACAAACGCGAGTTTCGTTGTCAAGCGTCCCCATCTTTCGCCACCCGCTGTCGTATCGATAGCCGTTAGCGTAATGGGATGGCTCCCTCGGTCACCCGCTTGAGGCTGAATTCGGAATCTTCCGCGTCCACCACCTAAATCGGTAAATGAAATGAACGAAGGCAAGGGCCGATTGCTTAGTTCACTAGCCGCAGTCAAAGTCAACGGATCTCCGTCCGGGTCGGTTACCGTAACGATAAACTCGTTCAACTCTCCGCGCGGAACGCGCACAGGCTGGATCAACGGAATGACTGGGGCTTGGTTTTGATGGATGACTTCGATAGGTACCGTCAATGAGGCGGTTCCATTGGCTGCAACGCCGTCACCGTCATCGGTAGCTGAAAAAGTCACTTCGTAGGTTCCGGATTGATTGAAACCAGGACGCCAACGGAAGATTCCCGTTTCCGCGTCAAAAGAAGCTCCATCAGGCAGCAGCTTAGTTGGTCGGTAGGTAACCGTTGGACGCGAATTGCTCGAGTAGAGCAACGTGCCGTCTTCTTTGCGAATGGGAGGCGCGAACTCGGGATTGTCGGGATCGCGGGCGAAGACTCGAAATTCGATCGTTTGATCCTCGAAGGCTCGCCAGCGTTCGATCGCGTCGAATTCTGGGATCGCGTTTGCATTGAGAACCGCAAGCACCGCAATGACAGAGTGCGAGAGTCCGTTTGCGCTAGCGGTTAACGTAACATTGTAAACACCCGCTTGGTTGTACTCAGGTGTCCAAGAAAGGAGGCCTGTCACCGGATGTAAAATCACACCGCGAGGAAGGCCCGTGGCGGAGTAATTGATTGCATCGTCATCTGGGTCCAACGCGCTCAACTGGATGCTGAGTGTATCTCCCTCTCGCAGAATTCGCCCACCCGGATCCTGCAATGTTGGAGGCAAATCCTTCGGAAGTATCGTAATATCGATCGTTGTGGAGGACAGGCTCTTGGAATCTGACGCGAAAAAGCGAATGTTCGAATAGGTGCGCACGTCTTGAGACGTCGGTGTCCAGTAGAGTGCCCGTGTTTTCGAATCGAAGACGGCACCCGGAGGAACGTTGGTAGCCCACAAACGCAGTTCGTCGTTGTCCTGATCGCTTGCCGCAACCGGAATGACGATGGGCGAGCCAGGGTACCGTTCAAAGGACCGAGACATGGGTGCGAACACCGGACGATGGTTGCCCCCAACTAGCGTGATCGTAAAAAACTGCTCGGACCATGCACCTTGAGGGTCGTATGCTCGCAATGCAACTTCTGTAGAGACCGAATGCGTGCTCTGCGGAAGCCAACGGACAACGCCGGTTGCCGGATCGACGGTCATACCCGCTGGGGACTCTACCAAAACAAAGATCGGGGCGCTGGTGTCTGGATCTATTGCAGTCGCGTTGTACGTGTAGGGTGCGTTGACACTCGCTTGTAGGTTGGGTGTTGACGTGAAGACGGGTGACGCATTGTTACCAACGGACGCCGACACGCTATTGTTAAAGTTGACGCGTTGACCGTCAGGCGAAAGGATGGAAATCGTTCTGCCTGTGGTGGAAGCATTCGGATCTAAACGGACACCGCCTGGAACGTTGCCAGCCAAACTGATGAGCCAACGTTGTCCTGCTGCACCTGTCCCGTCGACAGGGATCCCCGAGTATCCATTAGTGGGATCCAGGGCAAAGAACAGAGGCAGGATTAAGGGTCGATCGCTGCGGTTGGTGATGGTCACATCATAGGAAATCGTATCTGTCGCCCGCTCCAAACGCGAGTTCAAGAAGTGGAGGTCCACAAGCGCTGCAACAGAATCAAGCGTCGTGAAAGGCGTTGAGTAATCCGCTCGCATGGCCACACCGAGTCGCGTTCTCACATTCTTCGATACGATCAGCTCGTAGTTGTGAGGAGAAAGTGAAGCCACGGTTAGCAACACAGTAAAGGTGGAAGGGTCGTAGCTCACACGCAGAATCCGAGGCTGGCCACCTTTTTCATCGCGGAGTGTGTAGTTTGCTGCGTTGACAACCGAACCGATCGCTTGCGGATCTCCAGAGAGCATGTCTTGATCGAAGGTGACTGTAATCAGCGAGAACGGCAGGGCAACGTTGGCTCCGCGTGGAGGATTCGTTCCGACGACAACGGGATCGAGTTGTGCGTTGAGCACGTCCACCTGATCCGATTGACTAATGAAAATCCGTCCGTCGTTGGCGATTGCGACGGTGTCACCGCGCGAGCCATCGCGGGCGATTGCGACTCGGCGTCTGGTTACCAAGTCAATCATGGTGAGATCGCCTCCGCGTCCGTTGACGCCCGCATTGGCCGTCACAAATAGGAGTCCATCCAGGTCCGAACCCGTTTTTCCGAAGGCGATGGAATCGATCGGCGTGTCGAACTCAAAACGTGTCTCGGCTCGAGCGCGACTGTTGAATTGAACGACGGCGTTTCGCTGAGGCCATAGCGTGCCCCATAGGTTTCCTGCATTGTCAAACGCAATGTTTCCGAAGCGAAGATCGCGATCGCGGTTGTAAAGGCGGAATTCTCCCGTCGACGGAGTAAAGATTTCTATGCCACGTTGCGAGGTCACGTAGATTTCATTGCGAGTGGGATGCACCGCCAGGGACATGGTGATACCGTCGCCGAAGCGTTCGACAATCTCCCCCGTTGTTGGATTGAGCCGCAATAACGCTCTGCCGCCGGTAGTTGCCCAAAGCTGCCCTGTCCTGTCAAAAGCTAAACTGAAAATGGGATCATTTAACGTTACTAATGGAGTGGAGGTATCGCCACCTTCTCGTCCATAGCGGAAAAGTTGATTGCGACTTGGGCCACCTGACACCAAGATAGACCCATCGGGTGCTTCCACGATAGCCAATGGTCCAATGCCTGCTTCGCCTGCAACGAAACCGGTCGCAAAGGCGCGTCCGACTAACGGCTGAAGCACGCTCGCGAAATCGCTTCGTTGTCCCAGAGGGGGAGGCGAGGCCAGAACGCCTCGTTCGGCCGCAACGAATAGTGGATTGGTTGAAGGTACTGGTGAAGGAGGCTTGGGCGTGCCGAGATTAACAGGCAAAGGATTGATCGACTCCGAAGCTGTCACCTGCGGATCACTATCTGCCACGAAGCTTCCAACCGACGTTTGCTCTCGATTTCCAGATTTATCGGTTGCCAACGACAAGAATCGGTACTGTCGTCCAGTCTCACCTAGATAGATCTCCGTCCCGCTTGATTCTGTGAGATCTTTCTTCCAAATACGGAATGGGCCATTGTCTTCCGAGACATAGAGTGTCGTTGACTTTAGACCGGATCCACCTTCGACATCGCTGGCAGACCATGCGATCGAATAGGTCAACCCCGATTGGTCGATGGTGGTTTGGGATTGAGGGCGATCTGCATCGAATCGAACGCGGATGGTTGGAGTGTCTTCAGGTGGTGCGTTGTTCAGCGCGACCCGAGCTTTCATTTCAAGCACATCGCGCGTCTGTATGTCCTCGGATGCCCTAACGCTGAATTTCACAAAGCCGGATCCGTCACCGCTGGCATTGTTCGCAGGGAGTATGCCACGAGCCGGATCCCGAATGACTTCACCGGTAGCGGGATCAATGGCTTGCAGGACCCAACTGGCCGTTGCGGAGGGTAGATCGATTCCGCCCGATACCCTTAGGATGAAACCGCGAGAAGCAACGAAATCGTATTCGCCCGAGAACGATGGTTGGTTGACTGGAACGTCGATCGCAGGCAGGGAACCGAGTTGAATTTGGCCAACGCGGAAAGTACGTGGATCCGCATTCGCTTCGAGGCGCAGGCTAACCCTCACTTCCGAGGTAACACTGTTCGCCGACTCGGGATTTTGGAATCGAACCGTGTAAGGAATATCTTGTTCGGAAGGAACAAAGCCATTGCTTTCGGCGGTAAATGGACCAATGAGCGATGCCAAACCGGTGGCACCCGATTGCGCATCAAAGAAACGCGAAAGGTCGACGGAAACGAACGGATCCTCATTGTTGACGGTGACTCCGGTAATCAAGTAATCGGCTGGCAAACTTGAACGAGCGCCCCAAGCAACCCATGGCACATAGACTCGCAACGATTGTTGACGTGTGCGCGAAAAAGCTCCAACATTGACTTGCTCGAAATCCAACAGCTTTGGAATTGGATTCGCATCGCCAAGAACTGGAGGGAACAACTCAAACGTCGGTGCTGAAAATCTCGCCGCGGTTGGATCATCTTCTGCGATCGTATCGTCATTATTACCGTACCAAGCTCGCAGGTTATCGAAGAACTCAGGCAAGTTGCTTACTTGAATCGACTGTCCTGCGGGACCAGCCAGAATTCCGCTAGCCAAAGTTGCCATCATGCTGATCATGATAGGTTGTTCCAGGATCGGCGGCACAGCGCTATCGGGTCGCAGCAACCCAGATTGTTCCAGGGCCGCCAGATAGAGCGTCCTAAAGGTTGCCGCATCGGCTGCGAGAGCCAAAATGGACGCGGGTGCATTGCTCGATGCAATGATGCCTTGGCGTAGCTTCTCGGCTTGTAAATTCGAGTGCCGAATGAACTCATCTCGAGTCAGTGCGGTAGCCGAGGCGGTAACATTAAACTGGAAGGGAACGAATCCCTTTTCCAAAAGTCCTGGAATTTGTCCGAAGGAATCCCAAATGAACTTCAAACCTGGAAAAACCTTATCCAAGCCAGATGGCCCTTCGTCAAGGAGTCCACGACTTCTCGGAATGGCTGCATACAATTTCTCTTTGAGCTGCTCGAACTTGCGATCGTTGAGTTCACGCATTCCAGGGTACGTATACGTCTGGAAAGTAAATCCCGAGAACCCATCCGCCTCTTGATCCAGCACGTAGCCTGAAGCGAGTTTGTAACCATTCGTATTGGTTGTTGGTCGCAGATCGCCCCACGTCACGGCATCATACGGGCTGTTGGGCGGTCGGCCTCCCACATTCGTCGTAAAGTCGAGGTACGGCAATCCATACACATCGTCATTCGTACCCATTTCCGGCACGCCGACTTGGAAGAAGACGTAGGGCGTGTCGACGTTGCTCATACTCTGAATTGCAACACTATAGAGTCCTTGATCGCCAGCCAGCACAATCCGCGGACCACCTATTCCAATCGTTACGTCTGGCTCGATGGTGTCCTCAATCAGGAACCGGTACGGAACGACGACTTTCTTGCCATCTGGATTGGTGACCGTAACGTCATACAAGCCGTGCGGGGCTCCTGTAAAATCAAAGGTTGCTCGAATCGTGGTGGAGTCGATGACCCTCATCGCGACTGGCGCAAATGCCTTGAATCCAGGCATCTCCACTTTCAATGATGCATCGTTAGAGAATTTCGCTCCTCTGATAGTCGTAGTGAAGAATTTACCATCTCCGGCCACATCGGATCGAACGTCGGTGATCGCTAGCGGTAATAACTCAGCCAGCAAGCTTATCTTCGGCTTGGCAGCGTTGACCGAGTTGCTTCGCACCAAAATGTAGTACACACCAGGCCGGGTCGAAGGCACAACGGCCGTCTTGGTTGAGTCCACAGTAACTTGAGCGACCGCGTCGTACGCTGTTCCCGAGGGTGCTTTTTCATGACGAAGGTATAGCTCCGAGGTGGCCGTCGCGTCATCGTACGAAACTTTGACACGCAAGGTTTCGCCGACGGGAACAACGACTTCGTAGAGCTTCGCTTGCCCGGTGGCCAACTCGTCGTCAAATGGAACACCGAGCTGAATCGACTGCACTGTGACACGCGTCACGTCCGCCGCGACCGTTGTGTTATTGGACTCGCTGGTCCCCTCGTAGATGTTGTCAAAGATATCGGTACGCACCACAAACCGATAATTGCCAGGAATAACCGCTGGCAGTTTCCCGTTGAGCGTCCTCGAATAGGACTGACCAGGTTGAAGGCTTCCGTTATAGGAAATGCGACCGACAACGGGATCGTTGACGTCCCAAATCGAGTCGGCTGATAAGTAAACCGTATCGAACCACGTTCCCTTGGCCGACTCAACGCTATTGTTCCGAACTGTCCATGATACTTGGACGGGATCTCCGGACTTCACATTGGCTGGTGCGACTATCCCGGTCGCTTCTAAATCGCTTGGGGGCGGAAGCTGGACAATGATGGGAAGTGTAGACGCCCGATCGTTGTTGCGTTCTTTGGACGCTTCAAAGACAACGCCAATCTTGCCCCGTTGGATTGGATCGGTGACAACCATCACGTACCAAGATCCAATCAGCTCCGTCGGCATCTGAAACCCATAGGATATGCTGTAGCTACTTCCAGCTGACAAGCCAAATCGGCGTGTGACCGAACCAACATATCGATCTGCTATAAGGTCTAACGATGGATCTCGAGACAGATAGATTAAATCTTCCCATTCGCTTTGTGTGGGTGGGGTTGCACCGCCGCGATTGGTCACCGTGTAGAAGATGTTGACGAGTGAACCGCGGTCTACGCGAGTGGGGGCCTCAATCGTGGTGACTTGTAGATCCGACGGATTGGCAAGCGTCACCGGAAGGTTCTTGCCAGCGATATTGTTCCCTTCGTTCTGGAATTCGTACACTCTCCCTCGACTAAGACTTCGGGACGCGTCGGATGCCAGGTCCCATGGAGCGAGTGGATTGGGGGCTTCAAAGACCAGTCCCAGGAGATTGAATCCAATGTCACTAGGGGGTGAGTTGGACGGATCACGGTAGGCGGCCGAGTCGGCGAAAGCCAGAATATTGAAGGAACCCTCGATTCCTTCGGGTAGCGCAACGTCCACCGTCACTTGGTAGCTCTCGCCTATTTTCAAGACGCCCGTTCGATCGATGATTGCGAGTTCGTAGTCGCTGCTGTCAAGGGAGGCATCATGCGAAATGAACAGACGATCGATCCACTTGCCGACGCGAGTTGCCCGATTGCCGATGTTACTTACTGTGAATGAGATCGGAATAGTCTGTCCTGAAGTTGCACTGCCAGGCAGTGTCAAATTACTTACCCGCAAGTCAGGTTCCCGATACTCAATATTGAACGGGGCGGAATGGAGATTGTTGAATGGATCTTCGTAGGCCCATTTCGAAAACTCCTCAAGAAGATCTTGATTGCGACCTGTGTCGGCCGGCCACCAGACGGTTCTGAGTCTACGAGAACCGTAGGGATCGACGGGAAGGATGTCATTGTGCGCATCCAAATGAATGTGCAGGTAGTATTGCCCCTGCGCTCCTCGGGGGAGGGTGATTCGAGTCACAATTTCATACGTATCGCCTGGGTTCAGAGTGCGATCCTGGCGATACGTGACCTCTCCCATGTAGGATGCACGTTCCCGAATGAACTCCGCATCCGCCGAGACCCAAAGGAAATCCCGCCAAAACTTCGTACCCGTCCAAACTGGGTTTCTTCCAATATTCGTTACCGTGTATCGCACCAGAGTCGATTCACCTGAAATGGTTTCGGGCTCAAACGTTACGTTGGTAACCTTTAAGTCGGCAGGAACCGGCACGACGTTGATCGCATTTGCGGTCGCATTGTTGGTGTCAGAAACTTCTTTGATCTGACGCCCAGCATCGGCGATCACCACCAAGAATTTCCCAGTGGCGGACGGCGAAAGGAGGATATCCAATTCACGCGAATAACCGTCGCCGAATTTCACTGGTTCCGTATGAATTACCTCGGACAACAGGATCGATTTGGCTTGTGGATCAAGTGGGTTCGGAATGTCCGATAGGTAAATATGGTCAACCCATTTGGTCGTCGCATCAGCGTTGCCGCGATTCTCGACCCGATACTGCACACGCAGGTTTTCGCCCCCCCGCGCCGTTGGCAGAGCCGTTATTTGCGTCACTTGCAAATCGGGCAATTTGGCCAAAATGTCGATGGCTTTCGCTTTGTAGTTGTTGTTGTCGATCTGGTTTGGCTCGTCCGGATTCGCATTGTCCGCAAGCGTATCCTCAAGGACGCCATCGTAAGGGTCAGACCAAGGCATGATATAAAAGACGCCGGAATCGAGTCCGGATGGCAGGGTAATCGTGGTCTCCACGTCGTAGCTGGCATTGCGAACCAAGCTGCCGTTGTGTGTGAGCGATTTGAGAAGGAAATCCCCTTGCCCAGGGTGAGGTCGATTCTTGTCCCGGGTAAGCCAAATCGTATCGGTCCATGTGTTGTTGTCGGTTGGACCACTACCAAGATTCGAAACGGTAAAGCGTACCGAAATAGTCTCACCATCGGACGCTTGTGGCGGCGATACGACATTCGATACAACAAGGTCGGCTAAAGGAGCGGGCACAATGTTGATCGGCTTAACGACGATATTGTTCTCTTCGTTTGGCCACTCATCGATTTGCCCTCGCGCGTCTGCCACGTAGATCAAGAACATGTCGTTTCGATAGCGAATTGGGATCGTTACGGATTTGGTCACGCTTCGATAGCGTTCACCCGCGGCCAAAGCAGATTGGTTTTCAATCTCTTCGAGCAGCAGGTCGTCGCGTGAAAGCTTGTTATCCAACGACAAAAGCACACGATCGAACCAACGCGATGACGCGGCTGGGAGGATCCCTTGATTGATGACGTCAAAAGCAACACTGATGGTGCCTCCACCTGGTAATTGCGACGGTGCCGTGATGGTTGAGGGATCAATTTGCAAATCGGCTCGCGGTTGTATTTTGACATTGACCGGTTGTGCGGAAACCGAACGATTGTTGCTATCGGCAGGTGTGCGTTCGAAGACGTTTTCGTCGATGTCCGTTATGACCACAATCTCGTAAAGGCCGCGAAGCTGGCTGGGCACCCGCAATTGTTCTGTGCGCGTGTAAGCGATACCAGGCGTCAGTTAAGTGGTATTCTGTAAATTGCCCAACAACGACTCTGTTGGATTTACAACGCCCACTTGTCGAAGCAGCACACGATCTGTCCAAGGGGACTGCGCATTGGCTTGTCCATTATTGGTGACGGTCCAAGTCACGTCGAGCAATCCTCCCTCGTCGATTTCCGCAGTGCCAAGGATGGAGGTAACTCTCAAATCCGCGGTTGGACTTGCAGAGACGGCGATAGGGAGTGAGGTGAGCTGGTTATTATCACCGTAAATGAACTCAAACGGCACCACGTTTTTCGAAAACGGTCTATCGGCGGCTACGATGGTCGCGTAAATCACGGAAGGGACATTATCGGGTAATACAATGCTAACGGTTCGCTCGTAGGAACCTCCGATGGACAAATGCCCGAAATGGTCAAACCCGTATCGCATGCCTGGGATAGGACTCTTACCCTCTGCGTCGCTTGAAAACATTACGGCATCATGCCAATTGCCGACACTGGTCGAGCCAATGCCGGTGTTCTCAATGACCCAACGCAATGTGAATTCTTTGCCCGTGGCTGCCGTGTTGACCGCCGATACGCTCTTCACGGTCAAATCTGCATACGGAATCGGCATCACATCGAACGGTTGCGACATGGTTGCCAAGTTGTTCGCTTCGAGACCATTTTCAAAGACCTCATTTCCCGAATCAGCCTTGACCATCAGACGATAGCGTCCGGAAAATGCCGGTGGCAGCGTGACGGTTTCGTTACGCGAGTAAGACTGGCCCACCGCCAAACTCCCGTTTCGAACGTATCGCCCTAGTAGGGTATCGTCGCTATCGCCAAAGGTAGCATTGATGGAAGCGACGACGGTGTCCGTCCAAGTTGTCGATCGGCCGTTTCCTGTTCCTCGATTCTCTACCGTCCAAGAAATCGCAACGTTGGCTGGGTCGCCGATCGTCTGAGAAGGTCCGGAAACCTGGGTCGCGACAAGGTCTGCATAGGGAGCAAGGGAAATGCTGACGATTGAACTGGCCGTGTTGTTCGACTCATTGTTCGGTTCGATTACGCGATTGAGCGCGTCGGCATTAAGTATGATGTAATAGGTCCCTATGACTCCATCCGGCAAGGTCAGCGAAAGAGAAGCAGGGCTCGAGTTACCGGTTGGTAATGAGCTTGCATGGCTGAATTCGCCCAGAAAAACGTCGTTCCCAGAGAGCGCATTGTCATTGGACAAGTAGACATAGTCTTGCCATCCGCCGATGGTCGCAGCAGTGCCTCGGTTCTCCGTTCGCCAAGACACATTGATGGTCGCACCAGATAGCGTCTGGCTAGGCGCGACGAGTTGTCGTGGAAAAAGATCTGGACTCGTCATCGTTATCGAGGGTATTGAAAAGCGTTCGTTGTTTGCTTCCCTGCCACCTTCAAAAACCACGTTCTGAGAATCGGTCCTAACAAAAATGCGATAACTGCCGTCAGCCACCGACGGAAGGTTTACGGACCTTGATTCCATGTACGATTCAAGAGCGGCCACCCTCGATGTCCAGGAAAAGCTACCCAGCAGGACACTGCTATCCGACGTACCGTTCAACGAAAGGTAAATGGAATCGACATAGTCTTGCTCAACGGACTGTTCCCCTTGATTCTCGACACGATAACCAACTGTGATAGATTCCCCAGGACGGCCTTGTCCAGGAATCATGACGCTGGTGACCACTAGGTCTGGAGACGGCGGATACTGCAGCGTAATGGCTTTGGCTATTATGTTGTTGGTTTCGGAACTCTCCGAGAGAAGCGACTGCGAATCGGTTACCACCAGCAAAAAGTAGTTGCCTGGTGCCAATGAATTGATCGTTGGAATCGTGCGAACTTGATTCCGTTGGTACGAAGCTCCAATCGCAAGCGGCACATCCGCGCCAGCCGCAAAGTCCCCTAGAACGTAGTCATCGGTTGAAACACTATTGTCGCGTGAGATCAGGACACGATCATTCCAATTCGGCGAAGCCACGCTCTGGCTAACATTGCGAACTTGCCACGCAACACTGAACTGGCTTCCAAACACGATTCGATCGTTGGATACAACCAAATTGCTGATGGCAATGTCCGGCAATTTCAAAGCCACTTTTCCAGTGAATCGATCGGACGCTTCTCCATTGGTTTGGTTATTGTCCTGATTCATTGCGTTTCCAACGTAGTCGCGAATATCAGGACCGATATTCAACGTGTAGTCGCCATCGACAAACCCCGTCGCGGGCAAAAAGATACGGAATCGATCCGACGTTTCTGCTATAGGTTGAACCCGGGTCGCGGTTATGTTAGAATTTCCCGGACCAATAATACTCAGGTCTGCAACGGTGAATGTTGCTGGGTCGACTGCTTCGTTGAACGTTACATCCACGAAGGGAGCATTTGCCGAATCCACACTGCTGTCCGACGGGGAAACCAATAGAACGCGAGGTCCTGAGGAGAACCCGACATTGAACGAAAGGGTTTTTGGTGAGTATTCAGGTGTAAACGCGGCGTCCCCCCCAAAGTCGAGACCTGAATAGGTTGGAGTGTTCGTTGTTTTCGAAGCATAGTTTGCAACACGTATACTTTGACCGTTCTTTGGCGCAAAACTGTTCTTTTTGACAAGAGCTACCGTTCCCACTAGATCGATTTGCCCGCCTACCTCAAGTTGATCGTGCTCGAGCTGCGGAACGAGGCCACCAATCGAAAAGCCCAAGGTACCAACGTTTGCAAAATCCTTGGTAACCTCCAACTTTCCGGTAGGCAACGTAATGCCAAGGTTCTGTAGTGACCCTTGAATGATCCCATTCCCTTCGAGGGTGCTGTCCACTCCCACGACTAACTTCGTAGCGATGACTTTCCCAAACTTACCAAGCTGTGCCTTTACGCCCTTCAGGCTTGTGTTCGAACCCAGTTGCAATACCCCGCGATACCGAACGTCCACTGTGGACGACAGATTCTCGGTATTCAATGTGCCGGAACTAAGATCGCTCAGTTCGGTTAGTTTCGATAGGTCTATCTCGCTGTCAACTCCTTCAACCGTGATATTGAACGAACGATATCGCTTGTCACCCGTGTCAACGTCTCGGATGGTTGCCACGTTGGGCAAAAAGATTTTCCCGCCACTCGTTGCGTCAAAGAACAAGCGAGTGTTATATGCCGTACCACCTTGAATGTTCGACAGCAAAGGAAAACTGAGCTTACTACCCGCACCAGACGCACGCCAATATCGAAAAGTGTTTGCAGCGTTTGTTGATTGCGAATAGCTGATGGCTTGTGGGACCGTCAGCAATGAACCGTCTGTGGCTGAGAAACCCGCACCATCGATAGCAACTAGAACGGGAAGTGATATTTCAGCTTGATTGCGGATGGCAACCGTTCCGTTTACGATGGTTGTCAACTTCGGAAACGCAGCTGTCGCATGGGTGATGTCAATTTCCGTACCGGTCGCATCGGTTAAGTTGGGAAACGCATAAGTAGCCGCCGCACCCGTTAGATCGATGCGGCCGTTGACCGCCGTTTCCAATAGCCCAATGTTAATGCTGCCAGTACTATCAAGTACGAGATTGACTCCTTTGAGCGATTTGAGTTGAGGTGCTCGAACCTCCCCACTTTGTCGCGCTTTGAGTGTTGAATAGAGTCCATCGCTGAAGTTATAGGCAAACTCGTCGAAGTAGCTTGTTAAGGCATCCAGTTGCACCAAACTTGACGTTCCCTCTGCGGACACATCAATCGATCGGTATCGGGTGTCGCCGTTAGTTGGCTCGCTGATCGTTGCCACCTTGGACAGGTTGATCAGACCACCGTTGACGGCTTGAATGAATACACGCGAATTGTAATGAGTCCCGCCCAAGAGACTCGTGACACCTGACAAATCGATCGAAGAGCCAGTTCCTTCGGCTCGGATCGTTCGATGCTGATCGTTGCCTGTCGATGCGTGCTGATACTCCTTTACCTGCGGTAACGAGATGGTGCTCGATGGACCAGCGTATAGGCTAGCGCCGTTGATGTTCACCACAACAGGCAATGAGACTTGCCCACGTCCTGTCAGTCGTACGGAACCGAACTGTAGCGATGTCAAAGCTGGGAATTTTCCGAAACCCCGCTGGATCTCAATATCGGTATCAGATGCATTCGTTAGGAATGGGAAATTCCATGTTTGTCCGTCTGCAATCTCCAAACGCCCGTTGGTGAAACTCTCTATTTGTTGTTGAGTCACAACGCCGGTGCTGTCCAGCACCAAGTTGACCCCTTTGAGCGTTTTGAGTTGCGGTACTCGCACCTCACCACCTTGCTTGGCTTTCAGAGTCGAATAGAGTCCCCACTCAAAGTCGTAGGAAGACTCATCCGAGTAACTTGTCAACGCATCCAGTTGCACCAAACTTGATGATCCCTCGGCTGATACGTCAATCGATCGATAGCGTGTATCGCCGCTGGTCGGCTCGCCGATCGTTGTTACCTTCGACAGATTGATCAGACCACCGTTGACAGATTGAATGAACAGGCGCGCGTTGTAATGCGTTCCACCGGAGACACTCGTGACCCCCGACAGATTGATCGCCGAGCCAACACCTTCGGCTCGAATCGTTCGATGCTGA
>JANMLD010000326.1:0-2553 GCA_031372345.1 Pirellula sp.
GAAATGCTTCACAGCGTTGCCTTTCAGGCCTTTGCAATTCGAACTCAACCGATACCGGTGCCTTCGACCCCGGCAAAGGATGTGACAGCCCTTCGGGCTTAGAACCAGAAAAAGGATTGGTGCAAGCCAGTTACTTTGCCAGCGTTTCAGTTCTTTTTTAGTCTGCTGCTTGGTCTTCTGGTCGCATCCACCCAAATTGCAAAATTTCTGACAGAATGTGTCTCAGGCTGTGTTAGTCCCTGTAGGAGACCATTTTCTTGAGCGATGTCCCAGAAACACGTGACAGCCTGCTGGTGCAGGTCCAAGATCCCGCCAATCGGGAGGCGTGGGAGCTGTTCGCTCGGATTTACCAGCCAGCGATCGTCCGGATCGCTCTGGCTCGTGGGCTGCAGCACGCGGACGCTCAGGATTTGTCGCAGCAAGTCCTGATGGCAGTGGCCAGCGCAATTGGCAATTGGGAAAAACGGGGCGAGTCGACGCGGTTTCGGCATTGGCTGAGCCGCGTGACGAAAAACGCGATTCTCAATGCACTGATGCGGCGGCCCATGGATCTAGCAGTGGGTGGCTCCTCCGTCGAAGAATTTTTGCGTGAGGCCGTCGATCGAGATGGTGCAACGACGGCATTGATCGAAACCGAGCTGCGTCGCGAACTTTATCTTCGCGCTGCTGAAATGGTGAAAGTCGAATTCCGTCCCGATACCTGGCAAGCTTTTGAATTGTCGGCCGCTGGTGATCTGACAACCGAGGAAGTGGCCGCCAAGCTCGGTAAGAGCGTCGGTGCGATCTACACCGCTCGCAGCCGAATCATGTTTCGGCTGCGCGAAGTTATCTCTGAATTAGTGTAACAATGTCTCAGAAAAGGGGTCAGGAACCAATAGTGCGTAGCACCCTTCGGGCCATTTGGCTATTGGTTCCTGACCCCATTTCTGAGGTCTGACCCCATTTCTGAGGTCCTCAGCAGCCCGAGCGTTGGCACGTCGATTGTCACCAGCACAGCAATCGGGACGATACGCAATGACGACACGGCCTATGCCATCGCGGCGACTTCAGCGGTCAAAGCCGAAGGCAATGGTGGTGGCGTCACGGCGTTCACCTTTACGATCACCCGCAGCGGCCTCACCACCGGCACCGGATCGGTAAATTATGCAGTCTTCGGCAGCGCATCAAACCCAGCCACGGCCAGCGACTTTTGAAGTTGAGCTATTTTGATTTAGGGGCAAAGCCCCGTTCGTTTACCTAGCCCAGGCCAACGGCCTGGGCCCGTATAACAACACAAATCGCAGGGCCAACGGCCCGACAGTTTATCCTTGAAGAACACATCCATCGGCAAACTGCGGGACCTTCGACCCTTACGATCGTTTCAAGCAAGGTTGTTTCGTACTCGCAGCGCTAGTGGTATCCACTTCTTTCGCCATGTAAGCTATACGAACTTGCCTCCAAATGGAGGTTGGTTTTTGGCGTTTCGCGTTTTGAGCTCACCAAACGCGTTTTAACTGGCGACGGCTTTCGGGCAAACGGAATATCATGGCTCACAAAACCAAGCACGTGCATCACACTTCGTCTCGTCAGTTCCATCGAATCCAATGCGATCGGCTCCGCAACGCCCGAATTCGACTGGGGTTCGAATTGCTGGAGCAAAGACAGTTGCTGTCCGCGGATCTGGATCCAATCCGGCTCGAAGCGCGAGATCCAAATCAACCGTCGACCGCCCCGATCACATGGTTTGAGTCGATTCAAAGCACGCAGCGCATTCCACTGAGATCACTTGCGAGTGTTGACCCCAGTTTGCCTGACGGCGTTGCTGGACCGCTGCCCGGTGCCGTCGGCGAATGGATCGTGCAGCTTAAGCAGCCGTCAGCGGAAACGGTTCGCCACCTCGCCAATGCGGATTTGCTGCTTGATGATGCCAACAACGATTTTTCAGTTATCAGTGGCCTGGGCAGCGAAGGCTTGCTCCTGGTTCGTGGCCAAGGCGGTTCGCGCGCGGACATCGAAGCCAGTCTGGCTCACAACGCCGCCGTCGATTCCTTCCATCTCAATCAACTCATCGAAGGCCAATCGACAACACCCAATGATCCGGAGTTCGTCGCGGGATTGCTACCGGGTCTCAGCAAAATCGATGCAACGAATGCCTGGGATGTCACTCGCGGCAGTCTGTCAACCGTCGTTGGCGTCGTCGATACGGGCATCGATTCAACCCACCATGACTTGTATCTGAACATTTGGCTGAACCAGGGCGAACTGCCACCCGATTATCTCGACAATGTTGAGGCGAAGTTGACCGACATCGACGGCGATGGATTGATCACGTTCTACGATCTCAATAACGTCACTCGCTCGATCACAACGCCCTATTCGTTAATCTTCGGCGGTATCGGGAACGGGCCTAATGCTTCATTAGTGCGCGACCTCAACAACAACGGTCGCATCGACGCTCAAGACTTGCTCGCCGACGCCAATTGGGCCGATGGTGTCGATACGGAAAACAACGGTTTCTTTGATGACTTCTTTGGGGTCAACTTCCGTTCTGGCGCAGGCGATCCATTCACATCC
>JANMLD010000402.1:0-1285 GCA_031372345.1 Pirellula sp.
TGGACGAGCGAGGCCCTTCGCTCGTTGCGTTCCTAGCGAACCTGAGCGAGGGCCTCGCTCAGCCACAACAACACTAGCCAGTCATGCCGCCGTCAACCGTCAGCACTTGGCCGGTTACATAACTTGCAGCCTTGCTTGCCAAAAACAAAACACAGGCCGCCACGTCATCGGCTGTTCCAAGTCGATTCGCAGGAACTCTTTTCTTAACCTCATCGGTTACGGCTGGCCCCAACGCTCGAGTCATGTCGCTTTCGATAAACCCTGGCGCCACCGCATTGACCGTGATCTTTCGCTTCGCCATTTCACGCGACAAGGACCGAGTAAAACCAATCATCCCAGCTTTGGTTGCGGAGTAATTCGTTTGACCTGGATTGCCGATCAAGCCGGAAACGCTCGACATGTTGATGATTCGGCCGTAACGCTGCCCCATCATGATTCGTGTCGCACCTCGGCAAAACAGAAAGCAGCTCGTCAAGTTGGCAGCAATGATCTCGTCCCATTGCGTATCGGTCATTCTCGGCAGCAACGTGTCCCGAGTGATGCCAGCGTTGTTGACAACGATGTCCAGTCTTTTGTATTCCGTCTCGATTTGTTCGAACAGCTTCTCAACCGATTCGCGATCCGTTACGTCGCAAGCGATCGCGACCGCTTCGCCACCCGCGGCCTGAATCAGCGATACGGTTTCGGCAAGCTTGTCCGCATTGCGGGCAATACAGAGCACCTTGGCACCATTTTCGCCAAGCCTAACCGCAACGGTCTGACCGAGCCCCTGGGAAGCGCCCGTCACAAGGGCGATTTGGCCAGAAAGGTCAGCTGACAATCCCAATGAACTAGAAGACATGGTTTACTTTCGTATCAAGAAGGCTAATCGCCAAAACATTCACAGGCTGCTTTGCGATCGACTCGCTTCAGCGTTCCGGCCAACACTCGGCCAGCACCGATTTCGTAGAATTGATCCACGCCAGCCGCCAAAAGATTTCGAAGGGTGCTCTCCCACTGCACCGGTGAAACCACTTGTTTCATCAGCAAAGGTGCGAATTCGCTGGCTCCCGCGTGCGGTTGGGCATCGACGTTGGAAAACAAAGGGAATCGGGCGTTGCTGAACGGAGTTGTTACTAAAGCCGAAGCCAATCTCGCAACCGCGGATTCCATAATGTCGGTATGAAAAGCACCGGCGACGTTCAAACGAATCGTCTTGGTTGCACCTGCCTCGGCCGCTTTCTCGGCTACCGCATCGATCGATGCTACGTGGCCGGAAACCGCAATATTGCCTGGGCACAATAAA
>JANMLD010000404.1:0-5402 GCA_031372345.1 Pirellula sp.
GCGCCGCTATTGTTGTTGTCAGAATCGATTGCAACCGCTAGGGTACCGTTCTGAATATCGATGCTGCCCATCGACGTGCTGGTGGAACTCGACAGAGTCAACGAGACAGTAGGATTGGTCGCCGAGACATTCCCGAGGGTAAGGCTGCCCGTAGCTCCATTGGCCGTGAGAATATTGGTGGAGCCATTGCTACCAGCCAGCTGGATACCGGAGGTAATATTGGAAAAATCGATCGGTCCGTTGTTAGCCGTTACGTCCACATTGGATCCCAAAGACAGAGGACCAGTGACGTTGGTAAAGGTGATGTTGGTGGCAGCCGCAACGTCCCCTTGGAAGGCAAGGTCATTTATGTTCGAGAACTGGATCGCACCCGTGGTCGATGTCACCGTCGAACCAAAAGTAACATCGTCGTTGACGGTGGTTGACCCTGTAATAATAATCGTGCCAGCCGACAGAGCACCCGTCGATTGAAATGTTGCGTTGCTATCGTTGTCGTTCGAATCGACCGTTGCAGAAAACGTACCTCCAGAGAGATTGACACTCGCAAGACTGATGTTGCGAGCGGCGGAGATCGTCAAAGATCCCAACTGCCCTATCGCAACTGCCGAGGTGTCGACATCACGACCAGCAATCAGCGATACTTGAAGATTGGAGTTTCCCGTTAGCCCGCTCAGGAACTTGATATCGCGAGTTGCGTTCAGCGTCAATGTTCGCGCTAACGGAGTCAGGGTGAGAGCATCGACAATCGTGATGTCTCCATTGCCAGCACTCGCCGTATTTGTAATGATGGAAACGTCACCCGTTACAAGCCCAGATATAATGGTCGATATAAGGACATAACTGGTGAGCGGCGTCGCGCCAGCGATCGTGACGATTTCGATATTGTTCGGATCTAGCAACCAGGTACCAGATTTTCCATTGAAGGCAAAAGCATTGGTTGCACCGTCCACCTTTAAGAACTTCTTCCCAGAGGTTTCAATAAAACCGCCGTCTCCTGCTGTTGATCCGCCTCGAGCAAAAATATTGCCAGATCCATCCACGATGGCTGTATCATCTGACCACACGATTACCGTTCCGCCATTGCCGTTAATACGGGCATCCGCGTTAAGGGACGCGGTAGCAGCAACGTAAGTGTAGTGCGAATTGCGAAGGCTCGAGTCTTTGCCTTGATACCCACCTCCGACTCGAATCTGCCCACCTCCCGTTCCGCCAGAAACATCGACTCGAGTCCACTCTTGCAAACTCACTCTTTCTCCCGTGAGAACAACACTACCACCGCGCTGCAGGTCATCTCCACGACTGCTGATGACTCCGTTTACCGTTAGCGTACCCGGACCCGCATCCAATCGTACGTCTCCTTCGGGACCGGTTGCAATCGAACCTTCGATATCGATCCTCCCAGCCTCTATCGTCAGGGATCGCCCAATGGTTAAATGACCTTTCTGTCGCACGATATCGGTGTCACTTCCGGCGATTTTCAGCTGATCGAGTCCCTTGAGGTTCGCCGTGTCGATCAAGATCGAGTTTCGGTTAGCAGTCGCAGCCCGCGTGTCGATCGTCAAGCGGTTCGAAGGGACTGCGAATTCAATTTGATTCTTTTGATTCGAGAATTGAAGCGCCGGTTGTTCGCCCATCGGCTGTTCATTACGCAACACGTAGGAGTTGTCCTGGGAATCGATCGCAATCGTACGATCTGTTGTCAGACTCAAGTCCCTTATCGTTTCCACGTTTTGAACTTGGACCAGCGAATTCAAATGCTGAGACGGGGCAGCGAAGCGGACTTGGGTTAGTTGGTCCGTTGTTTGGTAAAGGATTTCATCGAATCGAAGTTTGGACGTGCTAGCAAATACGACGAGATCGCTTGAACCGAGAGACTGCGGTCCTGTTTCGATTCCCGTTCCATTGACGTAGATGCCGTCTCGGAAATGTATTGTAGGATCGATCAAGAACTGGTCCGCGTCGTTCGAGCCGTCAAAACGGACGGATTGCAACTCCGTCGCACTTCCTTGCCAAACACGCTGATCATTGATCGTTACAGCAATCTGATTCGCCCCAGTAGACGAGTCCAGTCGCACCAACTCAAATTTGTCCGGACTACCGTCGTTTGCCAACTGCCCTGCATCAAACCGAAGTGCGAGCAGATCGACTGCGGATACCACGGCACCTGCGTTGAGCACACGCCGATCCTCGAGTCGAGAATCGTAAACCCTAGGGAAGAGGTTGGACTCACGATGAGTCGATTTCTCTTCTTGGCGGACAAGCCTTTCGGCGATTTTTTTGAACCACTCTAAAGTGCTAGCCATCGAAGCGTTCATTCCTGAATTTGGATCAGTACGATGACCGCGCTCGGATTAAGCCAACGATGACGAAGCGCTCATTGGTTAAGATCTGAAAAGCGCGGTTTTTTTGATTTTGCGGTGCAAGCTGAATTTTTCTTCAGTTATCGTTGCTCGCCAGAACAAGACAATTCGTCAACTCAGTCATCCCGGACAAACCTTATGTTCGACAGTCTATAGCCTAAACGTAAGATCTTATCGTTTCAAAGTCTGCTTGTTAGGGATTTGCTACGTGGGGTTCTTCCAATTGTTCAGTTCGAACCGATTGCTCCTATGATAGCATACCGGCCCATAAAAATGAGCCCGTTGGTTTCCTTCGTTCGAAAGCACGTACGGGCACAGCTACGGATAGCTTTTGCTAGAAATCTAAGGATTTCCTGGTTTTTAGGATGTATCGTGACATGGATGTTGCACACATTCGGGAGAAAATCTCCTCGGTATCTTCTCGCACGTTGCGTCGAGTCTTGTTCGGCCTTTTTTGCCCTTTGACACTGGGTGTAGTCGAATTGTATTCCGACAGTATCCTCTTCGCCCAAAGCGCCTTACAGCCACCGGCCGTTCAACTCGCTTTGGAACCTCAGATTTCTGGATTGCAGCCACGCACAACACGAACGCGTTCGTTTGATAGCAAATTCGTGAGCACATTTTCTCAAGCCAAGCCAACGACGGACGAACCGGAGCGTATTCCGAAAGCCAAAAATGGAGCGGACGCTACGAAAGGCAGTGAGGCTGCGAAAGGCAGTGACACTAAGAAGCGAGCAACCAGCTTCCTGCCTGCACAACGACCGATCGGACAAGTAAGCATCGACGTGCGGCCAAAGTCCAAAGGAACGAGCAACGCCGTTCCTGAAAACCTCGCCCATCAGGCATTGGGAGACGTACCGGTAGTTCTGGCTGCACGATCTGATGAAATGCTTGGAGACACGTTGATCGAGAAACGAACTAACAGCGACCAAGTTTTTCCGTATCAGCCACTTTACTTCGAAGAAGTCAATTTGGAACGTTACGGTCGGACCTGCGGCGTATTGCAGCCAGCTGTTTCCGGCGTTCGTTTCTTTGCGACCATTCCTTCAATACCCTATGCGATGACGATCCAACAACCTAATCAAACGTACACCTTTAGATGGCCCTACGAAGCGGGGTGGGGAGCCCCTAAGGTCAGAGAACTGCAACCACTCCAATGGAAGCCTGGAGTCGTCCAGGCAAGCGCAATTACGGGGTTGCTTTTCGTTGTACCGTAGGATCGAAAGAAAACGTGCTATAGACAAACCTGGCAAGTCGAGTTCCGATGGACTGAGGATCTACTTGAATATGGACCGCGCCGATCGTATGATGCATTGGAACCGCCTCATTCGCTTCAAACGAGCCGTTCTGAATCTCAACACGTGCGACATAAATGGGCTCAGAGGACTCCGGACGCCCCTCCTTGTTGGTCCTATGGGGAACGAGGCCAGATCTCGCAATCTCTAGTGGAATCTCTGGATGGCCGGTGCTGCCAACTTCGACCAACCTCCCTCGGAACGAAGCGCTAGGTAATGCTTTCGATTTGATTGTCACTGCTTGTCCGGGACGAACAAGCTCGACTTGAGCTTGTGATAGGTAGACGGTCCCTTGAACGTGGTCCGCTTGTCCAATTTGACACAAAAGGGTTCCACGGCGTAAAAAGCAACCAGTGTTCTCGACATCCAATGGAGTGCCAAACCAAAATGGAACGTCGTTCGTAGTGGGCCCGTCCGTTCTGAGCGGCGCAATAATGATTCCATCGATCGGTGCACGCAATGTCAATTGATCCTGCTCAGATGCCAACCGCTCCACCTCAAGCTCCAAACCAATAATCGTTTCTTGAACCGTCGGAATCCGCGACGCAATAAGAACGTCATCGCTCCGACGAGACTCCAAGCCGATCAAGCGTGCACGTTGGCGTGAAAGTTCGCCGCGTCGAGCAGCCAGGTTGAGCTGAAGATCATGCGAATCAAGTACGGCAATCGCATCTCCCGACCGGACAAGTGCCCCCTCTGGTTGACATCGCAGCAGTTTTCCATCGACCATCACGACAACCGACTTAGCATCCTTCACTTCCAGAAATACTGGAGCATGCAATCGAGCAGGCAGCGGTATCCAAACAACGGCCGCGAGTAGAGAAAGTGCAATGAATACAGATAGCGAAATACGTCCTTTTCGCAAATTGCGAATGCGACCGTGAGTGCCCACAAAAGTCACCATCCGATTGAAAACGCTCACCAGCAAGCCAATCAACGCGAAGACGATCAGGAAAAGTCCCAACAACTCAAGACGGAGAACTTGACAACATTTGTAAACAATCATCAGGACCACCACGAATAAAATCCAGCGATAAGCCCCGGAAAGCAAACCATAAAACCACAAGAACCCATTGCCTCGGCCGCTGTAATCCATGGCTGAGCTTGCAACATTGCGTACATAGAATCGCACGAAGCCGTTCAAGACTACTCTCCTTGAGCTTTGCCAGAGATTGGGGCGATCCAACAAGTCCGAAACCACAAAGTAACCATCGTATTTCAGCAATGGATTGCCGTTGAAGGCGATCGTTCCAATACTCCCAACGAGCATCGCGTGAAAGCACACACTATGGATGATACCGGGATTGCTAAGCCACCATATCCACATGCAAAGCGACGCTGTGATCAACTCGAACCAGATTCCGGCCAACGCAATCATGGCGCGCTTCCATTTGCTTTCGACCATCCATGAGTCTGTAACATCGCAATACAGGCATGGCGTAAAGATAATGAGCATGATCCCCATCTCATTGCATTCGCCGCCGTAGTGCTTGCAAGCGATTCCGTGCCCAAGTTCATGAATGAACTTGAGCCCTAGGAATGCAACGAGGAGCCAACCGACGGTATGGGATGTTAGATACGCGTTCATGTTAAGCAGGCTCGAAGAACGAGTAATCCCCTGCAAAATAAAGAAGAAAAGCGTGAACACGATGAGCCCCGTGATCGCCAACAGGGCTGGAGCCTCAAAGCACCAACCTATTCGCCTATCTAGGTATTCGAGAACCGTGTCAGGATTGATGCCCCGAAA
>JANMLD010000460.1:0-2084 GCA_031372345.1 Pirellula sp.
TTATTGGAAGCAATGGCGTAAGACAGGGGCGCGAGCCCGAAACCTCATGAAACTCGGCCTCAAGCGAGAGGATGCGGTGCCATTAGCTTCTAGCTCCCGTGGACCTTGGTTTATGTCGAAATGTCGAAGTGTGGAACGCGCGCTGACGAACGACTATCTAGCCAAGAGTGGCTTGGTGAGTCTCTATGAAATCTGGAGCAAGACTCGCTCCTAGAAATTGAACCGCCTGGTGCGGACCCGCATGCCAGGTGGTGTGGGAGGGGCCCCGGAGCAATCCGGGCCCCTATCCCGATATGCTTTGTTCTGCATGATTATCGGGAAACATTGGGGCGGCGTTCGGCGTTCATCTGCAGGCGCTGTAGGTCAAATGATCTAGCATTCTGAGGGAGACCCTTCTTAGTGTAGAACAACATTACAGTCATTTCGAGTTCGTCCATAAGCGGATAAACCTCGATCTCGGTAATATTGCGACACGACGTGAAATCAAGGACGCGACATGGAGGCAATTTTGCGTTCAAATCGCCACCAGTTGGGATTGCTTTCAAATACGGGACGAGCTTCTGCAGGTCTGAAGCACTCAAGCTCGGATCGCGGAACACAATTCTTGATGGGTGGTTAGGGAATCGTACGGCGCCAAGCCGTTCTAATTCCGTATACGCATCCGCAATCTTCGCGATCGCGATTATTTGCCTTGCACAGAAAAACGTTGATAGTAGGAAAACAATCGCACAGACGGCTCCGGTGAGAGTTGTCAGGGGATTTGCAAACAATCGCTTGAGGACAGCGTTCATCACTGAAACTATGCGAACTAAGAGACCGGGGCGCGCCGGTTCAGTCGGCACCGGATGAACAACCCTCGGCCCAGTCGCCGGTGGGGGAACCGTGCGTGAGATGCTCCATAGAATGAAGCGTCGCTGTTCGTTTCTGTCGGCATCCATCAAGGGAACATCCATCGTCGATATGCAGAACGCCGCCGATCATCCAGCGGCGGCAAGAAATGTCTCTATGAGGAAGCGGGAGGCCCGCCGCTTTGGTGCATCGGTTTGTTCGTCCCTTCTGCATGACGACGGATGTGCAGAAGTTCGCCTCGGTCCATTGTGCGAACGTCGTGCGCATCAAGGGTGATGCAAGCTACCGTCGATCCATCACCATCCACGAACTCAACTTCGTACGCTGCGTTGTTTGCATAAGCATGCACTACCGCCCCCACGTCGCCAGCATATAGCCCAGAGGCAGGTCGATCAGCAATCAATACAACCATGGAATGTTCAGTGATCATTAAGTATTTCCAGGATAAGCCGTAACGAGTCGCGGGGGCAGGTTCTGTTCGACAATCCATATAGCAACGACCGCTCCCGGTCTGCGGCCGTCAGTTCCCAACTCGCCTGTCGTCTCGTATTTTACTCCATACGGCGACGGTTTGGCAACGAAGTCTTCGCACGCAATTGCGATTGCAAGTAAATCTTCGCGAAGTTCCTTCCAGTTTTGACGTGTATAGCCAATTGACGCAAACCAAACTGCCTTTGGACCGCCGACAGGATGTGTCGGATTTAGGAGATAGTCGCAGAGTTTTTCTTCTGTGACGATTGATTTGTCTGCGTCAGGAAACGCCATCAATTCTCCCCGGACGAACGAATAGCAATCTATCCCAACTGAAGCGGGAAGGAATTCGAGTAGAATTCCTGGGAGCGGAACGGAGGGATAGATTGTGCGTTGGACTGAGCCGCTTCGTCTCCACCCCTGTCTATATTACTGCGAACACTAAGCTCTTCACTATGGGGGTCGCGGCTAGATTCGCCTTCTTTTCCGTTTCTTACTGCCCGACGTTACTGATCTCTTGGCTTTCGGCTGGTCGGTAACCGGTGCAATAAGACCGATTGGGACGGTTCTTTTGCCTAGCTTTCCAACTCGGTCTAGACCGGTCCCCGGCCTGCTATTGCAGCACATGACTTAGTGGCTTTGCGGGTGTTCATCGGTGTTGACGTCGTCAACTTGGCGGACTCTTACCCAGGCTCGTCCACTCGTACCACCATGGATGCGCCTCACCATAAAACAACTCCCGCCACTTCGGACGCTCTACCTGC
>JANMLD010000016.1:0-3309 GCA_031372345.1 Pirellula sp.
ATTTCGCGGGTATCGAACAGTACGCCATCCATCCGCATTCGAACGACCATGGCGTTTTCGACGGGTTGAAAATGAATATCGGAAGCTTGCTGTTGCACGGCGTCGAACAGAATGCGATTGACCAGTTCGATAACGGGAGTAGCCGATTGGTCTTGGAGAAGATCGTTCGTGTCATCTGCGGAAAGCAGGACGGCGGCTACGGGATGCTCGGCATTCGCACTTGGCTCCTGTATTCGACTGGCAAGCCGATTGGCCTCAAAAGCAAGGTCAATCCGCCGATCAAGATCCATGTCATCAACAACGACGGAGCCTAGGGGATCCTTCAAGAGTCGCCGAATCGAATCCACGACGAAAGGTTTGGTTTGGTCCGTCACAAAAAGCTTGTAAGTCCCAGTGTTATCGCGATCCAAGCAAATACGGCACGAGCGGCAGTAATCGATCGTAACCCTCGCAAAAAACCTTTCAAAGATGCTGATTGTCTGAATACTCGTCATTGGATCTATGGTTCGATCATGG
Organism: Pirellula sp.; assembly: GCA_031372345.1. Taxonomy (GTDB): domain Bacteria; phylum Planctomycetota; class Planctomycetia; order Pirellulales; family Pirellulaceae; genus JBKCUI01. The sequence continues at coordinate 517 of JANMLD010000016.1, forward strand.
CCCAACGTCAGTTAACTGCCGCGGGCGCAGCTTTTGTTGACACTTTCACAGGATTTGCTTTACTTGCTAGATGAGATCAAGTGTTTATCGAACCAGTCGCCCATGTCTTTGGCCAGTCGTCGATTTCCCTCTTCGTTGAAGCCGTGGGCAGCCCCTGGGATCACGACCAACTTGCTGTCTACCTTAACCGCCTCGAAGGCTTTTTGAATTTTCTCGCTGTGCCAAAGCGGTACCAATTCGTCCTTGTCGCCGTGGTAGAGCAAAGTGGGTGCGTCGTCTGCCGTCACTTGCATGAGAGGTGAATAAGTGTCCGATCTGGATGGCTCAAACTTGAGCGCCGGGAATTGTTCTCGCAACGGGCTCTTGGGATCCACATATGGCGCGAGATCCGTTGGCGGAAAAACCGCCACGACCGCTGCAACCCGGGCGACATCCTCTGAACCCTTCTTCGTCCCCCCGACCGTACCAAGCATTAGCGATAAATGCCCACCTGCGCTGAAACCGAATACACCCAGTCGCTTCGGGTCAATATTCCAATCGGCTGCATGCTTGGAGATGAAGTTGAGGGCAAGTTGGACATCGCTAACGCATTCGGGCACCAGGTAACGAGGGCTGCTGCCATGCCGAACCGCGATGACCGTGTAGCCGCGATCCAGCAAATGCTTGAACATCGGAATGCTCTGTTTGGGTTCAATCCAAGTCGATACCCATCCGCCACTTACCATGAACAGAATTCCAATGCCGTTGGCATTCTCCTTCGGACGGAAAATATCGAAGGTCAAGGCCATCCCATCTTTGTGCCCATAAACGACATCGGGAGTGATCGCGACGGCGTCTAATTGGGCGTGGGCAAAGGGTGTTGGAACCAGAAAAGATAGAAGTGTCACGGCAGCAAGTCGTTTCCAGTGCCTTGTTAGAGATCGTGCCATTTGTTCGAATGCCTTTGTTTTGATGGAATTTGTGTCCACGTCGAGAAAACCGGGAAACCGGAGGGAAGACCAAGATTCTACTCGATCCGGATCTACCAAATGGAGGGTGAGACTGCGATAATGTGGTTCGGTGTACCACGCCGAAATGATCAAGTTGGTAATCACGGCGGGACAGCCACGCCACATTTTCGAAAAAACGGGAGCCAATTGTGAAAGCGAGAACAGCTTGTGCTCTTGTTGTTCCGTTGGTGATCGCCATTTGTTGGCTGGGTTTTCGAATGCATAACCGTCGCGAATTTGCGTCACCATCGCCGAAGGCTCCTAGCCCGCTTGCAATTGCTGGCCCACATCTCAAACGCGCTGACGAGAGGATCATCAGCGCAACCAGAAATCACTTTGTTTCACTCAACAGGTTGTTCGATCAGAGCCGATTAGCGTCGAGCACATTCGCGAAGTCGGCTTTGGGTTGGGGTAGCAAGTGGCGCATCATTGCCGACGCCACCCCATTCACTCGCGGAGATCGACACGCGGAGTATTTGCGAGAGCAGTTTGAATTGCAAGTGCTCAAAGGCGAGGAACTAACGAAAGCCATCGAACAGGCCGTAACAGAGTTTCTTGCGGAAATTCGAAGCACGGAAAGCAAGATGCTCGTCGACTTGCGTGTCGATGTCGAAGACTTTTCGCATACCTACGAACTTGGTATGATGGATGCCGCGGAAGTTCAATCCCACTTCGACGCCGCCATTGAAAACGCCAAGCATATTTCGGGTTATGACCTGCAGTCCAACATCAGTTCGCAATTGGTCTCAATCATCGTTGGCGAGGTGTTAACTCAAGTCGCGGTTCGCTTAGGCGTATCGGCTGGAATCCTTGGAACAGGCGCGGCGTCGGGATGGGTGACGCTGGGCATTGGCGTCATTGTTGGACTGGTGATCGACCAAATCGTATCAGCCATTTGGTCACGATGGAGCGACCCTTCGAAGAACATAGAAGACGAGCTAAACCACCAGCTCAAAGTAATGCAGCGGGTCATTTGCTATGGCGATGAAAAGACAAAAGGCCTAGTGCAACATTTCGAAGAGATCGCCAGATCCAGGGCGGAATTGCGGCGGATCGCCGTTCTGAAATTGCTGGGTGTGGAACCCGATTCCGTTCAAGACACTCCTTCTCCTTCAGCCGGGACAACAAGCGAATGATACCAAAAGCATGGCTACGGATTCTATTGGCTCTTGCTGTGTGTGCTTGCACGGGTTCGAACGTATTCGCGCAGAGCAAAGCGGCCATGGCTCGCGAACTGGTTGAGTTCGTGTCTCGGCGTTTCGGCAAGGAAGTTGCCGAAGAGGGGAGCGAAGTACTGACGCGCAAGGTGGAATCACTCCTAGTCAAGTATGGGGATGACGTGGCCGAGGCGGTTCGGAAGGTGGGCCCCCGTTCCATCCAGTTGTTAGACGACGCCGCCGCTGAGGGAGTGCAACAGTCCGCCAGGTTATTAGCCAAGCATGGTGATGAAGCCATCTGGGTAGTCGGCAATCAAAGCCGTCGCGCGATTGCTGCAAAGCTAGGGGACGACGCGGCGGAAGCGATGATCAAACATGGCGAAATTGCAGAACCGGTTCTGGCGATGGCCGGTCAGTCCGCCGCCTCAGCCTTGCGAAGCGTGTCGACGAAGAGTGGACGTCAAATCAAGATGATGATGGATGGAGGTGAATTGGTGAAAATCGGACGAACATCGGAATTGATGAATGTCGTTGGCAAGTACGGCGACAATGCAATGAGTTTCGTTTGGAAAAACAAAGGGGCACTTTTGGTTGGAACCGCTTTGGCAGCGTTTCTTTCGGATCCTGAACCATTCATTAATGGTACG